>DASXCV010000230.1:0-2638 GCA_036491015.1 Thermoleophilaceae bacterium | reverse complement strand
ATGCCGATGTTCTTCATCTCCGGCGCCCTGTTCCCGGCCAGCGGGCTGCCCGGCTGGCTGACGGTGTTGAACAGGATCGACCCGCTGACCTATGCCGTCGATCCGATGCGGCGCCTGGTTTTCGACCACATCCACGTCTCGCCGATCGCCCGCCACGTCCTCGACCCGGGCGTCACCTGGTGGGGATGGCACGTGCCGGCGCTGCTCGAGGCCGCGGTGGTCCTCGCGCTCGGCCTGCTGATGATGTGGATCGCGATCTGGGAGTTCAGCTCGACGGAATAGAGGCGCCGGCCCCGTTGTGGCGATGCTCGAGCTCCTCGACGCCCTCGTGCTCGGCATCCTCGGAGAGCCGCGCCAGCTCGCGCAGGAAGTCCTTGCCGACGAGGCCCATAGACAGCAGGGCGCCGAACAGGACGACCGCGTCGATCGACTCGCGTCCCTGCTTGGCCCAGTAGACGTCCTGGAGGTTGAGCCACAAGGCGAACTCGTCGAGTGTCAGCGCGGCGCCGGCGCCATAGACCCCGGACGTGATGCGCGAGCTTCGGCGCTTGGTGGTCGCCGTGCCGATCTCCATCATCCACAGATAGCCGACCATCAGTAGTCCGATGATCCCGAAGGTCATGTGGTGGATGTGGCGCCCACCGGGGGTGACGTTGCGAAACGGTCCAATACCGGCCCGGATCGAGTGCGTGATCACGCGCACGCCGGCGAACGTCGTGAAGAACGACGCCGAAGAGACGAGCTGGCGCTCTTTCTTGCAGTCCGAGAAGTGCTTGCGGTAAAGCGGCGGGATGTGGCGGAAGCGCGCGGTCATGGCACCCGGCCGCAGTCTCTCAGACGGACCGCGACCGGGTACCCAAAACGCGCTTCTAGGCGGCCGCCGCTGCCGGCGCCTCGACGCGGCGCGGCAACAGCGTCTCGCGTGCGATGACCAGCCGCTGAATCTGGGCGGTGCCCTCGTACAGCTGGAGGATCTTCGCGTCGCGCATCAGCTTCTCGACCGGGTAGTCCTTGATGAAGCCGTAGCCGCCGTAGACCTGCACGGCGTCTGTGGTGATCTCCATCGCGGAGTCCGCGGCGAAGCGCTTGGCGTGTGACGACGCGAGCGTGTTGCGCTGGCCCGAGTCGAGCAGCGCGGCGCCCTGCCAGGTGAGCAGGCGGGCCGCCTCGATCTTGGTGGCCATGTCCGCGATCATGAACTGGATGGCCTGGTGCATCGCGATCGGCACGCCGAACTGCACGCGCTCCTTCGAGTAGTCGCGGGCAAACTCGAACGCCGCGCGCGCGATGCCGACGGCCATCGCCGCCACGCCGGGCCGCGTGCGGTCGAGCGTCATCATCGCGAGCTTGAAGCCCTTGTTCTCCTCCGCGAGGAGGTTCTCGGCGGGGATCACGACGTCGTTGAACGAGATCGTGGCGGTGTTGGAGGCACGCTGCCCGAGCTTGTCCTCCTTCTTGTCGACGGTCACGCCGTCGAGCTCGCGATCCACCACGAAGGCGCTGATGCCGCGGTGGCCGGCCTCCTTGTCGGTCTTCGCGTAGACCGTGTAGAAGTCCGCGTGGCCGCCGTTGGTGATGAAGCACTTGGTGCCGTTGATCACCCACTCGTCGCCCTTCCGGACGGCCGTCGTGCGCATGCCCGACACGTCTGAGCCGGCGTCCGGCTCGGTGAGGCAGAACGACGCAAGCTTGGGCTCCTCGGTGAGCATCCCGAGGTATTTCTTCTTCGTCTCCTCGGTGCCGCCGAGGATGATCGGCGCGGTGGCGAGGCCGTTACAGCTCAGGCTCGTCCCGATGCCGGAGCAACCCCAGCCGATCTCTTCCTCGATCACACAACCCGTGAGGTAGTCGAGGCCGGGGCCGCCGTACTCCTCGGGGAGGTGGGTGTTCATCAGGCCCACTTCCCAAGCCTTCTGAATGATGTCCTGGGGCCAGGTTCCGTCCTTGTCGTACTCCCAGGCGACGGGCCGGATCTCCTTCTCGGCGAAGTCGTGCGCCATGTCGCGCATGTCCTTCTGCTCGTCGGTAAGCGTGAAATCGACCACTTTCAAAGCTCCTTACGCAGACGGCACGAGCACCAATCCAGGGCTCCCGCCTCCCACTCGATTGATTCGTCAGTCAACGACTCCTGGCACAAGTGTACCCCGCTCACACTGGCGTCAACCCCGCATCCGCTCAGCCTGTGACGATGCGCACGACCAGGTAGATCCCGCCGCCGATCGCCGCCAGCGACAGGATCAGGAGCCCAAACTGGTCGGGATAGACCGCAGGACGGCTCGGCGCCATCGTGCGGCGGCGTAGCCGGCGCCACATGGGCAACACTGTAGGGAACGTGGAGAGCGGCCTGGCACTGGTGGTGATCGGCGTCACGATCCTGGGGATCATCGGGGCCGTGGTGGCGTTCGTCGGCACCGGCAAGCTCTACGAGCAGGTCGGGAAGGGCGACTTCGCGCTCGATCGCGACCCCGGCATGAGCGGTCCCGCGCCGGGTTCGGCGGCGGCGCGCGCCGAGGCCGAGGCCGAGATCAGGCAGCTCGTGGAGGCGAAGTCGGCGCGACGCGAGGCCCGCGGCGAGCCGCCGCTCGACGTCGACGCGGAGGTGGCCGCACTCACCCGCCCGCAGGGGCACGACGAGGCC
>DASXCV010000229.1:0-12412 GCA_036491015.1 Thermoleophilaceae bacterium | reverse complement strand
TCGAAGCGCAAGATCACGACGAGCTACGGCGGCAAGTTCGTCGACTCGATCGGAGGCGTCGCCACCAGGGGCTCCGGCGGCCACAGCGACTGGTTCTACTTCGTGAACGGCATCGAGGCGTCCGTGGGCGCGGCGGACAAGACGCTGGCGCCCGGGGACGTGGTCCAGTGGGACTACCGCCGCTGGGACGCGACGATGCGCATCCCGGCGATAGTGGGCGCCTACCCCGAGCCGTTCGTGCGCGGTACGGGCGGCAAGCGCTTCCCCGTGCGGGTGGAGTGCTCGGCGCCGAACAGCACCGCCTGCAAGACGGTGCAGCAGCAGTTGTCGAACGCGGGCGCGGTCACGAGCCTGGGCACGCTCGGCGGCTCCGCCGGGCCGAAGACCCTGCGCGTGGTGGTGGGCCCGTGGACGGCGCTGCGGTCGCTCGGCGGCGCGGTGGGCTCGCTCACCGGCGGGCCGTCGGCGAGCGGGGTGTTCGCCCGCTTCAGCAAGAACGGCAGCACGCTCACGCTGCTCGACCAGCTCGGTCACCCGGCGCGCGTGGCGGCGCCCGGCACCGGCCTCGTGGCGGCAACGGCGCAGGAGGGGTCCGAGCCCGTCTGGCTCGTCACCGGACTGGGCGAGGCGGCCGTGGACCGCGCGGCCACCGCGCTCGACAGCTCGACGCTGCGGAACGCCTTCGCGGTGGCGGTCACGCCGGGCGGCCGGCAGGCGCTGCCGGTGGGCGGATGAGCCTCGTCCCGGTCTACCGGCGCCGGGCGAGCGCCCTGCATGCGGCGCGGGCCGGCGTGTCGGCGACCTTCTGCATGGCTCTCGCGTTCGCCCCGATCCTCTACGACAACCCGATCGTGCTCGGCTCGCTGCTCGGCGCGATCGTGGTGGCCGCCGCGGGCGCCGGCGTGGCGCGCGACCTGCGCCGCTGGGCCGTGTACGCCGCCGGGCTGGCGCTGCTCGTGGTGATCATCAACCCGCTCGTCACCTCCGACGGCCTCACGGTGATCTGGCGCGGCGGCTCCTTCCTCGGGCGCCGCTGGGACGTGACCCTCGAGGCGGTCGTCTACGGCGCGGTGGCCGCGCTGCGCGTGCTCGACGTGGTGCTCGCGTTCGCGCTGATGTCGGTGGCCGTCGACCCCGACGAGCTGCTGCGCGCGCTGCGCCGGATCTCCTACCGCTCGGCGCTGGCGGCCGCGCTCACCACGCGGCTCGTGCCGGTGCTGGCGCGCGACGCGTCGCGCAAGAGCGAGGCGGCCCGCTGCCGCCCCGAGCCGCCCGGGCGCACGACGGTCGCACGGGCCGCGGTGGCGGGGTCGCTCGAGCGGGCTGTCGAGCTGGCCGCCGCCCTCGAGGTGCGCGGCTACTCGCGCGCGCGGCGCCCGCAGGTGGCGCGCCGGCCCTGGTCGCGCCACGACATCCGCGTGCTCGCGAGCGCGCTGGCGATCGTCGCGCTGGCGGTGGGGGCGAAGCTCGCGGGCGCGGGCGGGTTCCAGGCGTACCCGACCACCGTGGTGAGCGCCGGCACCTCCGAGCTCGTCCTGGGGGTCGCGTTCATCGCGCTCGCCGCCGCGCCGTTCCTCGGCGCCTCCGGCAGGCTGGGGGTGGCGCGTGCCTGAGCCGATCCTCGTGGCCGAGGACTTCTCGTACACGTATCCGGACGCGCCGCACCGGGCGCTCGGCAACATCTCGCTCGAGCTCGAGGCAGGCTCGTTCACCCTGCTCGCGGGCGAGTCCGGCAGCGGCAAGTCCACGCTCCTGCGCGCGGCCTGCGGGCTCGTGCCCCACTTCCATGGCGGCGAGGCGTCAGGGGAGTTCACGGTCGGCGGCATGTCGATCCGCGACCACGGCCCGGGCGATCTCTCGGAGGTGTGCGGCACGCTGTTCCAGGACCCGGAGTCGCAGGTGGTGATGGGCGGCGTGCGGGCCGAGATCGCGCTCGGCCTCGAGCACCGCGGCGAGAGCCCGGCCGCCGTGGCGCGCGCGGTGGAGGAGGCGGCGCTCGCGCTCGGCATCGGGCAGCTGCTCGCGCGGCGGACGGACACGCTGTCCGGCGGCGAGCTCCAGCGCGTGGCCCTGGCGGCGGCGCTCGCCCACCGGCCGCGCCTGCTCCTCCTGGACGAGCCCACCTCGCAGCTCGACCCGGTGGCGGGCGACGAGCTGATCTGGCTGCTGCGCCGGCTCAACGAGGAGTGGGGCACAACCGTGCTGCTCTCGGAGCACCGGCTCGAGCGCTGCCTCCCGGCGGCCGACCGCGTGCTCGCTCTCGACGGCGGCCGTATCGCCTGCGACGCGGCGCCCGCCGACTTCCTCGCCTGGGCCGCCGAGGTGCGGCCGCCGCTCGCCACGCCCGCCGCGCGCCTGTTCTCCCTAGCCGGGCTGCGGCCGCTGCCGGCCTCGGTGAAGCAGGCGAAGGCCGCGCTCCGGGATGCGGGCATCGAGCTCGAGCCGCAGCCGGAGCCGCGGGCCGAGCCGGGCAGGCGCCGCAAGCGCGCGCCGGCCGCCCTCGAGCTGCGCGGCGTGTGGCATGAGATCGAGAACGGCCCGGCGATCCTCCGCGGCGTGGACGTGCGGGTGGAGCCCGGCGAGCTGGTTGCGCTGATGGGGCGCAACGGCGCGGGCAAGAGCACCTTGCTCAAGCACGCGAAGGGCCTGCTCGAGCCCACACGCGGGAGCGTGAAGACGAGCGGCGAGGTTGCGCTGCTGCTCCAGAACCCGGGCGACTACCTCATCCACGAGCATGCGCGCGAGGAGGCGGGCGAGGCCGGACTCGTGAGCGCCGGGCTCGACGGCCGCGGCGACGCCGACCCGCGCGACCTCTCAGGCGGCGAGCGTCAGAGGCTCGCGCTCGAGGTGGTGCTGTCGGGTGAAAACGCGCCGGCGGTGGTGTGCCTCGACGAGCCCACGCGTGGCATGGACCGCTCCCGCAAGGAGGCGCTCGCGCTGCGACTGCACGAGCTCGCCCAGGGCGGCGCAGCGGTGATCGTGGCCACGCACGACCCCGAGTTCGCGGCCAACCTGGCCGAGCGCGTGCTGCTGATGGGGGAGGGCGAGCTGATCGCCGACGGGCCCGTGGACGAGGTGCTCGCGGGCGGCTGGTACTTCGCCACCGAGGTGGCGCGGGTGCTCGGAGGCGCCGCCGGCGCGCTCACGCCCGAGCAGGGCGCGGCGGTGCTGGCGAGGGAGCTCGTGTCGTGAGCTGGCAGCTCGCCTCGGCGCTCGTGCTCGTGGTGGTGCTCGGCATCGGCTTCGCCTGGTTCGAGCACACCAAGCCGTCGGCCAAGGTGGTGTCGCTCGTGGCCACGCTGGCGGCGCTGGCGGTGGTGGGGCGGATCGCGTTCGCCCCGTTCCCGAACGTCAAGCCCACGACCGACATCGTGCTGTTCGCCGGCCTCGCGATCGGCGCTGCGCCCGGCTTCGCGGTGGGGGCGATCACCGCGCTCGCCTCGAACGTCTTCTTCGGCCAGGGCCCCTGGACGCCGTGGCAGATGGTCGCGTGGGGCCTCGTGGGGGTGGCGGGCGGCCTGATCGGCAAGGCGCTCCACGGCCGCGAGCCGCGCCGGCTGCCGCTCGCGCTGGTGTGCGCCGCCGCGGGCTTCGGCTACGGCGCGCTGCTCGACTTCTACCAGTGGACCCTCTCCGCCACGCACAACCTGGCGTCGTACATCGCGGTTTCCGGCACCTCGTTCCCGTATAACCTGGCTCACGCGGTGGGGAACTTCGTCTTTGCCCTGGCAATAGGGCCCGCCTTCGTGCGGGCGTTGCGGCGCTACCGGCGCCGCTTCGAGGTGCGCTGGGCGCAGCCGGCGGTGGCGGCTGCCCTGGCGGCGGCGCTGCTCCTGCCCGCGGCGCTGGTGGCCACGAACGGCACACCCGCCCAGGCCGCGGCCAGTGCCAAGAGCAAGGCGCTCAGCTACGTCGAGCACGCCCAGAACGCCGACGGCGGCTTCGGCGGCGCGCCCCACCAGTCGTCGAGCTCGCTCTACACCGGCTGGGTGGGACTCGGCCTGGCGGCGGCGGGGGCGAACCCGCGCGATGTCCGCCACGGCAAGGCGACCGCGATCTCATACACGCGCGGCCACCTTCCGAAGGCCACGGACGTCGGGGACCTCGAGCGCACGATCCTGCTGATCCACGCGTCCGGGCTGTCCGCGCGCAGCTTCGGCGGCCACGCCCTCGTGTCCCAGCTCCGGAGCCTGCGCAAGCCGAACGGCTCGTGGGACGGGCTCGTGGACCACACCTCCTTCGGCATCCTCGCGATGCGCGCCGGCGGCGCGTCCACGCAGTCGCTGCGCACCTCCACGCTCTGGATGGAGCGCCAGCAGAACACGGACGGCGGCTTCGGCTTCGGGCCGAAGGGCGCCTCGAGCGACGCCGACGACACGGGCTCCGTGCTCCAGGCGTTCGCCGCGATGGGCCGCGCGAACACGAGCGCGGCGAAGCAGGCGGTGGCCTATCTGCGGAAGTCCCAGCATCCCGACGGCGGCTTCGGCCAGATGAAGGGCGACGACTCGAACGCCCAGTCCACCGCCTGGGCGGTTCAGGGCCTGGTGGCGGGGGGCGCGAACCCGACGTCGCTGCGCCGCAACGGCCACAACCCGATCTCATACCTCGTCTCGCTCCAGCAGGGGAACGGCGCGATCCGCTACTCGCGCACGAGCGCGCAGTCGCCGGTGTGGGTCACCGGCCAGGCGCTGACGGCGCTCGCGCGCAAGCCGTTTCCGGTGCCGGCGCCCAAGCGCAGGGGCTCGGTGCAGGTGGCGAAGACCGCGCCGAAGCCGGCGCCCGCGCCGGCGGCGAAGCCCGCGAAGGCCAAGGTGCCGATCGCGCACGTCGCCCACAGGAAGCCGAAGTCGCACGGCCAGACGATCGTGCCGGCGCCCACCGCGACGATCGCCACGGATCCCTCGATGGCGGAGCCGAGCGCGGACGTGACGGCTCCCAACCACCGTGCCCAGCCCTCCACCGCGCACGAGAAGTCGGCCAACCACCACGACCTGGGCATCGCCCTCGCCGTGTTCGCCGTGGCCGCGTTCGCCGCTGGCGCATATCTCACCCGCAGGCGCCTGCGCGGCCGTTCAAGCCCCGCGTGACAATCTTCCCGGTCCGATGGACCTAGAGGAAGCAATCCGCACGAGGCGGACGCACAAGGCGTACGCGCCCGAGCCGGTCGACCGCCAGACGCTCGACGAGCTGCTCGAGCTCGCGCGCTGGGCGCCCAACCACCACCTCACGAACCCGTGGCGCTTCCACGTGCTCGGGCCCGACACGCTCGCCAAGCTCAAGGAGGCCGCGGGTCCCGAGGCGGCGGGCAAGCTCGACCGCGCGCCGACGCTGATCGTCGTCACCACCACGCGCATGGGCGACCCGCTCCAGGACGAGGAGGACCTGCTCTCCACCGGCGTGGCCGCCTACATCGTGCTCGTGGCCGCGCACGCCCGCGGGCTCGTGGGCTACTGGCGCACGCCCGGCATCCTGCGCACCGCCGAGGGCCGCGCCGCCGTCGGCATCCCGCACGACGAGCGCTTCGTGGCCCTCCTTCACCTCGGCTACCCGCGCCAGGGGAAGGAAGCGCCCGAGCGTGAGCCGGCTGGGCACTACGTAACGTACCTGCCGTGATTCGCCGCGAGGACGCGGTCGCCGCGCTGCAGGAGGACAGCTTCGACGTCGTGGTGATCGGCGGCGGGATCACCGGCGCCGGCGTGGCGCTCGACGCCGCCTCGCGCGGGTACAGCGTGGCGCTGGTGGAGCGCGACGACTTCGGCTCGGGCACCTCCAGCCGCTCCTCCAAGCTCGTGCACGGCGGCCTCCGCTACCTGCAGAACTTCGACCTCGGCCTCGTGCGCGAGGCGCTGCTCGAGCGCGCGCTGATGGTCAATCTCGCGCCGCACCTCGTGCACCCGTTGCCGCTGCTAGTGCCCGGCTTCGACGGCAAGCGGCCCGACCTGCTCGTGGGCGTGGGGCTGAACATGTACGACGTGATGGCGCGCGACCGGCTGCGCCGCCGCCCGGGCGACGAGGAGTGGAGCCCGGACCGCCACCGCGTGATCAGCGCGGAGGAGACGCTCGAGCTGATCCCCGCGCTTGCGCCGCGCAACCCCACCTCCGCCTATCTCTTCTACGACTGCCAGACCGACGACGTGCGGCTCGTGCTCACCGTGCTGGGCGAGGCCGAGCGCTTCGGCGCCGTGATCGCCAACCGCGCGGAGGTAACGGGTCTCGTGGACCGCGGCGGGCGTGCTCTGCCTCGACCGTCACACCGGCACGGAGTTCGAGCTCACGGCCGAGAACGTGGTGAACGCGACGGGCGTGTGGGCCGACCAGATCCGCCCGGACGAGATCTACGCCGAGGAGGAGGTGCCGCGCATCCACCCGAGCCGCGGCACCCACATCACGCTCTCGTCTGACCAGCTCGACCTGAGGGCGGGCGCGATCGTGCCCGCGGGCGGGGGCCGCACGATCTTCGCGCTGCCCTGGCTCGGCCGCACGCTGATCGGCACGACAGACAACGACTACGACGGGCCGCTCGACCACATCGCGCCCGACCCCGATGACGTCGAGTACCTGCTCGACGCGTGCAACGAGTTCTTCGACACCTCGCTGAGCGCGGCCGACCTCACGGGCGCCTACGCGGGCGTCCGCCCGCTGATCTCCACCGGCGACCCGAAGAAGTCGGTGGACATCTCCCGCAAGGCCGAGCTGTACGAGACGAGCTCCGGCATGCTCACGATCACCGGCGGCAAGCTCACCACCTGGCGGCGGATGGCGAAGATGACGGTCGACCGCCTCGTGGAGCGCGAGTCGCGCGAGGCCGAGTGTCGCACGCACGAGATCCCGCTCGGACTGCCGCCAGAGGACGGCGACCTGCCGCAGGTGGACGGCGTGGACGACGAGGCCCGCCTGGCGCTCGGCGGCCGCTACGGGCACGCGGCGCGCGGGGTGCTCGACCTGGCCGCCGCGCGACCTGAGCTGGCCCGCCGCATCGTGCCCGACCTGCCGGACCTGCTCGCCGAGGCGCCGTTCGCGGCCGCGCAGGAGCAGGCGCGCAGCCTCGCCGACGTACTCATGCGCCGCACGCGCCTGGCCCTCCTCGCCGCGCCGGCGCTGACGGCGGCTGACGCCGAGGCGCCACGACTGGTGGCCGAGGCGATGGCGCCCGAGCTGGGCTGGGACGATGCACGCGTGGACGAGGAGCTGCACGACTGGCGCGACCTGGCGAGTGCGGAGGGAATCGCGCTGCGGTGAGCACGCTGACGCTGCGAATCCCGGGACGGGTGCTCGAGCTCGAGCAGCGGCGGCCGCTCCTGATGGGGATCGTGAACGCGTCGCCGGAGTCGTTCTCCGACGGCTCGGAGGTGGCCGACCTGGCGTCACAGCTGCGCCGCGCGCTGCAGCTCACCGACGAGGGCGCGGACCTGATCGACGTGGGCGGCGAGTCCGGCGTGACCGGCTCCGAGCCGCTGTCGCCCGAGGCCGAGATCGAACGCGTGGTGCCGCTCGTGGAGCGCCTCGCCGCCGAGGGCCTGATCGTGTCCGTGGACACCTGGAAGGCGCCGGTGGCACAGGCCGCGCTCGCTGCCGGCGCGGCGATGGTCAACGACGTGAGCGGGCTGCGCGACCCGCTGCTCGCCGACGCCTGCGCCGCGGCCGGGGCCGCGCTCGTCCTCATGCACACCCGCGCGGAGCCGAAGCACAAAGACTTCCCCGGGTACGACGACGTGGCGCAGGACGTGCTCGGCTTCCTGCGCGAGCGCATTGCACAGTGCGCCGAGCGCGGGCTCGACGAGGCGCACATCGTGGTGGACCCGGGGCCGGACTTCGCGAAGACGCCGGCCGAGACGGTGGAGGCGCTGCGCGGGATCGGCGCGCTCCGGGAGCTGGGCCGCCCGATCCTGCTGGCGGCGTCGCGCAAGGACTTCATCGGCGCCATCACCGGCCGCGGCCCACGCGACCGGCTCGCGGGCACGCTCGCCGCGGTGGGGGAGGGCGTGGACCACGGGGCCACGATCCTGCGCGTTCACGACGTCGCGCAGACGCGCGACTACCTCGACGTGAGGGACGCGCTGCGCGGGGTGGTTAAGGTCTCGGAAGAGCTTCGACTCGACGCGAGCCTGAGACGAGAACCGAAATGAACGGAGACGGCACCGTCACGATCGCGCAGATCTCCGATCTGCACTGCGGGTCACCGCATTTCGTGCCGAGCCTGCTCGAGCGCGCGGTCGCCGAGCTGAACGAGCTCCAGCCGGACTGCGTGATCGTGTCGGGCGACCTCACCAACGACGGTTTCCGCCCCGAGTACCAGGCCGCGCGCGACTACCTCGACAGGCTCCAGTGTGAGCGCGTGATCGTCGTGCCCGGCAACCACGACTCGCGCAACGTCGGCTACGTGCACTTCGAAGAGCTGTTCGGCGAGCGCTCCACCTTCCTCCACATCGACGGCGTGTCGATCGTCGCGATCGACTCGACGGAGCCGGACCTCGACCACGGCACGATCGGCCGCGGCCGCTACAGCTGGATCGAGGAGTGCTTCGCGAGCGATGCGTACCTGCGCATCTTCGTCCTGCACCACCACCTCCTGCCGGTGCCCGGCACGGGCCGCGAGCGCAACGTGGTGCACGACGCGGGCGACGCGCTCGAGTGTCTCCAGCGCGCCGACTGCCACCTCGTGCTCTCGGGCCACAAGCACGTGTCGTACGCGTGGCGGCTCGAGGACCTGTTCGTGGTCAACGCCGGTACGGTCTCGACCACCCGCCTGCGCGGCAAGACCAAGCCCTGCTACGGCGTGATCGAGGCTTCACCCGAGCGCGTGACCGTCTACCGCAAGTACCCCTTCCACGAGCAGGAAGCGATCCTCACGTTCGACCCCAGGACCTACGAGTACGAGAAGTCAGGACAGTTGCTGGGGGAGACAGCAACCGGCTAGTACCTAGCAACTAGCAACCAGCAACCAGCAACTAGTCCAGCTTCCCGATCTTGAAGATCTTCGTGCCGCAGGACGGGCAGATGCCCTGAATCGCCGGGCGACCGTTCTTCATGGTCACCTGCTGCGGGTTCTGGATCTCGACCTTCTTCTTTTCCTTGACGCAATAGCCCTCTGGCATGGTGCAGCCACCTCCTTGGGTTGACCGGGGTTATTCGACGCCTGGCCGCTTCTCCCTGCGTGCGGAGGTTTACCGGACTAGGCTCCCGGAATCACTAATTTGAGGTATGGAGAGACCGCGTTCAGGGCGGGCACATCGCCCGCTCTGATGCGCGGAATCGGGAGATGCGGCTAATGGACACAAAGGTGGACGACTCCAGGGCCTGGCCTGGGCTCGAGGTGTTCGATCGCGACGGCGACCGGGTTGGCCGGCTGACGGCCATCTACTCCGCCGCGGGCGAGCCCCGGTTCGGGCTGGTGCGAACGGGGCTGTTCGGACTCCGCTCCGTTCTCGTGCCGCTCACAGGCGCGTTCGAAGAGGGGGGCGCGTTGATCCTCGACCTCGGCAGGCAGGACATCAAAGGCTCTCCGCACCTTCGCCGCGACGAGCCGCTTGCGCCCGAGGTCGAGGACGCGCTGTATCTCCACTACGGGATTGAGACGCCCGACGGCCGCCCGCGGCTCGAGCTGTTCGAGCTCGAGCACGCGGACTGACCGGGGCGTCGGCTAGCAGTCGACGCAGGGCGCCGGGTCGCTCGCACGGAAGCGGGCGAAGCGCGCGCGCCACGCGAGGCCGCTCGCGGCGGTGGCGAGGCCGAGCACGGCCACCGCCGTCACCACGCCGAGGCCGGGGCGGAAGCCGTCGAGCAGGGAGCTGGCGCTGGTCCCGCTGCCGCTCTGCGCGGTCACCACCGCGGTGACCACCGACAGCACGAGCGCGCCGCCGAGCTGGATCGACGTGCTCACGAGGCCGGAGGCGAGGCCCTGCTCGTGGTCGGCCACGCCGGTGGTGGCCGCCATGTTCACCGACGGGAACGTGAGCGCGAAGCCCACGCCGAGCAGCAGGATCGTCGGCAGGATGATGCCGGCGTAGGTCGGGTCCGCGCCGATGCGCAGGAACAGCGCATAGCCGGTTACGAAGGCGACCATCCCGATCGCGATCAGCGGCGTCGTGCCTACCCGCGTGGCCAACCCGCCGATTCGCGGCGCGGCGAACGCCACGATCAGGCCGGCCGGCAGGAACGCCATCGCGGTGCCGAGCGCCGACCAGCCGAGCAGCTGCTGCATGTACAGCGTGCCGATGAACTGGAAGCCCACGTAGCAGCCGAACATCGCCATTGCCGCCAGGTTGGCGCGCAGCACTCCGGGCACGCGAAACAGCCCGAGACGCACCAGCGGGTGCTTCACGCGCTGCTCGACCTGCACGAACGCGGTGCCGAGCACCGCGGCCGCCACGAGCGCGACGATCGTGCGCGCCGAGGTCCAGCCCGCCTGCGGAGCATCGGAGACGCCGTACACGAGCGCGAGCATCGCCGTCGTGATCAGTGCGGCTCCCGCGATGTCGAAGTTGCCCTCCGCCCGCTCCGAGGGCTCATCGCGCCTGAGCACCCGCGGGGCCACCGCGAGCAGCGCCAGCGCGATCGGCACCGGGAGCAGGAAGGTGAAGCGCCAGCCGATGGTCGTCAGCAACCCGCCGAGCACGAGGCCCATCGAGAAGCCGCTTGCGCCGGTGGCGGTGTAGATGCCGAGGGCGCGGTTGCGCGCGGGACCCTCGGGGAACGTGGTGGTGATGATCGAGAGGCTCGCCGGCGCCGTGAACGCGGCGCTCGCGCCCTTGACGAAACGCGACGCGATCAGCAGCGGACCACTGCTCACGAACGTGCCGAAGATCGACGCGGCGGCGAACACGGCCAGCGCCACGAGCAGCGTCTGGCGCCGCCCGAGCAGGTCGGCCGTGCGCCCGCCCAGCAGTAGCAGTCCGCCGTAGCCGAGCACGTAACCGCTCACCACCCACTGCAGGGTCGAGGTGGAGAGATGGAGGTCGCGTTCGATGCTCGGCAGCGCAATGCCGACCATGGAGACGTCGAGACCATCCAGGAACAAGATGCCGCACAGAACGAGCAGCGTCAGCCAGCCGCGGCGATCGAGAATGTCCGCGCCGGCCTTTGTAATGGGGTTGGAATGGGCTTGGGTGGTGGAGGAGGCATTCATGCCGCGGGATTATATGACATTGCAACTTTTCCTGAAGTGAAAGATTCGTGAACATGGATTCGGCTATGATCAACGCATGTCAGT
The DNA here is from genome assembly GCA_036491015.1 of Thermoleophilaceae bacterium. GTDB lineage: Bacteria > Actinomycetota > Thermoleophilia > Solirubrobacterales > Thermoleophilaceae > JAICJR01. The sequence goes on along the minus strand of DASXCV010000229.1, from coordinate 1,203 downwards.
GAAGACAGATCCAGTGGCCGAGTGGCGCGATCTGGCCGCCCGGCACGCCGCCGTACACGCCGCGCTCGACCGTGAGCTGCGCGAGCTGCACGATCTCTCGACGGTCGAATACGAGGTGCTCGACCACCTCGGCGCCGCCTCCGAGTGCCGCATGCAGGACGTCGCAGGCGCGGCCCACCTCAACCAGAGCACGTGCTCCCGCGTGGTTGCCCGGCTCGAGGAGGAGGGCCTCGCGGTGCGCGCTATGTGCAACAACGACCGGCGCGGGATCTACGCCAAGATCACCGAAGAGGGCCACAAGCGGCTCGCCGCGGCGGCGCCCACGTACGAGCGGGTGCTGGCCGACACACTCGCGCGGTAGCGCGCGCGACGCCCGCTAGCCACAATGCGCCGATGGAACGCGCGCCAGTAGTCGCGCTGATCGACGGCGAGCACCATCCCGCGGCCGTCCGAGACGCGCTGGAGCGGCTCGCCGCGGAGCGCGAGATCGCCTCCGTCGTCTTCTGCGGCGGGGAGGAGAAGGTTCGCCGCGGCGTGCTGGAGGACGCTGTCGTGCACTACGGCTTCGCGCTCGAGCTCGGCGACCCGGCGGAGGCGCTGCGGCTGGCCGCCGGTGCCGGCGCGCGGGCGGTGGTGGACCTGGCCGACGAGCCGGTGCTGCCGCGCTCGGCCAAGCTGCGGCTGGCGGCGCTGGCGCTTCACCTCGGCCTCGCTTACGAGGCGCCGGGCGCGCTCCTCACGCCGCCGAGCTACGAGCCGGTCGACTTCGGCGGCCCCACGCTCGCGGTGATCGGCACCGGCAAGCGCACCGGCAAGACGGCGGTGGCGGGCCACTGGGCCGGCCTGCTGCGCGAGCGCGGCGTGCGGCCGGTGATCCTGTCGATGGGCCGCGGGGGGCCGGCCGAGCCGCAGGTGGCCGACGCCGGCATTTCCCTCGCCGACCTGCGCGCGATCGCCGCCGACGGCCGCCACGCGGCGTCCGACTATCTCGAGGACGCGGTGACCGCCGGCGTGCCGACGGTCGGCTGCCGCCGCGTGGGCGGCGGGTTCGTGGGGGAGCCCTTCGAGTCGAACGTGCCGGCGGGCGCGCGGCTGGCGGTCTCGCTCGGCCCGGACGCGCTGATCTTCGAGGGCTCGGGCTCCTGCATCCCGCCGCTCGAGGCCGACGCGACGGTGTGCATCGTGGGGCGCGACGCCGACCTC
>DASXCV010000228.1:0-1621 GCA_036491015.1 Thermoleophilaceae bacterium | reverse complement strand
TCCTGAGCCCTGTGGACAGCGACATCGTCCTCTACATCGTCGTCGCGACCGCGCTCGCGTTCGACTTCACCAACGGATTCCACGACACCGCCAACGTGGTCGCGACGTCGATCTCGACGCGCGCGCTGCCGCCGCGGCTCGCCGTCGGCATCGCGTCCATCCTGAACTTCGTCGGCGCGTTCATCTCACTCGAGGTGGCGGCGACGGTCGCGCAGGGGATCGTCGATGCCGACAAGGTCACCTCGACGGTCGTCTTCGCCGGGTTGATCGGGGCGATCTCCTGGAACCTGATCACCTGGTACTTCGGCCTGCCGTCGAGCTCTTCGCACGCGCTGATCGGCGGTCTCGTCGGCGCCGTGATCGCGGGGGGCGCAGCGAGCGACGTGATCTGGAGCGGCGTGCTCGGCAAGGTCGTGGTGCCGGCGCTGATCGCGCCGGTGCTCGCCTTCACGACGGCGATCGTCGGCATCGTCGTGGTCTACCGCGTGGTCGGCAAGCTGCGGCCGGGTCCGGTCACGCATGGCTTCAAGCTCGGTCAGGTGGCGTCGGGCGGGCTGCTGGCGCTCGCCCACGGCACCAACGACGCGCAGAAGACGATGGGCGTGATCACCCTCGCGCTGATCGCGCACGGCAACATCCCGTCGAATGACTTCCACGTGCCCGAGTGGGTGGTGGTCCTGTCGGCGAGCGCGATCGCCCTCGGCACCTACACAGGCGGCTGGCGGATCATCAAGACGATGGGCAGCCGCATCATCAAGATGGACAGCGCCCAGGGCTTCTCGTCGCAGGGCGCGGGAGCGGCGGTGATCCTTGCGGCCTCGCACTACGGCTACCCGCTGTCCACCACACACGTGATCTCGGGGGGAGTGATGGGCTCCGGCGCGGCCAAGCGGCTGTCCGCGGTGCGCTGGGGCGTGGCGGGCAACATCGCGCTCGCGTGGCTGCTCACGCTGCCTGCCGCGGCGGCGATGGGCGCGATCACCTACGGCGTCACGCGGATCTTCGGCACCGGTGCGGCAGGGCCGCTGATCGTGTCGATCGCGCTGCTCCTGACCGTCGCCGCGGTGTTCGTGCGCCGCCTCCAGCGCGGCTCCGCGCTCACGGCGGAGGTGGTATGAGGACGGTCTTCGCCGATCCGGTGGTCGACTGGGCCACGCTCGGCAAGGTGATCGCCGCAGCGCTCGTGGCGGGCATCGGCGTGACCGCGGCGTTCTCGATCGCCGTGCTGGGCGCGACCCGCTCGGTGGAGATGCGGCGCAGCCAGCGCGGGCTCGAGTCGGGCGCGTTCGCCGTGCTCGCCGTGCTCGGCGCGGCGGTGTGCGTGGGCGCCATCGTCGGCGGCATCGTGGTGATGTCGCAGAAGTAGCCGCCTGGCGGCTCAGGCCGGCGCGACGAGGTCGGTCAGCCGCTCGAGATCCGACTCGTCGTTCCACGCGCCCACAGACGCGCGCACGAGGTTGCGGCCGGGGATGAAGCGCACGAGCACGCCGTTGTCGCGCAGGCGCTCGGCGGTGGGCTCGCAGTCGTCGTCGCGCCAGGACACGAGCGTGGAGCGCCCGCGCGGCTGGACGTCGAGGCCGCGCTCGGCCAGCGCGTCCGCGAGTCCGGCGGCGAGCGTGGC
>DASXCV010000227.1:0-9010 GCA_036491015.1 Thermoleophilaceae bacterium | reverse complement strand
CCGCCAGGGCAACCCGCCGCCCCGCCTCTGGGAGACCCCAGCCGGGCTCATCAACTCGATCGGGTTGCCGAACAAGGGCCTCGACGGCTTTCTCGCCGAGGACCTGCCGAAGCTCGCCGAGTTGCCGGTGCCGCTGTGCGTGTCGGTGATGGGGTTCGACCACGACGAGCTGCGCAGGCTGGTGACCGAGGTCGGCCGGCGCGACGAGGTGGCGCTGATCGAGCTCAACTTCTCGTGCCCCAACGTCGAGACCGGCCTGATCATGGGCGCCGACCCCGCCGAGACGGCGAGCGCGGTGGACGTCCTGCGGCCGCTCACCCGGAAACCGCTGATCGTGAAGCTCACGCCGAACGCCACGGACCCCGCCGCGGTCGCGCAGGCGGCGGAGCAGGCCGGCGCGGACGCCGTCTCGCTGATCAACACCCTGAAGGGCATGGCGCTCCACCCGCGCACGCGCGAACCGTGGCTCGGCGGTACCACCGGCGGGGTATCCGGCCCGGCCGTCCGAGCAGTCGCGCTCGAGCAGGTCCACTCGGTGTCGCGGGCCGTGCGGATCCCCACGATCGGCATGGGCGGCATCGCCAGCAGCCGCGACGCCGCCGATTTCCTCAGCGCCGGGGCAACATGTATCGCGGTGGGCACGGAGAGCTTCCGCGACCCCGCCGCCGGCGCCCGGATCGCGGCCGAGTTGGAGCTCGTTTCTCGCAAAGAGCGGGAGTTTTCGTCCGGGGGTGTGCGCTAGGCGCACAACTCCTCATAAAGCCCCTGCAAAAAGAGACAAAACGCTCAACTAACCCGAAGGCCAGTGAAGCTCAAGTAGAGGTCGAGCTGAATTCGGGAAAAAATCGCCGATTCGGCCTCGCCCCAACTTCATTTCTGTGTAACATCGCCGCCCATGCCGCCCGCTGCGCAGTCGCCCCCGAAAGCTCCCTCGGGGGTGGCACCCGAACGTTCGCTCACGCAGCGGATGGACGCTCTCAAGCGAGCGAACGAGATCCGGACGAGGCGCGCTCGTCTCAAGCGCGATCTCAAGGCCGGGCGCACTCAGATCCACGGACTGCTGCTGGATCCGCCGGAATATCTGCAAACTGCGAAGGTCTTCGACCTGCTCCTGGCGGTCCCGAAGTACGGCCGCGTGAAGGTGAATCGGATCCTCACGCAGTGCCGGATCTCGCCGAGCAAGACCATCGGCGGCCTCTCCGAGCGCCAGCGCAACGAGCTGGTCTCGTACCTCCGCCGCTAAGCGGCCGCTAGCCATCGCGCCGCCCAGGGTCCTCGTCATCACCGGCCCCTCCGGAGTGGGGAAGGGCACGCTGATCCGGGCGCTGATGGAGCGCTTCCCGCAGCTCCAGCTGTCGGTGTCCGCCACCACCCGGCAGCCGCGGCCGGGGGAGACCCAGGGCGTGGACTACCACTTCCTGACGCCGGACGAGTTCGAGAAACGCCTGCAAAGCGGGGACTTCTTGGAACACGCCGAGTACGCCGGCAACCGCTATGGCACGCTTCGCACCGAGCTCGACCGCGCAGCCGAGGGGCTCGTGCTCGAGATCGAGCTGCAGGGCGCCCGGCAGGTCCGCAAGGCACTTCCAGAGGCGGTGCAGGTGTTCATCAAGCCGCCCTCGCTCGACGCGCTGCGCACCCGCCTGATCGCGCGCGGGGCCGAGGACGAGGCCCAGATTGCCCGCCGTCTCGAGGTCGCTGAGCGCGAGCTGGCCGCCGAGTCCGAGTGGAAGCACGTGATCGTCAACGACCGCCTTGAGGACGCGGTGGACGAGCTTGCGCGTCTCGTCGCTAACCTTTGGGACGAGCAACCCCTAGGAGACTCTTCGTGATCAAGCCCCGTCTCGACACGCTTCTCGAGCGTGTCGACTCTCATTACGCGTGCGTGCTGGTGTCCGCCAAGCGGGCGCGCCAGATCAACTCGTACTACCACAACCTCGGTGAGGGAACCTTCGACGAGTACCCGCCGCCGATGGTCGAGACGGGCTCGAAGAACTACCTGAAGATCGCGCTCGAGGAAGTCGCCGCCGGGAAGTTGAAGTACCGCTACCGGAGCTAAGGCGACGGTCAGCGGTCATAGGTCATAGGGCGAAAGCGTGGTTGCAGCTTTCGCCCTTTGTTCGTTTCGGCGTCATCCTTAGGTCATGGCGCGGGTTCTTGTAGGGGTCACTGGGGGCATCGCCGCCTACAAGGCGGTTGAGCTCGTTCGTCTGGCAATAAAGGCTGGCCATTCGGTGCGGGTGGTTCAGACGCCCGCGTCGCTCAACTTCGTCGGCCGAGCGACGTTCGAGGGGATCACCGGCGCGCCTGTGCTCGTCGACGAGTTCGAGCCGGACCCGGCGCGCGGGGCCTTCCCCGGCGATCCGGCGCCCGACCACGCCGCGATCTCGCACCTCGAGCTCGTGCGCCGCGCGGATGTCTACGCGATCGCCCCGGCGTCGGCGAACACGATCGCCAAGCTGGCCCACGGGATCGCGGACAATCTGCTCACGAGCGCCGCGCTCGCCAGCACCGCGCCGCTCGTGCTCGCCCCCGCGATGAACGACAAGATGTACGAGCACGCCGCCACCCAGGCCAACCTCGACACGCTCCGGCTGCGCGGCGCCCACATCGTGCCGCCGGGCGTGGGCGAGCTGGCCTCGAAGGGCGAGTTCGGCGTCGGCCGGCTGGCCGAGCCGCCGGACATCCTCGCCGCCATCGAGGAGGCGATCGGCACCCCCGGCTTCGCGCCGCGCTCGCTCGACGGCCTCAAGGTGCTGGTCACCGCCGGCGGCACCCGCGAGCCGATCGACGCCGTGCGCTACGTGGGCAACCGCTCCTCGGGCCGCATGGGCTTCGCGCTCGCCGACGAGGCCGCCCGCCGCGGCGCGCAGGTCACAGTGATCGCCGCGAACGTGTGGCTGCCGCGTACCGGCGGCGTCGAATACGTCGACGTCGAGACCGCCGCGCAGCTCGAGGCCGCCGCCCGCGCGGCCTTCCCGGGCACCGATGTGCTCCTGATGGCGGCCGCCGTCGCGGACTTCCGGCCGGGCTCACCCGAGCACTCCAAGATCTCGAAGAGCGGGCGCGACGGGCTCACCGTCGAGCTCGAGCCCACCACAGACGTGCTCGCCGCGCTTGCGGCCGAGCGGCGCCCGGGCCAGACCATCGTCGGCTTCGCCGCCGAGCACGGCGAGGGCGCGGCCGAGCGCGCCCGCGGGAAGCTGGAGCGCAAGGGAGTCGACGCTATCGTCCTCAACGACGTGTCCAGGCCGGGAATCGGCTTCGACACGCCCGAAAACGAGGTCTCGATCGTCACCCGCGCGGGCACGCACGAAGTACCCAAGGGTCTGAAGGCGGAAGTCGCAAGGGCGATCATCGAGGTGGTAGAGCAGTTGCACGCCGAGGAGGTGAAGACGTCGTGACCGAGCGGGAGCAGACGCCCGAGGAGCGGGCAGAGCACGTGTACGACCTCTTCCAGCGCGGCACCGCCCTGCTCGAGTCGAAGGACTTCAACGCGGCCCAGATCCCGCTCGAGCAGGCCCGCGAGCTCGAGCCCGACAAGAGCTCGATCCGCGAGGCGCTCGGCCGGGCCTACTGGCACAGCGGCCGCTACGCCGAGGCGCGCGACGAGTTCGCCGCGGTGGTGGAGCGCTATCCGGTGAACGACTTCGCGCACTTCTGCCTCGGCCGCTCGCTGGAGAAGACCGGCCGCCTGCGCGAGGCCAAGCGCCACCTCGCGCTCGCCACGAGCCTGCGGCCCGACCGCGCGGACTACCGCCACTACCGCGCGCGCCTGGAAGAAGCGGCCTAGCCGCCGCACCGCTCGCCGTCGTCGACCGCTGATTAGAGTCCGGGCCATGGCCCGCTTCCGCTACGTCATCGCCGACGTGTTCACCGGCACGCCCCTCACCGGCAACCAGCTCGCGGTCTACACGGACGCCCGCGCGATCCCCGAGGACCGGCTCCAGGACATCGCGCGCGAGATGAACTTCTCGGAGACCGTGTTCGTCCTCCCGCCGGAGGGCGACGGTCACGTGCGCATCCGGATCTTCACGCCGGCCAGCGAGCTGACGTTCGCGGGCCATCCCACGCTCGGCTCCGCGTTCGTGCTCGCCGGGCCGCTCCAGCTCACCGAGATCAGGCTCGAGACCGGCATCGGCGTCGTGCCCGTGCAGGTCGAGCGGGAGGGCGCGCGCATCTCGTTCGGCCGGATGGTGCAGCCGGTGCCCACGTGGAAGCCGTTCGCGGACGAGGCGGAGGCCGCCGCGGCGCTCGGCATCGAAGGATCGAGCCTACCCGTGGAGGAGTACGCGAACGGCCCGCGGCACGTCTCCTTCCGGCTCGAGTCCGAACAGGCCGTGACGGAGGTCGATCCCGACATGGGCCGCCTCAAGAAGCTCGGCGCATGCGGCTTCAGCACCTTCGCGGGCGAGGGCAGCGAGTGGAAGACGCGCATGTTCGGCCCCGGCCTCGGCGTTGACGAGGACCCCGCCACCGGCAGCGCTGCAGGCCCGCTCGGTGTACATCTCCTGCGCTACGGGCTGATCGAGTCCGGCCAGGAGATCGAGCTCACGCAGGGAGTCGAGATACAGCGGCCGTCAAAACTGTACGTGCGCGTGACCGGCACAACCGAGCGGATCGAGAGCGTCGAGGTGGGCGGCGAGGCCGTGATCGTCGCGAACGGCGAGCTGCAGCTCTAGGGGATAGGGCATATAGGGGATAGGGCATAGGAGCCTTATCCCAGCCCAGCCGCGTAGTCGCGCGCGATCAGCGCGCCCTCCACCACGAGCCCGAGCGTCTGGTCCACGCCCTGCTCGTCGAGCCCGGCCACCGGCAGGTCGGCATGCACCCAGATGTCGCCCGACTGGGTGCAGGCGAAGCGCGCGTGACGCGTCTGGCGATTCCAGTGGAGGAAGTTCCACGGATTCAGCTCCTCGGACGCGGCGAGCGCGAACGCCTGCACCCGCAGCAGCCCGTCCGCCACACGCACGCCGATCTCGAGCGGCCAGCCGCTCGCCTGGTCGGCGGACATCGTGATGCCCCACTCGCCATGCGCGAGCCGGCGCGTCTCGCCCGGGAGAGCGCTCACGTACGCGTCGACCACGTCCACGGCAGCCATGGCAGCTGAGGGTATGGGAGGGTGCTGCGCGTGCGCGCCGTCGTGCAACGGGTGAGCGAAGCCGCCGTGACGGTCGACGGCGAGGAGATCGCCCGCATCGGACGCGGCCTGCTCGTCCTGCTGGGCGTGCGCACGCGCGACACCGAGGCCGACGCCGACAAGCTCGTCCGCAAGCTGCTCGCGCTGCGCGTGTTCGAGGACGACGAGGGGCGGATGAACCTCGCGCTCGCGGACGCCGGCGGCGAGATCCTGTGCGTCAGCAACTTCACGCTCTACGGCGATACGCGCAAGGGCAATCGCCCGAGCTTCGTCGATGCCGCGCCGCCGCAGGACGCCGAGCCGCTGTACGAGCGAGTGCGTGACGGGCTGGGCGCGCGAGGCGGCCGCTTCGGCGCGCGGATGGCGCTCACGCTCGTGAATGACGGCCCGGTAACGCTCATGATCGACACTTAATCGGGCTGCAGGCCAGGTTTTCGGGCTGCGGCCGAGGGTTTTCCGGGGCTATACTCGATTTCGTTGGAACTTCATCTGCGGCCGTGTGCCGCACCTGGGGTGGGCTTCAGAGGCCCACTTTTTTTTCGCCCGGAGGAGACCCTTGGAACCCACGCAGCAGAACATCGAGGAGCGGCTCGCAAGCGTCGAGCCCGATGTCGACGTGCTGCTCGTGGAGCAGGTTTCCGCCGGCAAGGTGAGGCTTTTCGTCGACCACCCGAACGGGGTGGACCTCGCTCTCTGCGAGCGGGTCACGGACCATCTGCGCGAGTTGCTTGTGGACTACTCGCTCGAGGTCTCGTCCCCCGGACCGGAGCGCCCGCTCACCAAGCCGGAGCACTACCGCCGCTACGTGGGACGACGCGCGCGCGTGCGCACGAACGGCGAGGACGGCGATGGCGCACGCAAGACCTTCACGGGCGAGCTCGTCGGCGCGAGCGACGTCGAGGTGACAGTGGCGGCCGACACGGGCGTCGTCTCGATCCCGTACGCGGAAATCAACCGAAGCAACCTTCTGGAGGGCTGAGCGCATGAGTAGAGAGATCCTGGAGGCCGTACGGGTCCTCGAGCGCGAGAAGGGCATCTCCTCGGAGCGGTTGATGGCCGCGCTGGAGGACGCTCTGCTGTCCGCCTACAAGAAGACGCCCGGCGCGGCCAAGTACGCGCGTGTGGACATGGCGCGCGACAGCGGCGACTTCATCGTCTACGAGCTTCTGATCCCCGCCGAGCTCGAGGAGCGCCTGCTCTCCGAGGTCGAGCTGGAGGAGGCCACCGTCGATCCCGAGACGGGCGAGATGCGCGAGCCGGCCGATCCCGAGCTCGACCCCGAGCTGCTCGCCCAGTACAGCGATCAGATCGACGAGCGCGACGTCACGCCCGAGGACTTCGGCCGCATCGCGGCGCAGACCGCCAAGCAGGTGATCCTCCAGCGGATCCGCGAGGCCGAGCGCGACATGATGTTCGAGGAGTACCAGGACCGCGTCGGCGAGCTGATCACCGGCATCGTCCAGCAGTCCGACTCCCGCTACACGCTCGTGCAGCTGCGCGAGCGGGTGGAGGCGCTGCTGCCCAAGTCCGAGCAGGTCGACAACGAGCGCTACGACCACGGCCAGCGCATCAAGGCGATCATCACCGACGTCTCCGCGCAGGCCAAGGGCCCGAGCATCATCGTCTCGCGCCGCTCGCCGGAGCTGATCCGCAAGCTGTTCGAGCTGGAGGTGCCGGAGATCGCCGACGGTCTGGTGGAGATCCAGAACGTCGCGCGCGAGCCCGGCTACCGCTCGAAGATCGCCGTCGTCTCACACGCCGGCGGTGTGGACCCGGTCGGCGCGTGCGTCGGCCCCCGCGGGTCGCGCGTGCGCATGGTCGTGTCCGAGCTGCGCGGCGAGAAGATCGACATCATCCCCTTCAACGAGGAGCCCGCCCGCTTCGTGGCCAAGGCTCTCTCGCCCGCGCGCGTGCGCGAGGTGCTCGTGGACGACGAGAACAAGCAGGCCACGGTGATCGTGCCGGACGACCAGCTCTCCCTCGCGATCGGCAAGGAGGGCCAGAACGCCCGCCTGGCCGCGCGGCTCACGGGCTGGCGCGTGGACATCCGCTCCGAGACCGACTTCGCCAAGGAAGAGGCGGAGCTGGGCTTCGAGGAGGAGGACGTCGCCGGGCGCTGCGCCGCGATCATGTCCACCGGCCGCCGTTGCCCGAACGCGGCGCTGCCGGGCTCGCGCTACTGCGGCCTGCCCGCGCACCAGGAGCTCGAAGGCACGGGTTCGGACCACGTCGGTGGCGAACCGGCGGCCGCTGACGAGGCCGAGGTGGCAGAGGAGCAGCCTGCGGAGGTGCGGGAGGAGGCAGCCCCCGCCGCGGAGCCTGCTGCGGAGGAGGTTCCCGCTGAGGAGCCTGCTGCCGCGGAGGAGCCGGTTGCCGACGAGGCCGAGGACGAGCCTGAGGCCGAGGCGGCGGAAGAGCGCGAGACTGCCGAGGAACGAGCGTCGTAGTCTCAGTACCGCAGAGGACCTGCGTGGGCTGCGGTGCCACGCACGCGAAAAGCGAGCTCCGGCGCTTTGTGATCGGGCCTGCCGGGCTCGAGCCGGATCAACAAGCAGTACGCCAGGGAAGAGGCGCCTACCTCTGCCGGCGCGGCGAGTGTGGCCGGGCGGCAATCGAGCGAGGCGGCTTCCAGCGGGCCTTTCGTGCGAGGGTCCGCATACCAATCGAAACCCTAGACTTCATCGAGAATGGCGAAAAAGCGAGTTCATGAAATAGCCAAGGAGCGCGGGATGTCCAGCAAGGACGTCATCGTCGTGCTCCAAAAGGCAGGTCTTGACGTCAAGGCAGCCGCCTCGAGCGTTGACGAGAACGACATCGAGCGCGCGTTCTCGAACGGCGCGGAGTCCCCGCCCGAGGCCGATCAGCCGGAGAAGGCGTCGGGCGACGGCGCCCAGGCGAAGGCAAAGCCCGCCCCGAAGGCGGACCAGTCGAAGCCCGCCAAGAAGCAGAGCGGGTCCGACCCGCAGCAGCAGCCCCAGGGCGACGGCGGCCAGCGTCCGCCGCGTCCGCAGCGCCGGCCCGAGCAGGGCGGCGGTGGTGGGGGCGGTGGAGGCCGCCGCCGGCGCGTGGTGATCGATTCGCAGGCTTCCCGCCGTCCGCAGGGCGGCCCGCCCATGCAGCAGTCGCCGCCACGGCGCGGTCGCGGCCGCCGCCGGCGCACGCCCTGGGTCGAGCCCGACCTCACGGCGCAGCCTGATCCGCAGGATCTGGAGCAGCCCACCACCGAGATCAACTCCGGCGCCACCGTCAAGGAGGTCGCGGAGTCGCTCGGCCTCGGTGCGCCCGAGGTGATCAAGAAGCTGATGGAGCTCGGCGAGATGGCCACGCTCACCCAGACCCTCTCCGACGAGGCGATCGGCGTGCTCGCCGAGGAGTTCGACAAGAAGGTCGAGATGGTCCACGCCGCCGACGAGGTGGCCGAGGAGCCCGAGTACGAGGACACGGACGCGGAGCTCGTCGAGCGCCCGCCCGTCGTCACGATCATGGGCCACGTCGACCACGGCAAGACTTCGCTGCTCGATGCCATCCGCCAGGCCGACGTCGTCGGCGGCGAGGCCGGCGGCATCACCCAGCACATCGGCGCCTACCAGGTGCGCCACAACGGCAAGACGATCACCTTCCTCGACACTCCGGGCCACCAGGCCTTCACCGCCATGCGCGCCCGCGGGGCGAACATGACGGACATCGTCGTGCTGGTTGTGTCAGCCGCCGAGGGCGTGCAGCCGCAAACAATCGAGTCGATCAACCACGCACGGGCGGCTGGCAAGCCGATCGTCGTGGCGATGAACAAGATCGATCGGCCCGACGCGAATCCCGACATGGTGCTCGGTCAGTTGGCCGCCCAGGGGCTCAATCCGACCGAATGGGGCG
>DASXCV010000226.1:0-5588 GCA_036491015.1 Thermoleophilaceae bacterium | reverse complement strand
GGCGTGTCGGTGGCGACGCTGGGGCCCCGCAGGGCCGTGCGCGCGGCGTGAACCTGCGCTCGGCCCGGGCGCGACGCGTGCTCGAACGCGTGCGGGACGTGCCCGAGGGGTTCGTCCGCACCTATGGGGACCTCGAACCGGGTGCGCCGCGCTTCGCCGGCACGGTGCTGGCCGCGTGCGACGACCCGGACCTGCCCTGGCACCGCATCGTGCGGGCCGACGGCTCGCTTGCCAAGGGCGACCGTCAGCGGCGTCTGCTCGAGGCGGAGGGTGTGCCGTTCCGGGGCGAGCGGGTGGACATGCGCGTGGTGCGCCTGCCGCTCGTCTGAGCGCTAGCTCTGCTGCTCGGCCAGCGAGTTGAGGATCGACTGGCCGCCGGCCGCGACCAGCGCGCCCATCAGCGTGCCGAGCAGCACGTCGCGCAGCTCGCGCCGTGAGAAGTCGCGCTCGCGCACCCAGTCGAGGCAGACGCCGTCCATGAACCACAGCCAGGCGCGCACGGCCGCGCGCACCGTGGGCGGCGGCGTCTTGCCATCCGGCATGATGCCTTCGAGGATCCGCTGGGCGGTGAGCTCGCGGACGTTGTCGATCAGCTCACGCACCTCGGCGACCGTGGTGGCGCTCTCGATCAGCTTCTCGTACGAGGCGGAGTTCTCCTCGATCAGCTCGAGATAGCCGTCGAGGCTGCCCGTGATCTGCTCGAGCGGCGTCTTCGAGGGATCGGGCTCGGTGCGGGCGCGCAGCTCCTCCGCGGCTCGCTCGAGGGTGGCTACGAAGAAGTCGCGCTTGCTGGGGAAGTAGTGGTAGAGCAGCGCCTTCGAGATCCCCGCCTGGCGGGCGATCTCCGCCATCGACAGCTCGCCGTAGGAGTGCTGGGTGAACAGCTGGGTGCCCAGCTCGAGCAGCCGGCGCCTGCGTTCGTCGACGTCGAGGCGCGTGTACGCGGGCCCACTCACAGTGGGCATTCTAGTTAGTTGTTGACCGCTGGTCAATACCGTGTTAGGGTCCTGTCGACCAGCGGTCAATAAGCAACCTGGGAGGGTCGCAATGCTGAGCGAGGACAGATTGGAGCTGCTCGAGGAACGCACGGAGGCGCTCACCGAGCGGTTGAAGCGCCTGGAGGGGTGGGTCGATTCCGGATACGTGGTCACACGGCCGTCGCTGCGGCCGACGCGCGTTGCGCGCGAGGAGAGGATTCCCGTCGCGCGCCGGCGCGCGGGTGAGCATGCGAAGGGCGACGGAGAGCGGCAGTTCGAGCTGCCACCCGAGACGGTCGCACCGCAGCCGGTGCCTCAGCGCAAGGTCGAGCGCCCTGCGCCGCGCCGCGAGGTCGCCGTGGAGGACCTGCTCGGCGGCCGCGTGCTCGCCTGGCTCGGCGGCATCGCCGTGCTCGTGGGCATCGTCTTCTTCTTCGCCCTGGCGGTCTCGCACGGCTGGATCGGCCCGGCCGCCCGCACGCTGATCGCGGGGGCCGGCGCGCTCGCCCTGCTTGGGGGCGGCATCTGGCTGCACGACCACAAGGGCCGCACCGACGCCGCGCTCGCGGCCGTGGCCACGGCCGTTGCGGGGCTGTTCGCGACGGTCACGGTGGCGGCGCAGGTCTACGAGCTCGTGCCGTCGTCCGTGGGGCTGCTGCTGGCGGCGATCGTCGGCGCCACGGCCACCGCGCTCGCGGTGCGCTGGGAGGCTCGGGGCGTGGCCGCGCTCGGCATCGGCGGCGCGCTGCTCGCGCCTGTGCTGGTGGGCGCTCCGCACAACCATCACTCGATCGTCTTCCTGCTCGTGGCCGGCGCCGCGGCGTCCGGCGTGCTGCTCTGGCAGCGCTGGGACTGGCTCGCGTTCGGCGCCTTCGCGATCACCACGCCGCAGTGGATCGCCTGGCTGCTGCATGACCCATCGGTGGGCGCAGCGCTCGCCGTTATGACCGGCTTCGGCGCGCTGAACGTGGCGGCCGCCGTCGGCTTCGAGATGCGCGCGCACAGCGAGCGCCTGCGCACGGCGTCGACCTTCATGCTCGCGTTGAACGCCCTGGCGCTCACGCTCGTGGGCTGGTTCTGGCTCTCGGGCCAGGATCACCGCACGACTGCCGAGCTGTGGCTCGTGGCCATCGCGATCCTGCATCTCGGCGTGGGCTTCGGCGAGCGCCGGCTCGACCGCGTGTCGCACGAGCTCGGACTGGTCTCGCTGGCGCTCGGCGTGGCGGTGGCGGACATGGCCTACGGCCTGATCGCCAGCGGGCCGGCACTGGCCGTGGGCTGGGCGGGCGGCGCCGTGGCGTTCGCCCTGATCAAGAAGCACAGCCGGCACGGCAGCAAGGACGAGCTGCTCGCGCAGATCGGGCTCGGCGCCCACATCGGCCTCGCGCTGGTGCGCACGCTGATCGTGGACGCGCCGCCGTCGGCCGTCACGGGTGGCGCGCACGCCGGACTGCTGTCGGCATCCGTGGCGCTGTCCGCACTCGCGGCCGCGTGCTTCACCTCCGCGCGCATCGGCGAGGACGGGCTGCCGCAGCTCAGGGTGGCGCTCGACGCGCTGGGGCTCGCCGCGCTCGCCTACCTCACTGCGATCGCCCTCAGCGGCGTCGCGCTGCCGCTCGCATGGGCGGCCGAGGCGGCCGCGCTCGCACAGATCGGCAAACGCTCGAAGGACCGGCTCGCCTCCTACGGAGCGCTGGCGTTCATCACGCTGGCGGGGTTGCACGCCGGGCTGTTCGAGGCGCCGCCGCGCGCACTCGTGTACGGCGTTCACCATCTCGCGGGCGTGGCCGGAGTGCTCGTGGTGATCGGCATCACCACGCTGCGCATGGCGCGGCTCTGGACAGGCGACGAGCGCCAGCGCCTCGTGCTGTACGCGTCGGCGGCGTTCAGCGTGCTGTTCGCGGCGTCGATCGCGATCGTCACCGCGTTCCAGCCGGGCACGTCCGGCGCCGAGCTGTCGATCTTCGACATCGGCACGCGCCAGCAGGGTCAGGTGTGGCTCAGCGCCATGTGGGCAATGGTGGGGGTGATCGCGCTGGTGGTCGGCCTGCGCAAGGACGTGCGCGGCGTGCGCGTGGGGGCGCTCGCGCTGCTGCTCGTCGCGGTCGGCAAGGTGTTCCTGTACGACCTCGCCACGCTCACCTCGGTCTACCGGGTGGTGTCGTTCGTGGGGCTCGGTCTGCTGCTGCTGGCCGGGGCGTTCGCCTGGCAGCGGATGCGCCCGCGCCCGCTGCCCGACCTGCGGGAAGCCCCGTCGGCCGTGCGCTAGCTCGCGTCGACGAAGGCCCGGAGGGCTTCGCGGCCTCCGCCCGTCACGGGATTGCCGTGGGCCATGAGCAGCGAGTCGAACTCGAGCTCATCGGCCAGGCGCCTGTAGGCGGCGCGGAGGCCGTTTTTTACCGCCTCCGGATCGTCGCCGATCAGGAAGTCGGGGACGAACGCCAGCCCCGCCTCGCCCGGCCACTCAACGACGCCGTCGGCCACGCTCAGCGCGCCGCCGCCGGCCTCGATGTGCAGGGCGGACTCCTCCGGGCAGAGCGAGTCCACCTCGTAGGCGGTGATGCCGGGCGCCACCTGGTCGCCGAACTCGAAGCCCTGCACGTCCGGGCCGCCCTCGAACTCGTGCAGACCCGACTTGTGGCAGAGCACCTCGGTGCCGAAGCGGTCGATGAAGCGCGCGGAGTGGCGGAAGTGGTGGCGGTTTGTGAGCAGCACACGGTCGGGTGAGGCGTGCTCCGCGAACCAGTCGAGCCCCTCGGCCGGCTCCATCGGGTCTATCACCACGGCGGAAGCGGGGACGTAGTAAGAGTGAACGTCCTGGCTGATGCCCTTGTGAAAGCTGGTCCAGTGAAAGATTCCCGGCGCGATCTCCTTCATCGGTGCGGAAGGGTAACGACGGTCGCGCCGGCCGGTGTGTCAGCGTGTCGGCAATGGCAGGGAGCCAGATGACCAGGCCGCGGGTGCCGATCCGCGCCCTCGTGGTGCTGCTCGCCGTCGTGGCGGCGGCTGTGGGGCTCACGCTGGCGCTGACGAGCGGCGGCAAGCGCCGGCTCGTGCCCGGTGCGGGCAACCGCGCGGGCACCTTCGACCCGCTGGGCTACACGCCTGCGCGCGAGGCGCGGCTCGAGCGGGGCGCGGCGGCGGGGGAGGCGCACATCGTCTACGCGAAGAGCCCCGGCGGAGTGATCGCCACGGCCAAGCGCGTGGCGCGCTACCGGCCGCTCGTGAACCGCCTGGCGCAACGTGCCGGCATCGATCCGAGCGCGCTCGAGGGCATGATCTTCCTGGAGAGCGCGGGCCGCCCCGACGTGATCGCGGGCAACGACCCGGCGGACGCATCCGGGCTCGCCCAGATCCTCGCCGAGACCGGGCACAACCTGCTCGGCATGCACGTGAACCTCGCGGCCAGCCGGCGGCTGACGATCAAGATCGCGAAGGCGCATACCACCCGGCGCGTGCGCAAGCTGGAGGCGGCGCGGCGGCGCGTGGACGCGCGCTTCGACCCGCGCAAGGCGATCGCCGGCGCGGTGCGTTACCTGACGATCGCCAAGCGCACTCTCGGGCGCGACGACCTCGCAGTGACCTCGTACCACATGGGCATCGGCAACCTGCAGAACGTGCTGCGCGCCTACGCGAACGGCGGCAGCACGAAGGGCCTGAGCTACGCGCACGTGTACTTCGACTCCTCGCCGCTGCGGCACAAGGCGGCGTGGAGCCTCCTGTCGAGCTTCGGCGACGACTCCTCGAACTACTACTGGAAGGTGCTGGCGGCCGAGCAGATCATGCACCTCTACCGCACGCGCCCGGCGAAGCTCGAGCGCCAGTCCGCGCTCCAGAACGCACGGGCGTCGGCCGAGGAGGTGCTGCACCCTGAGGGCTCGACCCCCGAATACGCCACGCCGGGCGCGATCGCCGGCGCGGTGACCGACCGCTCGCTCGTGCCCATCCCCAACGACCCGCAGCGCTACGGCTTCCGCATCGACCTCGACCTCGGGCAGTTCGCCACGCAGCTGCACCGCCAGCGCGCGCTCTATCGCCACCTGCGGCCGGAGGCGCTCGGGCTGCTCGTGTACCTGGCGGCGGGCACGCGCGAGATCGGCGGCAAGGCCACGCCGCTGTCGGTGACGAGCGCGGTGCGCGACGAGCGCTACCAGCACATCGTGGCGGCGGCGAACATCGAGGCCACCCACGGCTATTCGCTGCACACGACGGGCTACACGTTCGACATCCGCCGCGCCTACTCGTCCCACCGCGAGGCGCTGGCGTTCCAGTTCATGCTCGACCGCCTGCAGGCGCTGAACATGATCGCCTGGGTGCGCGAGCCGTCCGCGATCCACGTGACCGTGTCGAGCGCCGCGCGCGTGCTCGAGCCGCTGATCCGCTCCGTGCGCTGAGAGCGACTCGGTCATACGGTTGTTGTAGCTCGATTAAGCCGTGCGCTTCTGCAGCCGATCACAGCTGTGGGCGGACGACTAAGTGACCGATGTGGGCTACCGTGGTCCGCGGACTCTGTTTTGCTTGTGAGGATTTGATCAACCCAGGGAGCCACCGGCGGGCGTTCGTGCGCACCCCGGCCAAGCTGGTGCGTCCGGGCCTCGTGGCGCTGCTCGC
>DASXCV010000225.1:0-7043 GCA_036491015.1 Thermoleophilaceae bacterium | reverse complement strand
GGCCGCGCAGCGCTGGAACGTGTCCGGCGCGCTGCTCGCCGCGCAGCTCTACGCCGAGTCAAACTTCAACCCGTTCGCGGAGTCGGGTGCCGGCGCCAAGGGGATCGCCCAGTTCATGCCCGGCACCGCGCAGGCGTACGGACTGGCGAACCCGTTCAACCCGGCACAGTCGATCGACGCCCAGGCGCACCTGATGCGCGACCTCCTGCGCCAGTTCGCATCGGTGCCGCTCGCGCTCGCCGCCTACAACGCCGGACCGGCGCCGGTCGCCGCCTGCGGCTGTATCCCGGCGATCCCGGAGACGCAGGCCTACGTCGCGAAGATCCTGGGCCTGCTGGGCGGCGCCGGCGAGGCGCCCGCCACCCTGGAGGTGAGGTTGGTTGCGTAATGGCATGGCCGTTCCATAGGCTTGACCTGCGGTACTGGGCGCCAACACCTCTCCCGAGGAGCCTTCATGAAACCCACGTCCCGCTCCCTCTCCGCCAGGATCGCGATCGGGCTTGCAGTGCCTCTCGCCGTGCTCGCCTCGAGCGCTCAGGCCTCGCCCCGGACGGGCAGCCTCGTGCGCCCGGTCAAGACCGTGGGTGGTTCGGTCCACTTGACCCTGAACCCGTCCCCTGCATGCGGCGACTTCACGTCTCCGGGGCAATGCGACTTCGAGTCCCGTGGTCGTGTGAAGGTCAGCTCCGCGTCTGAATGCCGCGGCCGCGACGTGAAGATCTCGCGCGTCGACGCCGGCGCGCTCGTCACCACTCCCGGCACGAACCGCCGCGGCGTCGCCCCTACGTCGATCGGAGGGAGGTACACGGCCTTCTATCCCGGCGTCGCATTCAACAATCCCGTCTACGAGGTCACCGGCGGCACCAAGATGACCTTCCGCGCGGTGGCCCCGCGATTCAAGTCCGCCGTGGCCAACAACCCGCTCCGGCCGGTCGTCTGCAAGCGGCTCAAGTCGTCGATCGAGGTGGTCACCGCGCCGACGCCGCCTCCGCCGGACTCCTAGGTCGTAGCAGCCGCCAGGCCACTCCGTATCCTCGAACGGAGTGGCCACCAGCACCACAAACGGAACCGATCGCGAGTCGCGAATCAGGGAGCAGCGCCGTGCGCTGCCCGACGCCCCGGGCGTCTATCTCTTCCGCGACTCGCGCCGCCGCGTGCTCTACGTGGGCAAGGCGAAGTCGCTCAAGAAGCGCGTCCAGAGCCACTTCTCGAGCCCGTCCACCCGCGGCTCCACCGACCTGCTCGACGAGATCGAGAACATCGAGTTCATCGCCACGCAGACGGAGGCCGAGGCGCTGCTCGCCGAGCAGACCTTCATCCGCCAGTACCGCCCGCGCTACAACGTCCGCCTCCGGGACGACAAGTCGTACCCGTACATCGCGATCTCGCTGGACGAGGACTTCCCGCGCGTCTACTTCACGCGCGAGAAGCACCGCCGCAACCGCGCCTACTTCGGCCCGTTCTCGAACGCCAAGCGCGTGCGCGAGACGCTCGACCTGCTCGGCAAGGTCTTCCAGTTCCGCACCTGTGACGGAGCGGAGCCGGGCCGCGCCAGTGGCAGCCCCTGCCTCGACTACTTCATCAAGCGCTGCCAGGCGCCGTGCGTGGGCTACGTGTCGAAGGAGGAATACCGCAGCAGCATCGAGTCGATCGTCGCCTTCCTATCCGGCCGCTACCGCCAGATCGAGCGCGACCTCGAGCGCGAGATGAAGGAGGCGGCGGCGGACCAGGAGTTCGAGCACGCCGCCCTGCTCCGCAACCGGCTCAAGGCGGTGCGCAGCCTGCTCGAGCGCCAGCGCATCTCGAACGAGTCGGTCGGCACGCTCGACGCGGTCGCCGTGGCGGCCGAGGGAACCGACGCCAACGCCCAGGTGTTCCAGGTGCGCGACGGCGTTCTCGCCGACCGCCAGAGCTTCTACCTGGAGAACGCCGCCGGCCGCGACGAGGCCGAGGTGGCCGAGGAGTTCATCCTCCAGTACTACGCCACCTCGCCGGCCATCCCGCCGCAGGTGATCGTGCCGCGCGGACTGAAACGGACCGAGGTGCTCGAGGAGGCGCTCGGCGACCAGCGCGGCGCGCCGGTCGAGATCCGCCACGCCGAGCGCGGCGACAAGCGCCGCATCTTCGAGCTGGCCGAGCGCAACGCGCGGCTCGCGCTCGACCAGGACCGCCTGCGCTCCGAGCACCGCCGCGTGCAGCGCATCGAGGCGCTCGAGGGCCTGCAGAAGGAGCTCGGGATGGAGCAGATCCCGATGCGGATCGAGTGCTTCGACATCTCCAACCTGGGCGAGACGCACACGGTCGCGTCGATGGTCGTGTTCGAGGGCGGCGCGCCGAAGAAGTCCGACTACCGCCGCTTCGCGATCCGCGAGGCCGCGCAGGACGACTTCGCCGCGATGCAGGAGGTCCTCTCCCGCCGCATGGCGCAGTACGTCGCGCAGCGCGAGCGCTCACCGCACGAGAAGAGCTACGACGCGAGCTTCGCCACCGCGCCCGGCCTGATCGTGATCGACGGCGGCAAGGGCCAGCTCTCGGCGGGCCTCGAGGCGCTCACGGAGTTCCGCGACATGGGGGTGACCGTGGCCAGCCTCGCCAAGCGGATCGAGGAGATCTTCGTGCCCGGCATCCAGACGCCGATCGTCCTCCCGCACGACACGGCCGCGCTCCAGCTCCTCCAGCGCGTACGCGACGAGGCGCACCGCTTCGCGATCGAGTTCCACCGTGGCAGGCGCGACCGCGCGATGACCAAGTCGATCCTCGACGAGCTGCCCGGCGTGGGCCCCACGCGCAAGCGCGTCCTGCTCCAGCACTTCGGTTCGCCCGAGCGCTTCCTCCAGGCGAGCCGCGAGGAGCTCGAGGCCGTGCCCGGCCTGCCGGGCAAGGTCGCGCGCGAGATCCACGACTACGTTCACAAGATTCGCTAAGGAGCGGCCGGGGCGGTCGCTACTGTGGTCTCCAGTAAATGCCTTCCTGGAGAAAGGCGCTGAAGCGCACCGCGGACCGCCCGGAGAGCGGTTCGATCGAGGACTTCGTCGTCATCACCGGCTTCTCGGGCGCCGGCAAGTCGCAGGCGATGGCCTGCTTCGAGGACGCGGGCTACTTCTGCGTCGACAACCTCCCGCCGGAGATGATCCTCTCGCTCGCGGACCTGTTCCAGCACGAGGGCAGCAAGGTCGAGCGCGCCGCGGTGGTGTCGGACGTGCGCGGCGGCGAGTTCTTCGAGGGCCTCGTTCGCGTGCTCGACGAGCTCGAGGAGCGCGGTACCGACTACCGGCTGCTGTTCCTCGACGCCTCGGAGTACGAGCTGGTGAACCGCTACAAGGAGACGCGCCGCCGGCACCCGCTCGCGAGCGGCGGTGAGGTGGGGGGCGGCATCCATGTGGAGCGCGGGCTGCTCGAGCCGCTGCGCGAGCGCGCCGACGTCCGCATCGACACGACGGACATGTCCGCCAGCCGCCTCCGCCGCGTGGTCGCGGACAAGATGCTCACGCCGGAGACCGAGGGCAAGCTCGCCATCACCTTCCTCACCTACGGCTTCAAGCACGGCACCCCGCGCGAGGCCGACCTCTCCTTCGACGTGCGCTTCCTGCCGAACCCGCACTACGAGTCGGACCTGCGCGAGCTCACCGGCCGCGACCAGCCGGTGGTCGACTACGTGAACAACTCGGACGGCGTCGGCGACTTCTACGACAAGCTCGTCCCGCTGCTCGACTACCTGCTGCCCGCCTACATCCGCGAGGGCAAGTCGCACCTCACGATCGGGATCGGCTGCACGGGCGGCCGGCACCGGTCGGTGGTCGTCGCCGAGCACCTCGCCCAGGTGTACGGGGATCGCGACGAGCTGCTCGTCGACGTCGTGCACCGCGACGTCGAGAAGCCCCCGCGGCGCCCGTAGAAGTCGTTTCCCCCGCGTCCCGGGCGGGCACTCTCCCCGCTGATACGCTGCGATCCTCGGGGAAATAAGAAACGCGAAAGGGGACGGCCGGATGTCGGTAAGGGCCGGAATCAACGGCTTCGGCCGTATCGGCAGAAACGTATTCAGGGCGGCGCACGCGAAGAGCGCCGACATCGACTGGGTCGGCGTCAACGACATCACCGACACCGCGACGCTCGCCCACCTGCTCAAGTACGACTCGATTCTCGGCCCGTTTCCGGGTGAGGTCGAGGCCACCGACGACGCGCTGATCGTCGACGGCAAGGAGCTGAAGGTCTTCGCGGAGAAGGACCCGGCGGCGCTGCCGTGGGGCGAGAACGGCGTGGAAGTCGTGATCGAGTCGACCGGCTTCTTCACCAAGCGCGACGACGCGGCGAAGCACCTGGACGCCGGCGCGCAGAAGGTGATCATCTCCGCACCGGCCACGGGCCCTGACGCAACCCTCGTGCTCGGCGTCAACGACGACGCCTACGACCCCGAGAAGCACACGGTCATCTCGAACGCGTCCTGCACCACCAACTGCCTGGCTCCCGTGGTGCATGTGCTGCACGAGAGCTTCGGAATCGTGCAGGGCCTGATGACCACGATCCACGCGTACACCTCGGATCAGCGACTTCAGGACGCTCCCCACAAGGACCTGCGCCGCGCTCGCGCCGCCGCGATCAACCTGATCCCCACGTCGACGGGAGCCGCGAAGGCCATCGGCCTCGTGATCCCCGAGCTCGACGGCAAGCTGAACGGCACCTCGGTCCGCGCCCCGGTTCCCACCGGCTCGCTGGTGGATCTCGTCTGCACGGTGGAGAAGTCGACGAGCGTCGAGGAGATCAACGCGGTGTTCAGCGAGCGCGCGGACACGGGCGCGCTCGAAGGGATCCTCCAGTACACGGAGGACCCGATCGTCTCAAGCGACATCGAGCAGAACCCGTACTCGTCGATCTTCGACGCCGGCATGACCATGGTGATCGAGGGGACCCTGGTGAAGGTGTGCGCCTGGTACGACAACGAGTGGGGCTACTCGAACCGGCTGGTCGACCTGACGGAGCGGGTCCTGGCGCGCGCGCCGGCGCAGGCGAGCGGCTAGTCCGAGCGCGCGACGACGCGACAGGCCGACACTCCCACCATGGCGGCGTTCCGCAAGAAGACGGTGCGCGACCTCGACGTGCGCGAGGGCATGCCCGTGCTCGTGCGGGTGGACTTCAACGTCCCGCTCGAGAACGGCCGTGTGACCGACGATGCGCGCATCCGCGCCGCGCTGCCCACGATCAACGAGCTGCGCGGCCGCGGCGCGGCGCTCGTGCTCTGCTCCCACCTCGGCCGCCCGACCGGGCGCGATCCGAAGTTCTCGCTCACGCCGGCGTCCGACCGGCTCGGCGAGCTGATCGGCAAGCGCGTGCACCAGGCGCCCGAGGTGGTGGGGCCGGAGGTGCGCCGCGGCGTCGCCAGGCTCGAAGCGGGGGAGATCCTCGTACTCGAGAACACGCGCTTCGAGGCGGGTGAGACGAAGAACGACCCGGAGCTCTCGCGCGAGCTCGCCTCGCTCGGCGAGGCCTACGTGAACGACGCGTTCGGCTCAGCCCACCGCGCGCACGCGAGCACCGCGGGCGTGACCGAGTTCCTCCGCCCGGCCGTCGCCGGCCATCTGCTCGAGCGCGAGGTGACGACGCTCGAGGGACTGGTCGAGGATCCGGAAAGGCCGCTCGTGGTCGTGCTCGGCGGCGCGAAGGTCACGGACAAGGTCAAGCTGATCGACCGCTTCATGGACATCGCCGACGCGATCCTGATCGGCGGGGCGATGGCGTTCGCGTTCTTCAAGGCGCAGGGCAAGCCGATCGGCGACTCGCTCGTCTACGAGGAGGGCGTGGACGTCGCGCGCGAGGTGCTCGAGCGCGCAGAGGCGTCGAGCTGCCGGCTGCTGCTGCCGGTCGACCTCGTGCTCGGCAAGAGCTTCGACGCCGACACCGAGCGCGAGGAGCTCGACGGCACCGACATCCCCGACGGCCGGATGGGCCTCGACGTCGGGCAGACCACGGCGGACGCCTACGGCCGGGAGATCGCGAAGGCGGGCACCGTCTTCTGGAACGGGCCGATGGGCGCCTTCGAGCTCGCGCCGTTCGCAGGCGGTACGCGCTCGCTGGCGGAGGCGGTGGCGGAGGCGCCCGGCAAGACCGTCGTCGGCGGCGGCGACAGCGCGGCTGCGCTCGCCGAGTTCGGTCTCGCCGACAAGGTCACCCACATGTCCACCGGCGGCGGCGCGGCGCTCGAGCTGCTCGAGGGCGCGAAGCTGCCGGGAGTGGAGGCACTCGACGATGCCTGAGCGCCGCACGTACATCGCCGGCAACTGGAAGATGTTCAAGACGATCGCGGAGGCGAAGGCGTTCGTGAAGGAGCTGCGCCCGCTCGTCGAGGGCCGGAGCGGGGTGGACCTTGGCCTGTGCGTTCCCTACACCGCGCTCGCCGCGGTGGTCAAGGGCTGCGACGGCTCGGACATCAAGGTGTGCTCGCAGAACATGCACTTCGAGCCCGAGGGCCCGTACACCGGCGAGGTGTCGGCGCCGATGCTCACGGAGATCGGCGTGCAGGGCGTCGTGCTCGGCCACTCGGAGCGGCGCCAGTACTTCAACGAGACCGACCGCGCGCTGCAGGAGAAGATGCCCGCCGCGCTCGCGGCCGGGCTCGAGCCGATCCTGTGCGTGGGGGAGAGCGAGGAGGAGCGCGAGCAGGGCGAGACCGAGCGCCGCCTCCGCCACCAGGTGCAGGAGGCGCTCGAGAAGGTCGCCCCCGGCGATCTCCCGAAGGTCGTGATCGCCTACGAGCCGATCTGGGCGATCGGCACCGGCAAGGTGGCCACCACCGAGCAGGCGCAGGACGCGATCGCCTTCATCCGCGCGCTGGTGGGCGACCGCTCGAAGGAGTCAGCGGAGCTCGTGCGCGTGCTCTACGGCGGCAGCGTGAAGCCGGACAACGCCGCCGAGATCCTCGCCCAGCCGGATGTCGACGGCGCGCTCGTGGGCGGCGCGAGCCTCGATCCCGCGGACCTGGCCGCGATCGTGTCGGCGGCGGCCGCGGGCGCATGACGCTGCCGGACGGCCCGGGCAGGCCGCCGGTGCCG
>DASXCV010000224.1:0-3823 GCA_036491015.1 Thermoleophilaceae bacterium | reverse complement strand
GTCCTCCTGGCTGTGTGCGACGTCGGTAACGATCTGATGAGCCATCTCTCGGGCAACGGTCAAGATCGTGCCCTCGGCGGGCGCGCGCACGGAGGCATATGCGCGGTCGGCTGCGTTCGCGAGTGCCGCCCCGATAAGTGTCGCGTCGATCAGCTGGCCGGGGCGCGACACGAGCTCCTCGGCGGCTCCGCGGATCAGCTGAGATAGGATCACCCCGGAGTTGCCTCGCGCTCCGAGCAGCGCTGCACGCGCGACGGACTGCACGATCTCCTCGCGGCCGATCTCGTCGATCGTCCGGCTGGTGTCGGCGCCCTGCAGTCGATCTAGCTCAGCGAGCACAGCGCGCAGCGTGAGCGCCATGTTGTCGCCCGTGTCGCCGTCGGCGACGGGAAACACGTTGAGATCGTTGACCTCTTGGCGGCGCGCTTCAAGCTCCGCGTAGGCGGCCGCTACTGCGCTGCGGAATCGAACGAGACTCGGGTCAGGCACAACGGGGTTGTACACCGGCACATCGGACGAGTTGCGCCCGGGGCCTTAAAACGTGTCAGCGCGCCGAGGGTGGGCTAGACGGCCTTCGTGACCTTGCCTGCCTTGAGGCAGCGCGTGCAGACGTACTCGCGGCGCGGCGCGCCGGCTACGAGGATCCGGACCTTCTGAAGGTTGGCATCGAAACGCCGCTTGGTGGCCACCATCGAGTGGCTGCGGCTGTTCCCGAACGCCGGACCCTTGCTGCACACGTAACACACCTTTGGCATTGCGCGAGAAGGCTAGCAACGCGTGATGCGGCGCACGATCTCGGCCGTCAGGTCGGGGCGGCTCACGGCGCCGTCCTCGATCTCCTCGACGCGCGCGTCGGGCACGTCGCGGTGGACCGCGTCGACGAGCTCGACGGGAAACCAGACGTTGCCTCCGAATACGAGGATCCACAACCTGTCCCCCAGCACGCGGGCCGGCTCGCGCGAGTCGTGGGAGATCCAGCCGCGCAGCCTGCCCAGCGTGGCCTCGAGCGGCGAGTACGCGACCACGGCGTCCACCCGCGCCTGCACCTGGTCCTGCGCGAACTGCGGGTTGCCGCCCTCCACGGTGGTCCGCAACCCCGAGCGGTAGTCGTTCTCGAACAGCTTCAGGAGCGCGGCCACGACAGCGGGCGAGGACGCCAGGCCTTCGTCGATCACGCCCTCGTAGTCACGTCCGCTGCCGAGCGCCACCGCGCCCGGGCTGACGACCGCCGACACGAGCCCCGGCGCGATGGCCGAGGCCTCCACCGCCCGGTGGAGCGCCTCGCCGAATGCGACCACGACGGCCGGCTCGCCCAACCCGCCGAGCAGTCCGGCCAGATCGCCGGCGTCGGTGAGGATGTCGTAGGGACCCGCGGGGGTGGACTCGCCGCAGCCGCGCGGGTCGTAGACGAGCACGCGGTGGTCGCTCACGAGCTCGTCGCCGAGCGCGCTGAACGCCGTCGGCACCGATATGCACGGATGGGCGATCACGACGAGCGGTCCCTCGCCGCGCGCCTCGTAGTGGAGCTCTATCCCCTCAGGTAGCTGGTGCTTCGGCACGGTCCGAGACCTCGCGAACCGGGTCGCCCGGCCGGATGGTGCCGCCACTGAGGATGTCCGCGCGCAGGCCGCCACGGTGGACCAGACCACGCATCACGCCGGGCTCGGTGAGGCTCTGCAGGTGGGCGCACGGCTCGCACAGCTCGATGCCGACGCACTCCACCTCCCCGACCAGGAAGCGCTTCCCGACGAGCGGGTTGAGCCGCGCGCCGCGCGTGACGATCTGGCGGCGGCTCTCCCCAGGGCCGAGCGCGATCCCGTGCTCTGCGGCGAGCGCCTCGAGCGCCTCGGCCTCGATCAGCGTGATGTGGCGCCCGGGCTCGTCGCGCTTGTGCTCGGGCAGGGCGTCGCGGTGCTTGCGGTCGCCCACAAGGCCCTCCCCCGCGACGGCCTCCACCTCGGGCACCTCCGCGAGCGGCCCCGCAACGTCGGGGCCGATGTAGATCGCCTCTACGCGCCCTTCGCTCAAGGCAGGAAGCGCGCGACGCTCTCGGCTACGCACACCGGCTTCTCGGTGCCCTCGATCTCGACCGTGAACTTCGTGACGGCTTGGAACCAGCCGCCGCCCACGTCGTCCACCGACAGCACCTCGGAGTACGCGCGCGCACGCGCCCCGGCCGGCACGGGCGCCGGGAAGCGCACCTTGTTCCAGCCGTAGTTCACGCCGAGCTTGAAGCCCGTGGATTCGGTGAGCTGCTCGCGGAAGCCGTCGATGAGCGACAGCGTGAGGTTGCCATGCGCGATCGGCCCGCCGAACGGGCTCTCCGCCTTCGCGCGCTCGATGTCCACGTGGATCCACTGGTGGTCACCGGACACGTCGGCGAACGCGTTGATCATGTCCTGGCTGACCTCGCGCCAGTCGCTCGGGCCGACCTGCTGGCCGACGATTTCCTTCAGACCTTCGATTCCGTCAATCGTTATTGGTGCCATGCAGGCAGCCTACCCGGAGGCTCAAGCGAGTGGCCGGAAGCCCGAGCACACCACGCGCATCCAGCCGATCTTGCCGTCGCGCTCGGCGAGGTAGGCCTGCTGCTCGACCACGAACCGGCCGTCCGGGTTGCGGCCGTGGAAGCGGTAGCCCACGCGCTCGCGGTCCGCGAACGAGTCGCTTTCGCAGGACGCCAGCTCGTCGATCTCGTCCGAATCCTCGAACCAGGTGCGCAGGATGCCCTGGATCACGTCCTGGGGACCAGTCGCCTCCCAGTTGCGACGCGGGGTGAGCCCGCGGAAGTCGATCTCCGGGTGGAGCAGCTCCGCGATGGCGTCGAAGTCCTTGCGGGCGAGCGCCTCGGCGAACGAGGCGCCGAGCGTGGATGTGCTGGTTTCGGCGGGCATGGCCGGACACTCTCACCCCCGCGCCGCCCTGGCAAGGTGATCTTCGTCAGATAACGCCGCGCATGACCTCGAGCGCCCGCTCGATACCCGCGCGGTCCACGTCGAGGTGCGTGACCGCCCGTAGGCGCGTGAGGTCGAGCCGGGTGACCTGCACGCCGGCGCTCCGGAGCTCCTCGCCCGTCTTCGTGGCGTCCGCCACCTCGAACACGACGATGTTGCTCTGCACGGTCGAGGGGTCGATCGTCACGCCGTCGATCTCGGCGAGGCCCTGGGCGAGCAACTTGGCGTTCTCGTGGTCCTCGGCCAGCCGCTCCACGTGATGGTCGAGCGCGTAGAGGCCGGCGGCCGCCACCACGCCCGACTGCCGCATCGCGCCGCCCCACATCTGCTTGTAGCGCCAGGCCTCCTCGATCAGGTCCCGCGAACTCACGAGCACGGCGCCGATCGGCGCGCCGAGACCCTTCGTGAAGTCGATCCAGGCGGTGTCGAAGCCCGAGGCCATATCTGCCGCGGACACGCCCGAGGCCACGACGGCGTTCATCAGGCGGGCGCCGTCCATGTGGGCGCTGAGGTCGTGCGCGCGGGCCACGCCGAGCACGGCGCGGATCGTCTCGATCGGCCATACCCGGCCGCCGCCGATGTTCGTGGTCTGCTCGACGGACACGAGCCGTGAGCGCGGCGCGTAGCGGTCGCCTGGCGGGCGGATCGCCGCCTCGAGCTGCTCGGCGGTGAAGATGCCGGCGTCGCCGTCGAGCGGGCTCATCACGGCGCCGGACAGCGAGGCCGGGCCGCCCGCCTCGAACTGGAGCGGGTGCGCGGTCTTGTCGAGGATCAACTCGTCGCCGCCGGGGCCGAGCTGCACGCGGTACGCGATCTCGTTGCACATCGTGCCGGTGGGCAGGAACAGGCCCGCCTCGTGGCCGAGCAGC
>DASXCV010000223.1:0-6300 GCA_036491015.1 Thermoleophilaceae bacterium | reverse complement strand
CGCGGCGTACACGAGCCAGGAGCGGTTCGCGTCCGCCTGCTTCCAGCCTGGCGGGACCGTCAGGACGCGTGGCCGCGGCTCGTGGGGGTCGAGGATCGAGAGCGTCTGCACGCGCGGGTTCGCCGGCAGCACGATCGTGCCCGAGCCGTTGTCGGGCGTGCGCACAAGGATCGTCTTCGGACGCAGGTCGTGCCAGTAGGCGAGCAGCGGCACGAGCCGGTGATCGGGCACGTACAGCGGGCGGCAGGCGGGGATCGCGAGCGCCCGCAGGTCCGACTGCACACGCGCCCGCGCGCGTATGTCCGTGCGCAGCGAGCCGAGCCGGTCGACCTGCTGGAGGCCGAAGAAGACGGCGACCGCGGCGAGCGCCGTCAAGCCGACGGCGCGCCACGCCCTGAGTCCCGGCCGCCCGACCCAGCCGAGGCAGCCGAGCGCCGCGAAGAGGGCGACCATCACGCCCGCGAGGAACAGATAGCGCCCGAGCAGCGACAGCCCCGCCAGCGCGAACGCCGCGAACGCCAGCGCGTTGAGCGCCGCCAGCGCCAGCGGCAGCGCCACGCGGGCGCGCATGTAGAAGAGGCCGAAGCCGAGCCCGGCCAGCGCCGCGATCAGCTCGGGCAGCCGCACGATCTCCCCGATCCGCCGCGGGCCGGTCTTCATCGCGTTCCACAAACCGGTCTGGCGCCCGAGCGCCGCCGCCAGGTCATGCGTCCCGTGCAGCGACCACAGGAAGTTGCCGGAAAATGCGAGGTCGCTGAAGCCCCAGGCGAGCGGGGCGGCGAGCACCAGCACGCCGAGCCCGATCCGCTCCGGCCAGTCGCGCGCGGGGAACAGCCATAGCCAGTACGCGCCCGCGTACAGCCACGCCTCCGGACGCAGCAGGCCCGCGAGCGCCAGCAGCACGAGCACCGGCCGGCCGCGCCGAGGCGTGCGCGCCTCGAGCACCGCCGCCCACACCACGAACGCGATCTCGGCGAGGTCCACGTAGCCGCGGATCCCGTAGTTGAGGAACGGCACGCGCGTGGCCACGATCAGGGCGGCGAGCGCGCCCACCGCCCAGCCGAACAGCTCCTCCCCGAGCCGGAACACGCCCACCACGAGTGCCCCGATTGCGGCGATCACGAGCGCGAGCATCACGGCCTCGCCGCCGTTCCCGAACAGCGACGCGGGTATGCCCGCGAGGATCGCCAGCGGGTGCGGCGTGGGGGCGACGGGCACGCGGTAGTCCGGTGTGCGCCCACCCGCGATGTCGCCACCCCAGACGAGCGCGTAGAACGTGTCGTAATTGAGGAACGTCCGCCCGAAGAAGGCGAAGGTCGCGAGCCCGACGAGGCCGGCCGCGAGGACGTCGGCGAGGGCGCTGCGACGCCGGCTCATGCGTCCGGAAGCTACAGACGGGGTGGCCGAACCGGCGTCTAGGATGGACTGCCATGCTCTCCCTCTACCGCCGCCACCGCCCTCGCACCTTCGAAGACGTGGTGGGGCAGGAGCACATCGTCCGCACGCTGCGGAACGCCATCGAGCTCGACAAGGTGCACCACGCGTACCTGTTCGTGGGGTCGCGCGGCACCGGCAAGACGAGCATGGCCAAGCTGCTCGCCTGCGCGCTCAACGCCGAGGGCGGCCCGCGCACGGACTTCTCCCCGGACGACCCCGCGTGCCAGGCGATCGCACGCGGCACCTCGCTCGACGTGGTGGAGATGGACGCCGCCTCCAACAACGGCGTCGACGACATCCGCGAGCTGCGCGAAAACGTTGCGCTCACGCCGATGGGGGGCGGCAAGCGCGTCTACATCCTCGACGAGGCGCACATGCTCTCCACCCCCGCGTGGAACGCCTTCCTGAAGACGCTCGAGGAGCCGCCCTCGCACGTCGTGTTCGTGCTGGCCACCACCGAGGCGCACAAGGTGCCGGCCACGATCGTCGACCGCTGCCATCGCTTCGACTTCCATCGCCCCTCGCTCCAGCAGATCGCCGGCGTGCTGCGCAAGGTCTCGGCGGAGGAGGGCATCGAGATTCCGGACGCCGCGATCACCATGCTCGCGCGCTCGGCCACCGGCAGCTTCCGCGACGCGCTCGGCACGCTCGAGCAGCTCGTCACCTACGGCGGCAAGGAAGTGAAGCTCGGCGACGTGCTCGAGGTGCTCGGCGTGGCCGACGCGGAGCTCGTGCTCGACGCCGCCGAGGCGCTTGCCGATCACGACGCCGCGGCCGCGCTGATGTCCGTGGAGAGGTTGTCGGCCTCGGGGCGCGACCACACGCAGTTCATGCGCGAGCTGGCCGCGCACCTGCGCCACCTGTTCGTGGTGCAGACGCTCGGCGACGTGCCGGACTCGTTCGCCGTCACCGCCGAGCACACGGACCGCCTTCAGTCCCAGGCGCAGCGGCTGCCTCAGGCCGAGGTGCTGCGAGCGATCGATCTGCTCGCCGCTGCTCTGAGCGCCGTCAAGGACGGGTCGGATCCGCGCATCCAGCTGGAGATCGCGCTGCTCAAGTCGGCGCAGCCGAGCGCCGACGCGTCGGTGCAGGCGCTGATGGCCCGCATCGAGCGCCTCGAGCGCGCGCTCGGCGGACGCGGACCCGCGCCGGCCGCCGCCGCGGAGGAGCCGAAGCAGCAGGCCGAGCCGCCGCCGCCACCCGCTCCGCCCGCCGACGATCCCGCTCCGCCCGAGCCGCCGCGCGCGGCCGCCACGCCGCCCGAGCGCGCGATGGCGCGCGCCGAGGCCGGGGCGGCGCTGGCGGCATCCGTGCCCGCGCCCGAACCGGAACCGGAACCCGAAGCCCCGCCCGCGCCGGAACCAGAGCCCGAGCCCGTCGGCGCCCCGCCCGTGGACCTCGAGCACGTGCGCTCGCTGTGGCCCGCCGCGGTGGAGGCGGTGCGCGGGGAGAACGCGATGGTCGGCGCTCTGCTCGCCGAGGCGCGCCCGGTGGAGCTCGACGGCGTGCGGCTCACCGTGGCTTTCGCCGAGGGAGCCACCTTCTCCAAGAAGAAGGCCGAGAACAACCGCGTGCTCCTCGTCAAGGCGCTGCGGGACCTCACCGGCCACTCGCTCGATCCGCTCTACGAGCTGCGCGAGGGCGGGCACGCCGCCGAGGGAGAGCTCGACGCGTCATCCTCCATGGACGAGGAGCAGCTCCTCGAGCGCCTCAAGCAGGAGTTCGGCGCCACCGAGGTCTTCGACACCGAGGAATCCTGACCATGCCCAAGCAGCCCAACATGAACCAGATGATGCGCCAGGTCCAGCAGATGCAGGCCGAGATGGAGAAGGCGCAGGAGGCGCTCAAGACCGAGGAGGTCGAGGCCAGCGCCGGCGGTGGGATGGTGACCGTGAGGATCACCGGCGCGCTCGAGATCAAGGAGATCCGGATCGATCCGGACGCCGTCGATCCCGAGGACGTCGACATGCTCCAGGACATGGTGGTCGCCGCGGTGAACGAGGCGGTCCGCGCCGCCCAGGAGCTCGCGGAGTCGCGGCTCGGCGGCGCGATGGGCGGAATGGGCGGCCCCGGCGGGCTCGACCTCGGCAGCCTGGGCTTGCCGGGCTTCTAGCGGGGGCCGATGCTCATCCGGCCGGAGCCGGACGGCAGCTTTCTCGCCATCGGGCAGGCCTCGCACGCGTGGCTCTCCGGCCAGCTCGCGCGCGCGTGGGGTAACGAGCGCTTCGGCCCGGTGGAGCCGCGGGAGGAGGTCTGCCTCGGGGCCGAGCAGCACGACGTGGCCTGGGCCGAGTGGGACCTCCACCCGGAGATCGATCCCGAGACCGGGCGCCCGCACACGTTCATCTCGCTGCCGCTGCCCGAGAAGCTCGCGCTCTGGTCGGCCGCGCCGCCCAAGCTGCTGTCCCAGAGCCGCTACGCCGCGCTGCTCGTGTCGATGCACGGCAGCGCGCTGTTCGAGCGCTGGCCGCCCGAGGATCCGGACGGCATCGTGAAGCGCTACCTCGACGAGCAGCACGCGCTCCAGGCCAAGCTGGCGCGCGGGCTGGACGAGCGGCAACTGCGGCGGAACCAGAAGCTCGTGTTTGCGTGGGATTACATCTCGCTCGCGCTCTGCCTCGACTGGGCGCCCGCGGAGGTGGAGGACGTGCCGGCCGCGGACGACAGCCCGGTCACGCTCACACTGGGCGAGGGCGGCGGACTCGATCCCTGGCCCTTCCGCGAGGAGCGCGTGGAGCTCAGGGTGGAGGCACGCCGGCTGGGCGAGGACGCCCTGGAGGACCTGCTCCCGGTCACGCTCGAGTTCGTGCTCCGACCCCGACGCTAGATTCAGCGGTCCGTTGTTCTCGCCTCCCGTCAACCGCCTCATCACCGAGCTCGGGCGCCTACCTGGGATCGGGCAGCGCACCGCGCAGCGGCTCGCGTTCCACATCCTGCGCGTGCCGGACGAGGAGGCGCTCGCGCTCGCCGATGCGATCCGCGAGGTGAAGGAGACGGTCACCCAGTGCGAGGTGTGCTTCAACCTCGCCGTCGGGCCGCGCTGCCGGATCTGCGAGGACGCGCGGCGCGATCCCGCGGTGATCTGCGTGGTGGAGGAGCCGAGCGACGTGATCCCGATCGAGCGCACGAACGAATTCCACGGTCGCTACCACGTGCTGGGCGGCGCGCTGTCGCCTATCGACGGCGTCGACCCCGAGGACATCAAGCTCGCCGAGCTCTTCACGCGCGTGCAGAACGGGTCGAGCCAGGACGACGGCGTGCGCGAGGTCGTGGTGGCCACCAACTCGACCACCACAGGCGAGGCCACGGCGCTCTACATCGCCGAGGAGCTGCGTGAGCGGACGCCGTCGGTGGCGGTCACGCGGCTGGCGAGCGGGCTGCCCGTGGGGGCGGACCTCGAGTACGCCGACGAGATCACGCTCGGCAAGGCCTTGCGCGGCCGCCGCGAGCTCTAGCTTCTAGCTCAGCTTGGCGTGCGCGTCGATTGAGCGGTGCAGCGCGTGCAGGATCTGCTCGCGGGTGGCGCCCTTCACCAGGTAGCTCATCGCGCCGGCCTGGAGCATCTCGATCACGATGTTGCGCTCGTCGTAGGCCGACAGCGCGACCACGCTCGTGTCGGGCGAGAGCTCTCGGAGCTCCCGCACCACGCGGAGTCCGCCGCCGCCGGGCATGCTCACGTCGAGCAGCGCGGCGTCGAGCTGGTGCTCCTGGGCGATGGCGATGGCCTCGTCCGCATCCGCGGCGACGCCCACGAGCTTGAGGCTCGGGTCCGAGCTCACGAAGGCAGCCAGAAGTCCGCGGATGTCCGCGTCGTCATCGGCCACTAGAACTCGAGCCCGCTCCATAGCCCCCAGTTGAGTCGGCCCGACCCACCGGAACTTGAGTGCGCCTGTCTCTATCTTTCAGCGCCATGCCCAAGGCCGGACCAGTCGAGATGGAAACCGTGGTGATGAAGTTCGGCGGCACCTCCGTGGCCGACGCCGACCGCATCAAGCGCGCCGCGCGGCGGATCGTGGCCGCGCGCGAGGAGGGTTCGCGCGTGGTGGCCGTGCTGTCCGCCCGCGGGAAGACCACAGACGAGCTCGTGGCCATGGCGCACGAGGTCTCGGAGCGCCCGCACCCGCGCGAGATGGACATGCTGCTGTCCACCGGCGAGCGCATCTCGTGCGCGCTCGCGGCGATGGTGATCAACGACCTCGGTCACGAGGCGATCTCCCTAACCGGCTCGCAGGCGGGCATCGTCACCGACACCTCGCATACCAAGGCGCGCATCCTCGACGTCCGCGCCGACCGCATCAGGCAGGCGCTCGACGAGAACAAGGTCGTGCTCGTGGCGGGCTTCCAGGGTGTGTCGACCGCCTCCGACGTGACCACCCTCGGCCGCGGCGGCTCGGACACGACGGCGGTCGCGCTGGCCGCCGCGCTCAAGGCCGACGTGTGCGAGATCTACACCGACGTCTCGGGCGTCTACAGCGCGGATCCCCGCATCGTGCCGGGCGCGCGCAAGCTGCGGGTGGTCTCTTTCGAGGAGATGCTCGAGATGGCGGCGAGCGGCGCACGCGTGCTCCAACTGCGCTCCGTCGAGTACGCGCGCAACCACGGGGTGCGCATCCACTGCAGGTCGTCGTTCCTGGATGAACCCGGTACCTTCGTCGTCACAGAAGAGGAAACGATGGAACAGCCGCTCGTCACCGCAGTAACACACTCCACCGATGAAGCCCGGGTGACCCTCACGGGCCTGCCGGACCGTCCCGGCGTGGCCGGCCGCGTGCTCACCGCGATGGCCGAGGCAGGCGTGAACGTGGACCTGATCATCCAGAACGAGCCCGAGACCGAGGGCCACGGCGCCGACATGTCGTTCAC
>DASXCV010000222.1:0-7238 GCA_036491015.1 Thermoleophilaceae bacterium | reverse complement strand
TCGTGGAACGTGATCCCGACCAACCCCGCCAACTACGCGCAGTACGTCGCCGCCGTGGTGGCGCGCTATGGCCCGAACGGAACGTTCTGGAAGGCCAACCCAAGCGTGCCCTACCGCCCGGCCGCGTACTTCGAGCTCTGGAACGAGCCGTACTGGTACCTGTTCAACCAGGCCGGCACCGACCCGGGCGTGTACGCACGGATGGTCAAGGCCGCGGGCCAGGCCGGCAAGGCGGCCAACCCGGACGCCAAGTTCCTGATCGAGGCCGACCTCACGGGGTACGAGACCTCGAGCAAGCAGGTCGAGTGGATCGACACCATGTACAGCGCGGTGCCGGACCTCAACAACTGGTTCGACGGCGTGGCGGTGCACCCGTACTCGCAGCCGCGAGCCCCTGATGTCTACAGCCCTGGAGCCCGCTGGGACTTCGAGCGCATCAAGGACATCCACCAGAAGTTCATCAACCACAGCGCTGGAGACAAGCCGTTCTGGCTGACCGAGATCGGCTGGCCGACCTGCACGGCGGACGCGAGCAAGTGCGTGTCCGAGAGCGTTCAGGCGAGCGACACCCAGCAGATGTTCCAGATCCTGAAGACGTCGGACTTCGCGAGCTTCGTGAAGGCCGTCTTCCTCTACAACTACCGCGACCCCTCGTCGCAGACCGCGAGCAACATGGAGAACTGGTTTGGTCTCCTGCGCGGTGACGGTAGTGCCAAGCCGGTCTGGAGCGTCCTCCAGCACGCGACGGGCGCTGCATAGCGCGGTCCGGGGATCCCACCCGCCACGCCGATCCGGCGTGGCGGGTGATCCCGGCACGAGTGTGAGAATGGGCTCAAGAACCCCAACTGGGAGACCGATACCGTCGCTATCATGCTTGAACTTGCTCAAGATGAGCGGGATCGCCGAGACGCGACGCTGATGCCAAACGAGACGCCCACCGCCCGCTCGGCCCCGACCGTTTCTCCGTTCGAGCTTCTCGCGGTCGTCTGGCGGCACAAATTGATCGTCGGCCTGGTGCTGATTCTCAGCATCGGCGCGTCGGTAGTGATGTCGAGCCGAGCCTCGAAGCAGTACTCCTCGAGCTCCCAGCTCCTGTTCCGCGACCCCGGCTTCGCGGCCGCCCTCTTCGGCAGCAACCTCTTCGAGCCGGGCCAGGACCCGAAGCGCGACCTCCAGACCGACGTGAACGTCGTGTCCTCGCGCAACGTCGCCCTCGTCGCGCAGAAGAACCTCGGCACCAACGACTCGATCGGCTCGCTGCTCGGCTCGGTCTCGGTCGAACCGAGCACCGACTCGAACGTGGTGGGCATCAAGGCCACGCGCTCCACACCTGAGAGCGCCGCGGCCGTGGCCAACGCGTTCGCCAACGGCTACATCGAGTACCGCAAGGACACCGACCGCCAGGCGGTCATCAACGCCGAGAACCTGGTGCAGCAGTCGATCGCGGCCACCACCGATCCCGACGAGAAGGCCAAGCTCCAGGGCAGCCTGCGCCAGCTCAACCAGCTCGAGGCGCTCCAGACCGGAGACGCCGAGGTGATCGCCAATGCCCTTCCCAACGACTCGCCGGTGTCACCGCGGCCCAAGCGCAACGCCATCCTGGCGGCGCTGCTCGGGTTGCTGCTCGGCTCCGCGCTCGCCCTCCTGATCGACTTCCTCGACCGCCGCGTCAAGTCCGTGGAGGACTTCGAGCGGGCCTACCCGGGCTACCCGGTGATCGCCACCGTGCCGCGCTACTCGACGGCGGCGACCACGGGCCTCGACGACCTCACCGGCCCCGTCGGCGAGTCGTACCGGATGCTGCGCGAGGGGCTGCGCTTCCTCGACCCAGACGGCCTCTCGCGCTGCTTCGTGATGGCGAGCGCCGTGGAGAGCGAAGGCAAGAGCACCGTGGCGGTGCACCTCGCCAAGTCGCTCGCGGCGGTCGGCCAGCGGGTGATCCTGATTGAGGCAGACATGCGGCGACCCACCGCGGCCGCCCAGCTCGGCGTACACCCCGCCGCGGCCGGCCTCTCCAACCTGCTCGTCGCGGACGGCTATCTCGACCGCTACCTCGTCGACATCCTCGGGGACGACATGCTGCGGGTCCTGCCCGCCGGCACGCTCCCGCCGAGCCCGGCCGACCTCCTGCGCTCCGGCCGCCTGGCCGACGTGCTCGCCTCGGCGCGCGAGAGCGCTGACGTGGTGATCGTCGATCCGCCGCCGCTGCTCCCGGTCTCCGACACCCGCGTGGTACTGCAGCTCGACGAGATCGACGGCGTGATCGTCGTGGGCCGCGTCGGCACGACGAGGCGCGACCGCGCCCGCGAGACGATTCGCATCCTCCAGCAGAGCGGGCGGCGCGTGTTCGGCCTCGTGATCACAGGCGGCCCCAACGCCGGGCGCAGCAGCTACTACGACAAGGTGTACGGCGAGACGCCGATGACGCCCGGCCCCATGAACGGCTACGGCGCTTCGGCCGAGAGCACCAACGGACCCCGTGGCGTCACCCGGCGCCGCACCTCTGACCGCGACTGAGCGGGCGCCCGCAGACCGTTTGCACGCCCGGGTCGAGGCGCGATGAGTGACCTCTTCATCACGTCGTACCCGCCCGTCCGCACGAGCGGGCGCGGAGTGCGCACCTGCTCGGTGATCATGGCCCTGGCGCGGCTCGGACCGATCGAGGTGGCCTACCTCCCGTTCGGCGGTGCCAATGCCGCAAAGGATCTCGAGGCCGACGAGCGCGTGACGCTCCGCAGGCTCGAGCCATCGCGCGGAGTGCGGCGCCTGCTCGCCGCGGCCAGGGCGATCGCCGCCGGCGCGCCGAAGGACCTCGCGCGCTCCGTATCGCCCGAGGTGATGGCGGTCGCGCGGCAGGCGCCCGCCGGCACGCGGGTGATCGCCGACGGCCCGACCGCGGCCGCGGCCCTGCTGCCGTCAGGCCGCGTGCACGACGCGGTCTACCTCGCCCACAACCTCGAGACCTCGTTCCGCACCACCGTGCCGAACATCGCCTCGTTCGAGCGGAAGGTCCTGCGGTCGTTCCGCGAGTCCTGGATGGCCACGGACGGCGACATCGAGGGCGCGCGGGAGCTCGCCGGCGAAGGCCTCGCGCTCCGGTACGTGCCGAACGTGGTGGACGTGCACGCGCTCCCGGTCGTGGGCACGCCCCCCGGCAAGCGGAACACGCTGTTCGTCGCCGACTTCAGCTACGAGCCGAACCTGGAGGGACTCGCGTACCTGGTGGACGACGTGATGCCGCTCGTGTGGGCGGAGCTGCCGGACGCGACCGTGACCGTGGTGGGACGCGGCATCGAGACCCCGCCGTCCGACCCGCGCGTGCACGTGCTGGGCTTCGTGGACGACCTCGACGCCGCCTACGCGGACGCGGACGCCGCCGTGGTGCCGCTGCTCACCGGCGGCGGCTCGCCGCTCAAGCTCGTGGAGGCGCTCGCGCACGGCATGCCGGTCGTGGTCAGCTCCCACGCCGCGGAACTGTTGCCCCACGGCTCGGCGCCGGAACACTTCCTCGCCGCCCCGGATCCGCCCGGCATGGCGTCGGCGCTCGTGTCCGTCCTGCGCGGCGAGCACCCCGACCTGGGCAGGCGTGCGCGGGCGCTCGCCGAGGACCAGTTCTCGATCGAGGTGCTCGTGCGCCTGCTCGGCGAGGCCGCTAGGCCCTAGCGGTGGTGTCGCGCCCGATCGCCGGCAGCGCGTCCGAGCGGAACGAGAGGCGCGGCAGCATGTACAGGCGCGCCGACAGGACGCCGCCCATCGCGAACATCAGCAGGTCGAGCTGCGCCCAGTAGAAGCTGTCGTAGAAGAGAGTGACCACGCCCACGCCCACGAGGCTGAGCGCGAGCGCGATGTCGGGTGGCGACGCCACCCCCAATCTGAGTGAGCGTGCAAGCGTGATCAGCGCCACCGCCAAGGGGAACAGCGCGACCGCCAGCCCCAGCAGGCCCATGTCGACGGAGATCGACAGGTAGCCGTTGTCCACCGCGCCGATGTCCGTCTCGGCGCCGGCCTGCTGGGCGGCGAAGAGGGGCTGAGACGCGCCGAAGATCGGCCGATTCTTCACCTCGGCGGTGAAGAAGTGCAGGCTGAACTCGCGGTGCGTGAACGAGTCGGACGAGGTGACGTTCGAGTTCACGCGCTGCTCGACGATCTTGTGCAGCGAACCCGTCAAGAAGATCACCGCGATCGCGACCACCATGCCGGTGGCCACGTAGGAGAGCAGGCGGAAGTCGCCCCGGCGGGCGAGCAGCATCATCACGATGAACACCATCACGATTGCGGCTATCCACGAGCTGCGCGACAAGCTGATGATCATCAGGGTGGCTCCCGCAGTGGCGGCTCCGAAGGCGAGCAGCCGGCTGCGGCGGGCCGCCCAAACGAGCGCGCCGGGCAGGACCATCACCACCAGCGCGCCGAACGTGATGCCGTGCCCGGAGAAGGAGCCCACCCGCTCGCTCGGGTCCGCGGCGAAGGCGAGGAAGCCACACAGCGTCAGCACCACCAGGCCGCCGAAGCAGGCCGCGAGCCAGGGCTCCGGGTCGGAGAAGCGGCGCGCGCACAGGAACGTGATGCCGCCGATCAGAAAGCCGATCGTCCCGCTCTGCACCATGTCCTTCAGCCCGACGGTCAGGTACACGATCACGAAGAACCCGAAGGACAGGATCGCGAGCAGCAGCATGATCCGGTTGGTGCGCGCACGGCGCTCGCCCTGCGCGAGCGACCACAGCGTGGGCACGAGCGGCGCGGCCACGATCGCGATGCAGAAGAACAGCTGCTTGATGACCGGCGGGGCGTCCCCCTCGCCGGTGAGCGGGTACCAGGGTATGACCGCCACGAGCATGATCAGCCACGGGAAGGCGCGGTCGCCGAGGGCGGCCAGCGCGAACAGGCTGAGCACCGCGAGGCACACCAGCAGCGCCACCGCCGGCTTGCGAACGGTGAGGGCGCCGGCGATCGGCCCCACGACTACCGCAGCCGCGAGGATCGCGAGGCGCGACTGAACCAACCTTTCCATCCCGAAGCAGAGGATAGGGCGGTCTTC
The DNA here is from genome assembly GCA_036491015.1 of Thermoleophilaceae bacterium. Taxonomy (GTDB): domain Bacteria; phylum Actinomycetota; class Thermoleophilia; order Solirubrobacterales; family Thermoleophilaceae; genus JAICJR01. The sequence goes on along the minus strand of DASXCV010000222.1, from coordinate 2,200 downwards.
GGCCGCGGCTACCCACCGCTGGACAAACGGGCCTTCGCTTGCGCGACCGGCTCGCTCGTGTGGACGGGCGCCTGCCTACCGTGCAGGCTCGCGGGCATCGCGCGCATCAGCGCTCGGGCGGCCCGTCCCTCCACGAGCAGCGCGTCCGCCTGGCCGCGCAGCTGCCGCTCGGCCTCGAGCGCCCGGGCCAGGCGCAGAACGCCGAAGCGCGGCACCTGCCGCACGCGCACCGCCGCGTCTCCGGGTGCCGCGTCCGCGATCAGCGCCACGTCGATGCCCTCGCCCCGCGCCGCCGCCAGCCACTGTCCGGCGCGCTCCGCGGCTCCCTTTCCGCTCGCCACACCGATCACCGAGGGCGAGCCCCAGCCGGGCGGGCGGCCGCCGGCGAAGTGTCCCTCGGCCGCGCCCTCGGCGGCGGGCGCTTCGTGGCCGCGCCGAGCGCGGCGCAGCCACACCATCGAGTCGCTCGCGCAGTCGAGCGCGATTCGGGTCACCCCGCGCCAGCCGTCGCGCCAGCCGCCGTCCACCACCAGCCGGAACCAGAACTTCGCCGCGGGCCGCGCCACGACCCCGGTCACGAGCGCCGCCGGGGAGCCGGGCGGCGGCAGGAGCGACGCCTCGAGGCGCGCGTAGTCGCGCGCGTCGCGGAGCGCCTCGCTCCAGGAGCCCGCCAGCTCGTGCGAGAGGTCGTGCTCGAACGGCCACACGGGCCCCGTCGGCCACAGTCCCTCGTGCACCGCTCGGGTCTCGTCGTGGCGGTAGGCGCCGCGGCGGAACATGCGCGTGCGGTACCCCGGGTACTTCATCGAGCGGCGCAGCTCGGCGCCGAGGAAACGGTGGAACTGCGGCATCGCGCAGATCTCATAGCCGCCCGGCGGGTCGGCCAGGAAGCGCTGGACCTCGTCCTGGAGGCCGGGCGTGAGCGCCTCGTCGGCGTCGATCTCGATCACCCAGTCGGAGGTGGCGTGGTCGAGCGCGACGTTGCGCTGCGCCGAGTAGCCGGGCCAGGGGTTCTCCACCACGACCGCACCCGCCTCGCGGGCGATGTCGCGGGTGCGGTCCTGGGAGCCGCTGTCCACCACCACGATCTGGTCGCAGAAGGCCACGGAGGCGAGCGCGGACGGCAGCCGCTCTTCCTCGTCCTTCACGATAAGGCAGGCTGAGACGGTCTCGGACAAGGCGCTGAGTATGAACGCCGGTCCGGCCAGGCTCCGTGCTACGGTCGCCGCCAGTGAGCCGCCACGGCCCAATCGCGATCGCCCACGAGTGGCTGGCGGCGAGGGCAGGCGCGGAGAAGGTGTTCGAGGCGCTCGCCGAGGCGTTCCCGGACGCCGACCTCTACGCCCTTACCCGCGAGCCGGACGTGCCCTTCGACTTCGGCGGGCGCGACGTGCGCACCACGTTCCTCGACACCGAGGTGCTCCGCAGCCGTCGTGACCTGACGTTGCCGCTCATGCCGCTGGCCTGGCGGCTGCTCGGCGCCCGCTCGAGCTACGACACCGTGGTCACCTCGAGCCTTGCCTGCGCGAAGGGCTTCGCCCCCGGGCGCTCGGCCACGCACTACTGCTACTGCCACGCGCCGATGCGCTACGCCTGGCAGCCCGACATCGACAGCCGCTCCCATGCGCTCGGGCCCGCCGTGGACCTCGGGCTCAGGTGGCTGCGCCGCTGGGACCGGCGCTCGGCGGCGTGGGTCGACTCGTTCGCCGCCAACTCCACCGCCGTGCGCCAGCGGATCCGCGACTTCTACGACCGCGACGCCGAGCTGATCCACCCGCCGATCGACACCGACTTCTTCACCCCGGGCGACGCGAACGCCGAGGGCGAGCCGTACGTGTTCGCGATCTCCCGCTTCATCGCCTACAAGCGGACCGACCTCGCGATCGAGGCGGCCGCCCGCGCGGGCCTGCCGATCGTGGTGGCCGGCTCTGGCCCGCTCGAGGCCGAGCTGCGGGCCACGGCCGCGCGCGTCGGCGCGGACGCGCGCTTCGAGATCCAGCCCTCCGACGAGCGCCTGCGTGAGCTCTACCGCGGCGCGACCGCGCTCGTGTTCCCCGCGCTCGAGGACCTGGGGATGATTCCCGTGGAGGCGCAGGCCTGCGGCACGCCCGTGGTGGGGCTCGACGAGGGCGGCACGCGCGACACCGTGGTGCACGGCACCACCGGCCTGCGGGTGAAGGAACAGACCGTCGACGCGTTC
>DASXCV010000221.1:0-2214 GCA_036491015.1 Thermoleophilaceae bacterium | reverse complement strand
GGATCGCCGGTGGAGACCCGCGTCCAGGTGTGGCCGAGGTCGCCGATCTTGGGTGCCAGGAACCACGCCGCCGCCGCGGCCAGCGGCAGGGCAATCGCGAGTCCGATCAGCTTTCGGTGGCTCCTCACTCCCATGTAGACCAGACTTGCAAGCCGCACTCATCGTTACGAGAGGGGACAGCCTGAAAGGTGGGGTTCGGGTACCCGCCGTCTGCGACCACATTCCGCTCTACGAAGCGGCTGCGGATCGAGATCACACGCCGGAGTAGCCTAGGCGCGGTGGGCGAGCGCCTCGACAGCTTCCCGCTGTTCCCGCTGGGCATCGTGCTGCTGCCCGAGGAGGTCGTGCCCCTCCACATCTTCGAGGAGCGCTACAAGGTGATGGTCGGCGAATGCCTCGAGGCCGAGCGCGAGTTCGGCATCGTCTGGCTCTCCGACAGCGGGCTGCGCGACGTGGGCTGCACAGCCACCATCACCGAGCTGCTCGAGACGATGGACGACGGCCGCATGAACATCCTCGTGCGCGGCTCGCAGCCGTTTCGCCTGCTGAAGCGGATCGAGAAGCTGCCCTATCCGGCCGGCGACATCGAGTTGCTCGACGACGACGCGGCCGTGGCCGAGCCCGCCTCCCTCGAGGAGACGCGCGAGCGCTACGCCGAGCTGGTCGAGCGCCTCACGGAATCGCGTCCGGACGCGGCGCAGCTCGACGACCTCGGCGCCTACGGCATCGCCGCCACGATCGACTTCGCCCACGACGCCAAGCAGTCGCTGCTCGAGTCGCGCTCCGAGGACGAGCGCCTCACGATGCTCAGCGAGCTGATCTCGTCCGCGATGAAGCGCGTCGAGTACGTGGAGCGCGCCGGCGAGCGCGCGAAGAGCAACGGCAAGATCCGCTTCCAGTAGCTGCCGGGGCCGGGCTCAGCAGAGCGTGCTCTGCATCTGGAGCGCGAGCTCCTCGGCCTGGGCGAGCACGAGCGGCTTGCCCGGCGCCGCCTCGGTCCAGCTCACCGCGCCGTCCGGCGTGCGCAGCTGGAAGTTGCGCTGCCCCGAGCTCTGCGTGCCGTAGGTCGCGCCGCGCTTGGCGAGATCCGTCGCGTCGCGCACGATGTTGCGGGCGTCGAGGATCTGCGAGCTCGAAAGCTGGTGGAGCGGCTTGGCGTTGCAGCTCGCACGCCCGTTCTCCTCGACGTGCATGCGCACCGCGCCCGCCTGCGGGCCGCCCGAGATGCCGAGGCCGAGGATGTCCCCAGGCGCTCCTCCGCAGCCGGCAACGGCCGCGGCGCACACGAGAGCCGCCGCGGCAGCGAGCACGCCTCGAGTCATACGAACAGCAGCGCGGCGCCCTGCGCCTCGCGCAGAAACCGCGGCGTGGACATCACGCCGTCGAGCCGCTGCTCCACGTCGGCGGCCGTGAAGGTCATCGTCTCCACCGACGCCGCGCACGCGTAGAGGTCGAGCCCGTCGAGGCCCAGCGCAGTGTCGCGCAGCTCGACCAGCGAGCGGGCGAACGTGTCGCGCCCCGCCCACGACAGCGAGGGTGTCGCCTCCGGCTCGGCCACGCGGTGGATCAGGTCATCGTCGAGCAGCAGATCGAGTGCGCCGAACGACGCGAGCCCGGCGCAACGGGAGCCATCTGCCGCGCTCGACACGAGCACGGACAGGCCCGAATAGAAGCGCTCGGGATCGCCGCTCGAGAGCACGGCGGCGAGTGTGTACGGCGACGAGTTCACAATCCGATTGTGGCAACCGTTGACGCCAGGGGCCTCGCGTGCCCACTTCCCTTGACGATGGCCAAGCGGCGGCTGGCCGAGCTCGCCCCCGGCGAGGCGATGCTCGTGATGGCCACCGACCCGGAGGCGCAGATCGACCTGGCGGCCTGGGCGGCGCGGGACGGCCACCGTATCGAGCAGCGCGACGCCGCCGGTTGGATGGAGTTCGTGATCCGGAAGGGCGGAGCGCTCAGCGGAGCGGAGTGACCTCGGCGGGGACGTCCTCCACCACCGCCATGGGACGCCGCCGCTTCGGCGGCGGCCCGGCGAGCGCACGGATCTCGCCGGAGATCGCGTCGGGCAGGTCGCCCACGTCGGGCAGCGCCCGCGGGTCGGCGTAGAAGCCGAAGTGCGCGTGGTCCAGGTAGCCGAACACGCCCACCGACAGCGCGTGGTCCTCGGACAGCGGCACCACCGGGTACGCCTCCTCGAGCCGCGCCCCGAGC
>DASXCV010000220.1:0-5415 GCA_036491015.1 Thermoleophilaceae bacterium | reverse complement strand
GGCGCAGCTGGCCCTTGAGCTCGCGCACGCCGGCGGAGAACTCGATCGAGTCCGCGGGGGTGACGCGCTTGAGGTCATTGAGGTTGCCGCCCGCGAAGAACGTCTTCTTGGCCGACGTGATGACCACGCCGGCGATCGCGTCCTTCTCGGCCTCGAGCCGCTCGACGGTGGCCTTGATCGACGCGGCGTAGGCCGCGTTCATGGTGTTCGCCGACTGCTCGGGATCGTCGAGGATCAGCGTGACGATGCCGTCCTCGTCCTGCTCCCAGCGGATGGTCTCGCGCTCGCCCATCTAGATCGCCTCAACGACGGTCGCGATGCCCATGCCGCCGCCGACGCAGAGCGTGGCGAGGCCGTACCTGCCGCCGGTGCGGTGCAGCTCGTCGATGAGCGTGCCGAGGATCATGCCGCCGGTCGCGCCGAGCGGGTGGCCCATGGCGATGGCGCCGCCGTTGACGTTGACCTTCTCCAGGTCGAGGTCCATGTCGCGCACGAAGCGCAGGACGACGGCCGCGAACGCCTCGTTGATCTCGACGAGATCGAGCTGGTCGGCGGTCAGGCCGGCCTTGGCGAGCGCCTTCTTGGACGCGGGCGCGGGGCCGGTCAGCATGATCGTCGGGTCGGCGCCGCTGACCGCGGTCGCCAGGATGCGCGCGCGCGGCGTGAGGCCGAGCTCGTCGCCGATCGCGCTGCTGCCGATCGCCAGCAGCGACGCGCCGTCCACGATGCCCGACGAGTTGCCCGGCGTGTGGACGTGGTTGATCTTCTCGAGCCAGTGGTACTTCTGGAGCGCGACGGCGTCGAAGCCGCCCATCTCCCCCATCGCCTCGAACGACGGGTTGAGGTTTCCGAGCGTCTCCACCGTCGTCCCTGGGCGGATGAACTCGTCGTGGTCGAGCACCACCTGTTCGTTCAGGTCGAGCACGGGCACGACCGACTGCGCGAAGCGGCCCTCCTCGCGGGCGGCCCCGGCGCGCTCCTGCGAGCGGGCGGCGTAGGCGTCCACGTCGTCGCGGGTGAACTCCTCGACCGTCGCGATCAGGTCGGCGCTGATGCCCTGCGGGACGAACGAGGTGTCGTAGTTCGTCTCCGGGTCCATCGCCCATGCGCCGCCGTCGGAGCCCATCGGCACGCGCGACATCGACTCGACGCCGCCGGCGAACACGAGGTCCTCCCAGCCGGACGCCACCTTCTGGGCGGCGATGTTCACGGCCTCGAGGCCCGACGCGCAGAAGCGGTTGAGCTGGACGCCCGCCACGGTGTCCGGCAGGCCGGCCTTGATCGCGGCCGTCTTGGCGATGTCGGCGCCCTGGTCGCCCACCGGCGAGACGCAGCCCAGCACGACGTCGTCGATCCGGTTCGGATCGAGGCGGACGTGCCGGGACAGCAGCTCGTGCATCAAGCCGACCACGAGGTCGACGGGCTTGGTGGAGTGCAACGAGCCGTTGTGCTTGCCCTTCCCGCGCGGCGTGCGGACCGCGTCGAAGACCAGGGCCTCGGTGCTGCTCATGATGAGATGACTCCTGTCGTTCTGGTTGTGAGTTTCGGAAGTGCCTCGTCCACGAGCGCGACGAGTCCCTGTACGAGGAGCTCGTGCACGTCGCGGCGGGAAAGCCTGTTTGTCCTGAGCCAGTCGGCGGTGATGGCCTGGGCGAATCCCTCGTAGCCGCGCATCAGCGCGCGGACCTCCGGGGGCGCATCCGCCGGCGGACCCCAGGCGAGCGCGATCAGCTGGTCGATGATGCGCCGGCGTGCGTCCTCGAGCACCGCCTCGAGCTCGGGGTCGCGGCCAAAGCCCTGCGCGCCTATGCACGCGAGCCAGGTGCCGCGGTTGGCCTTGACGGTGCGCAGCCAGCGGTCGACGGCGTCGGAGAGCACCGCCAGGCGCTCGCTCTCGTCCGCGTCGGCGCCGGCTGGGAAGAGGTCGTCGGGCACCTCGAGCATCGAGCGCACGACTTCCACGTAGAGATCGCGCTTGGTGCGGAAGTAGTGATTCACGAGCCCGCGCGCGACGCCCGCCGCCTGCGCGACCTCCGCGGTGGAGACGGCGTCGTAATGGCGTTCGGAGAAGAGCTGAGCCGCCACCCGCAGGATCTGCGCGCGGCGCTCTTCTGCATCGAGGTAAGTGCGCCGCTGCGACGCCCCCGTCGGCATCGCGTGGATCCTAGCGAAATTGGCGCTGTGTCAATTCATGTGGCATCATTCCGGACGCGGTGAGGGATCAGGGTCTCTTCGGACCGGAGTCTGTGACGTGGCGCGTGGTGGGCCACCGGGCGTCGCTCGTCGGTGGGCTGCGCTCGCTGATCATCCAGTCGCTCCACCCGCTCGCGATGGCGGGCGTGGCCGACTTCAGCGACTACCGCTCGCGTCCGCTGAAGCGGCTGCAGCGCACGTCCCGGTACGTGGCCGCGACCACGTTCGGCACCACCGAGCAGGCGCACGAGGCCGCCGCGCTGGTGCGCCGGATGCACAAGCGAGTGCGTGGCGTGGATCCCGTCACCGGCGGCGCGTACAGCGCGGACGACCCGGACACGCAGGTCTGGGTGCACACGGTCGAGGTCCACTCGTTCCTCGCCGCCTACCGGGCGTTCGGTGGTTCACTCAGCCACGAGGAGGCCGACCGCTACTTCGCCGAGAACGTCCCGGTTGCGGAGCTGCTGGGCACGCCAGGTGAGCTCGTGCCCGCGTCCGTGGTCGAGGTGCGCGAGTACTTTGCGTCCGTGCGACCCGAGCTGCGCATGTCACCCGCCGCGCGCGACGCGATCCATTTCGTGCTCCACCCGCCGCTCGGCAACCGTGACCTCCTCGCCTACCAGCTGCCGCTGCGCATGCTCTCGAATGCGGCACTCGCCCTCGTGCCGCGCGACCTGCGCGAGCTGGCGGGCGTAGACCGCTCACCGGCGATCGACGCCGCGACGATCGCCGCCGGCCGCCCGCTGATCGCAGCGCTGCGGCTCCCGCTCGTGCGCGACGCCTACGGCGCCGTGATCGGACGCGAGACCACGGCCATCGGCCGCGCGGCGCTCGAGCGCGAAGCCGCGGCCGCGTGACGCCACCTGGCCTTCACGAATTCTTCCTGGCCAGCGCAGGGGTGGCCGGCGCGCTGATCGGGCTCCTGTTCGTGGCCATCTCGGTGTCCCAGGAGCGGCTCACGGAGACGGACGAGGCACAGATCCACAGCGTGCGCGCGTCGGCTGCGCTCACGGCGTTCACGAACGCGCTGGCGGTTTCGCTGTTCGCGCTGATCCCGGGGCACAAGCTCGGGGTGACCTCGCTGGTGGTGGCGGCCGTCGGCCTCACCTTCGTCGTCGCGTCAATGTTGTCGCTCGCGCGCGTTCGCGGGCTGCGCTTCCGGGGCGCGCGCGACGCCGCGTTCCTGATCGGACTGGCGGCCACGTTCGTGATTCAGCTGCTGTCCGGTCTCAAGCTGATCGCACACCCGGATCGCGACGGCCCGGCACGAACGATCGCGGTCGTCGTGGTGGTGTGCTTCCTGATCGGCATCGCACGGGCGTGGGAGCTGATCGGCGGTCCCTCGATCGGCATCGGGCGCGAGGTGGGCGCACTGATGCGCAGCGGCAAGCGCGGGCCGAAGCGCGACTAGGCGCTTGCGTGCCCGGCGCGCGCGTAGGCGGGTCCGGACAGCGCGAGTGCCCTCGCGTTCTCGGCGAGCGTTGGGCCGACCCGGGTACCGTCCTCATCGTGGACGGAGGCGTCTCAGCCGAATATCCGCGCTGATGGAGCGGGGCTTTCCCAGCGCCGCGCGTGAGGCGCTCGGTGACGCGCAGCTGCGACACAACCTGCGGCATGCCACCACGACGATCCGCGCAAAGCGCGCGGGCGTGGTGGCGGAGCTGCCGGACTGGGAGGAGCTGCGCGAGGCCGGCGCGGCGCTGAAGGACGAGGCGCTCGCGCGGCTGCCGGAGCTGCTCGAGCAGCTCGAGGCCGCGGTGCAGGGCGCGGGCGGCGTCGTGCACTGGGCGCGCGACGCGGCGGAGGCCAACGCGATCGTCGCCGGGATCGCGAAGGAGCACGGCGCGCGCGAGCTGATCAAGGTCAAGTCGCTCGCCACGGACGAGATCGGGCTCAACGAGGCGCTCGCCGCCGAGGGGATCGACGCGATCGAGACGGACCTCGCCGAGCTGATCGTGCAGCTCGGCAACGACTCGCAGTCGCACATCCTCGTGCCGGCGATCCACAAGAACCGCGAGGAGATCCGCGAGCTGTTCGAGCGCACGATCGCGGACGGCAAGCGGCTCGACCCGGATCCGGCGGCGCTCACCGAGACCGCCCGCGGTCACCTGCGCGCGAAGTTCCTGTCCGCGGGCATGGCCGTGAGCGGCGCCAACTTCGGCGTGGCCGAGACGGGCGCTGTATGCGTGGTGGAGTCGGAGGGCAACGGCCGCTTCTGCACCACGCTGCCGGAGGTGCTCGTCACGGTGATGGGGATCGAGAAGGTGGTGCCCTCGTGGCGCGACATGGAGGTGATGCTCCAGCTCCTCCCCCGCTCCTCCACCGGCGAGCGGATGAACCCCTACACGTCGTTCTGGACCGGCGTGACCGACGGCGACGGGCCGCGCGAGTTCCACCTCGTGCTGCTCGACAACGGCCGCTCGAGCGTGCTCGCCGACGAGGTCGGGCGCCAGACGCTCCGCTGCATCCGCTGCTCGGCGTGCCTGAACGTGTGCCCTGTGTACTCGCGCACGGGCGGGCACGCTTACGACTCGGTCTACCCCGGCCCGATCGGCGCGATCCTCACGCCGCAGCTCCACGAGCTGCGCGAGGGCGCGACGCTGCCGTGGGCCTCGAGCCTGTGCGGCGCCTGCTACGAGGTGTGCCCGGTGAAGATCGACATCCCGTCGGTGCTCGTGCACCTGCGCGGGCGCGTGGTGCGGGAGGCGAAGGGCGGCGGGCCAGGCGCCGAGCGGGCGACGATGAAGCTCGTGGCGCAGGCCTTCGGCTCGCGGCGCCGCTACGAGGCGGCGCAGCGGCTGGCGCGGCTCGGGAACGGTCCGCTCGCGCGGCTGCCGGTGGGACCGCTCGGGCGCTGGCGCGAGGCGCGCGAGCTGCCGCACGTGCCGCCGCAGAGCTTCCGCGAGTGGTGGCGGGAGCGCGACTCGTGAGCGCGCGCGAGGAGATGCTGGCCGGGATCCGCGCCGCGCTCGGCCCGGGCGCGCAGGCGCTCGACCCGCCGCCGCGCCGCTACCGCGCGGCGGGCGCCGTGGCTCCGTCAGTGGACCTGTTCTGCGAGCGCGTGAGCGACTACGAGGCGACCGTCCACCGCGTCGCGGACCCGGACGAGCTCGCGGCAGCGCTCGCCGCGGCGTGCGCCGCGCGCGGCTCCACCCGCATCCTGCGCGCACCGGGCGTCGACTGGGCGATCGAGGGCGCAGCGGTGAGCCCCGACTCCCCGGA
>DASXCV010000219.1:0-5099 GCA_036491015.1 Thermoleophilaceae bacterium | reverse complement strand
GGAAGAGGAGCGAGCCGGGCACGAGCAGGGACTCGTCGGCGTCCGGGTAGTCGACGGCGTCGGGCGGAAGCTCGGCCAGCGTCTGATGGCCGGTGGCCTTCACGAAGCGCCTGAACTCGGCCACCGTCACCGGGTGCTCGTCGATCCAGAAGCCGTCGACCGCCACCCGGTGCACCGGCGCCTCCTCCGGGTAGAAGGCCTCCGATCCCATCAGGAACTCGCCGCCCGGGATCCAGGCCATGTTCTTGCGCGAGCGCTCGGCTGCGGTTGTAGCGGCCACGGCCGAATGGTCGTCCAGAGGGGGTGAACGGCCACCACCCGAAACGGGTGATTGGCCTAGGGCCGCAGCTGCTTGCGCATGAACACGCGCGTGAGGCCGTGCTCGGTGCGCCGGTCGTACTCCACGTAGCCGATCCGCGCGTACAGCGCCTGGTTCTCGGTCATCTTCTCGTGCGTGAAGAGGTAGATCGAGTCGAACCCGGCGCGCCGCGCCTCGCTCTCGGCCAGCTCGAGCAGCGTCCTGCCGAGCCCTTGGCCCTGGTGGTCGGGGCGCACGGCGACGTTCTCGATCGCGAAGCCCTCGTCGGTCGGGCCGATCGCCAGCAGGCCGACGATCGCGCCGTCCGCCTCCGCCACCGTCACGTCCCAGTCGCGGATGATCTCCGAGTAGTCCCAGGTCATCGGGCCGGGCGGGCGGCCGATCCGCTCGACGTAGTGCCCGTAGGCGTCGTCCACGAGCTCCTTCAGTGCCGGGGCGTCGGCCGGCGTGGCCGCGCGCAGGTTCAAAGCCGCGCCAGGATCTCGCGATCGCGGTCGAAGCTGAGCTGCGCGGCCGCATCCGCGTAGCTGAGCCAGCGCAGCTCGCTCACCTCGTTGTTGGGCGTGAACTCGCCGTCGCAGATCGTCATCCGCCAGTAGCGGACGATCTTCGAGCGGCCGTGGCGATCGGTGTAGTTCACGCTGCCCAGCTCGTCGCCCAGCTCGCAGACGAGTCCGGTCTCCTCCGACACCTCGCGCACCGCCGCCTCCTCGAACGTCTCCCCCGGCTCGAGCTTGCCCTTCGGCAGCGTCCAGTCCTCGTACTTGGGCCGGTAGACCACCGCGATCTCGCCCGCGTCGTTCACCACCACGCCGCCGGCCGCCTCGACGTTGCCGGGGCTCACGCGAGCGCCCTTACGTCCGCGCCGCTCGGATCGAACTGCACGCGGCGCACGTCGCAGTCCGGCGCCTCCGCGCGCAGCGCCTCGAACAGCGCGCCGGTCTGCTCGAAGTGCGACCAGAACAGCACCGCCGGTCCCGCCCCGCTGATCGTCGCGCCGAGCGCGCCGAGCGCGCGCGCCCGCCCGACCAGCTCCATCGAGCGCGGGTAAAGCGAGGCGCGCCGCGGTTGGTGAATCCGGTCCGAGAGACCTCGCGCCACGAGGTCGAAGTCCGCGCGCGCGAGCCCGAGCACGAGCAGCGACGCGCTCGCCACGTTGTGCACCGCGTCGGCCAGCGGCACCTCGTCCGGCAGGGCCGCGCGCGCCTCGGACGTCGGCACCTGGTGCGGCGGGATGGCGAGCACGCCCTCGAGCTCCGGCGGCGGGTCGAAGCGCTCGGCGCTGTCGCCCGAGCAGATCACGAAGCCGCCGCGCAGCGCCGCCGCCACGTTGTCGGGATGGCCTTCGAGCCGCACAGCGTGCGGGAGCAGCTCGGCATCCAGCTCGTACATGTGGTCCGCGGCCGCGAGCCCCGCGACGATCGCCGCCGCGCTCGACCCGAGACCGGCCGTCACCGGGATCGCGCTGCGCACCCGGAAGGTCATGCCGTCGGCCGGATGCAGGGTCTCGAACGCGCGCACGCAGAGGTTGGAGCGGTCGAGCGGCACGCCGGCGACATCGGTCTCCACCCCGAACTCGCCCGTCTCCTCCACCTCGAGCTCGAGATGGATCGCGAGCGCCGCCGCCAGCACGTCGTAGCCCGGGCCGAGGTTGGCCGAGGACGCCGGCACCCGTACCACCCGCGTCCTGTTCATCCGCCGAACACCGCCTTCTCGACCGCCCCGATCTCGGGCTCGCACGGGATCACGGAGCTGGCCTGGCCCATGGCGGTGGTCGGGTCCTTCAACCCGTGCCCGGTGAGCACGCACACCACGCGCCCCTCGGCGCCGTACTTGAGCAGCCCCGCCACCGACGCCGCCGACGCCGGCTCGCAGAACACGCCCTCGCTGGAGCCGAGGAACGCGTACGCCTGCAGGATCTCGGCGTCCGACACCGCGCGGATCTCGCCGCGCGACGCGGTGACCGCGTTCATCGCGTCCTCCCAGCGCGCCGGGTTGCCGATGCGGATCGCCGACGCCACGGTCTCCGGGTTCTCCACCGGCGCGCCGCGCACGAGCGGCGCGGCGCCCTCGGCCTGATAGCCGTGCAGGCGCGGCGCGACCTCGTACTCGCGGAACCCCTTCCACCAGGCAGTGATGTTCCCGGCGTTGCCCACGGGGATGCATAGAACGTCCGGCGGCTCGCCGAGCTGGTCGCACACCTCGAAGGCGCCGGTCTTCTGTCCCTCGATTCGGTAGTCGTTCACGGAGTTCACGAGCGCGATCGGCTGGCGCTGGGCGAGCTCGCGCACGAGCGCCAGCGCCTGGTCGAAGTTCCCCTGCAGAGCGATCACTTTCGCGCCGTGCATCAGCGCTTGGGCGAGCTTGCCGGCGGCGATCTTCCCCTCGGGCACGATCACCGCGCCGCGCAGCCCGGCGCGCGCGGCGTAGGCCGCGGCGCTCGCGGCGGTGTTGCCCGTGGAGGCGCAGATCACGGCCTCGGCGCCCTCCTGCACGGCGGCGGACACCGCGACGGTCATGCCGCGGTCCTTGAACGAGCCCGTGGGGTTCGCGCCCTCGAACTTGATCCACACCTCGGCGCCCGTGCGCTCCGACAGCCTCGGGGCCGGGATCAGCGGAGTGTCCCCCTCACCGAGCGTCACGAGCGGGTCGACCGGCAGGCGGTCGCGATAGCGCCAGAGGCTCAGGCCGACTTCTCCTCGAAGGTGTCCTCGATCACCCGCAGCGTGCGCGGGCGCGCGCGCACGAAGTCGAGCCGCGCGAGCAGCTCCACGGCGGCGCTGAAGCGCGACTCGAGCACCGGGTGCATCACCATCACGAGCACGGCGTCGTCGCCGAGGCCCTTCTGCACGACGGACTTGATCGACACGCCCTGCAGCCCGAGGATCTCCGCCACCTGCGCGAGCACGCCGGGCCGGTCGGCCACCTCGAGATAGAGGTAGAACGCCGACTCGACGTCCCGCACCAGCTCGATGTCGAGCGCGGGCGGCGGCAGCGTGGGCGGCGGGATCATCGCCGAGATCACGTCGCCGAGCACGGCCGAGGCCGTCTGCGAGCCGCCGGCGCCCGGGCCGGACAGCGTGATCTCCGTGATCGCGGGCGACTCGATCGTGACCGCGTTGAACGAGCCGTTCACCGACGCGAGCGGGTGCCCCGCGTACAGGAACGCCGGGTACACGCGCACGGCGAGCCCCGAGTCGATCCGCTCGGCGCTGCCGATCAGCTTGAGCGAGAGGCCGAGGTCCTTCGCGTAGGCGATGTCGTCGGCGGTCACATGGTCGATGCCCTCGTACGGCACGTCGTCGAGGTGCACCGCGGCGCCGAACGCCAGCCGCGCGATGATCGCCATCTTGGCCGCGGCGTCCTTGCCGGTCACGTCCTCCGTCGGATCCGACTCGGCGAAGCCCAGCTCCTGCGCCTGCTTGAGCGCGTCCGCGTAGGTCGCGCCGGTGCGGGCCATCTCGCTGAGGATGAAGTTGGTCGTGCCGTTCACGATTCCGGCCACGCGCTCGATGTGGGCTGCCGCGAGCGTCTCGTGGATCACGCGGATCACCGGCACCACGCCGCCCACAGCGGCCTCGAAGCGCAGCTGCACGTTGGCCGCTCGCGCCGCCTCGTACAGCTCCTCCCCGTGCTGCGAGAGCACCTGCTTGTTGGCGGACACCACGTGCCGCCCCTGCTTCATAGCCTCGAGGATGTAGTCGCGCGCGGGCTCGACGCCGCCCATCAGCTCGACCACGAGATCGCTGCGCTCGACGATGTCCTCGAACGAGCCGCGGCTGCGCGTGAGCACCCCGCTGATCTCGGGCCGCAGGCCGGTGCTGGCCTCGATGGCGTCGGCCCGGTCGTCGAGCAGCTCGTGGAACGCCGTCCCGACCGTGCCGTGGCCGAGTAGGCCGACCCTAAACGTCACGGAGCGCCAAGTCCTCGTAGGTCTCGCGGCGAACGACCACCCGCGCGCGTCCGTCCCTGCAGAAGATCACGGGGGGCCGCGGCACCGCGTTGTAGTTGGACGCCATCGCGTGGCTGTAGGCCCCGGTGGCGGGGATCACGAGCACGTCGCCCGGCCGTGGGTCGTCGAGCGTCGCCTCGGGCACCAGGATGTCGCCCGACTCGCAGTGCATGCCGACGATGCGGCAGCCGGTGGAGCCGCCGAAGCGGTCCGCCAGCTCGGCCTCGTAGGTCGCGCCGTAGAGCATCGGCCGCGGGTTGTCGGACATGCCGCCGTCGACGGCCACGTAGGTCCGAACGCCGGGCACCTCCTTCACCGTGCCCACGCGGTAGAGAGTCACGCCCGCGTTGCCCACGAGCGAGCGCCCCGGCTCGCACAGCACGGTCACGCCCTCGGGCGCGCGCGCGAGGAGCGCCTCCACGTACTCGTCCACGCCGGGCGGGTGCTGGTCGCTCGTGTACGCGATCGCGAGGCCGCCGCCGAGGTTGAGCAGCGGGTAGTCGCCGAGCGCCGACAGCACCTCCGCGATCCGCTCGAGCGGATCAAGGTCGAAGATCTGGGAGCCGATGTGCGCATGCAGTCCGCGCACCTCGAGCGTGTCGATCCGGTCGAGCGCGCGCGGGAGGTCGTCGATCTGGAAGCCGAACTTGGAGTCGACCTGGCCGGTCTGGATCTTCTCGTGCGTGTCGGCCTCGATCCCGGGGGTGACGCGCAGCAGGATGCGCTGGCCGGGCGCGATCCGCTCGAGCCGGTCGAGCTCGTCGAACGAGTCCGCCACGATGTGGCCGACCCCGGCCTCTACCGCGTAGCGCAGCTCCGCCTCGGTCT
>DASXCV010000218.1:0-1755 GCA_036491015.1 Thermoleophilaceae bacterium | reverse complement strand
CGACCTCACAGTCGCGGACGCCGCGCGCGCGACCGATGTGGACAACCTGTCGATTGTCCCGTCCACGCCCGACCTCGCCGGCGCCAACGTGGAGCTGCCGCGGCTGCCCGGCTCGGAAACCCGCCTGCGCGAGGCGCTGGGGGAGGTGCGCGAGCGCTTTCTGTTCACGTTATTCGACTGCCCGCCGTCGCTCGGCCCGCTGACCGTCAACGCGCTCGTCGCGGCCGACCGCGTGATCGTGCCGGTGCAGACCGAGTACTTCGCGCTCGAGGGCCTCGCCGGGCTGCTCGACACCCTGTCGCTCATCCAGCGCGAACTCAATCCGCGCCTCGCGGTTGCTGGAATGATCTTGACCATGCACGACGGGCGGACCCGTCTCGCCCAGGACGTCGAGCGCGAGGTGCGCGAGCACTTCCCGGAACTCGTGTTCGAGACGGTGATCCCGCGTAACGTACGAGTCAGCGAGGCGCCGAGCTTCGGGCTGCCGGTGACGCGGCACGACCCGAGCTGCAGCGGCTCGCTGGCGTATCTGAAGCTGGCGAAGGAGGTGGCCGCACGTGGCTGAGGCAAACGGCAAGACCAGCCAGCGCGGCATGGGCCGCGGTCTGGCTGCGCTCCTTACAAACGGTGCCGGCGGCGGCGTCGAGGCGCCGGCGCTGCGCGAGCTCGCGCTCGAGCTCATCCGCCCGAACCCCAAGCAGCCGCGGCACGACTTCGACGGCGAGAGCCTGCTCGCGCTGTCCGAGTCGATCAAGGCGCGCGGCCTGCTGCAGCCGCTCGTGGTCCGGCCGCTGCCGGGCGGCAGCTATGAGCTGATCGCCGGGGAGCGCCGCCTGCGCGCGGCCAAGCTCGCCGGCCTCGAGCAGGTGCCCGCGATCGTCCGGGACACGAAGGAGGGCGAGCGGCTCGAGCTCGCGCTGATCGAGAACATGGCGCGTGAGGACCTCAACCCGATCGACGAGGCGCGCGCGTGCGCGACCCTCGTGGACGACCTCGGCGTCACCAAGGAGGAGCTCGGCCGCCGCGTGGGCCGCAGCCGCGTCGCGATCTCGAACGCGGTGCGTCTGCTCGACCTGCCCGACGAGGTGCAGGCGATGATCCAGGCCGGCGAGCTGAGCGCCGGGCACGGGCGCGCGCTGCTGCTCTGCAAGGACCACACGGAGCGACGCAAGCTGGGCCGTGAGGCGCGCGACGGCGACTGGTCCGTGCGCGAGACCGAGCGCCACGCGAAGGAGCTCCACGGCAAGGCGAGCGTGCCGCGCCGCGGCCGCCAGGTGGCCATCCACCCTGACCTCGCTGACCTGATCGCCAAGGCGGAGGACGCGCTCAGCGAGGCGCTCGGCCGCGAGGTGAAGGTGAGCTCGACGGGCGGTCGCTGCAAGGTCGAGTTCCAGCTCGAGGACGCACGCGAAGCCATCGAGCTGGCGGCCCGGATCGGCGGCCGCGCCCAGAGCCGCGCCGCGTAGCGCAAGCCCCGCTGAGCTCACTTCCCGCGCAGGCGGCGGGTGGCAGAGTGCCCAGGGCGCGGCGATTGCGGCCGCTACAATCGGCCGTCGGAACGGGCGATTAGCTCAGTCGGTTAGAGCGCTTCTCTGATAAGGAAGAGGTCCCAGGTTCGAGTCCTGGATCGCCCACTCGCCGCCGCCCGCGCCCGCTAGATCTCGGCCAGCAGCTCCGCCTTCTTCGCGGCGAACTCCTCGTCCGTGAGCGCACCCGAGTTGTGGAGCTCGTCGAGCTTCTTCAGACGGTCGAGCG
>DASXCV010000217.1:0-7784 GCA_036491015.1 Thermoleophilaceae bacterium | reverse complement strand
CACCTCGCCGGCCTCGGCCAGCAGCTCGTCCCAGCCGGTGGTGCCGAGGAAGATCGTCCGCTCGAGCGCCGGCAGGTTGCCGCGCACCTCCTCGACCATGGCCTCGTAGTCGGAGGTCTTGAACGAGCTGGCCGCCACCAGCACGCGGCAGCCTGACTGGTTGAGGGCGTACTCGAGCTCGGTCGTGCGGTAGGCGGGGTTGATGTTCACGAGCACCACGCCCGCCTTCGCGGTGGCGAACTGGAGCATCAGCCACTCGACGCAGTTCGGGCTCCAGATGCCGAGCCGGTCGCCGGGCTCGAGTCCCGCCGCCATCAGCGCGCGCGCCAGGCGGTCGACGCCCTCGTTCAGCTCGGCGTAGGTGAAGCGGATGCTCTGGTGCAGGGACACCACCGCGTCGGCATCGGGGACGCGGGCCACCGTGCGTTCGAGGTTCGCGCCGATGGTCTCCCCGAGGAGCGGCGTGTCGACTGCGCCGTGCGCATACGACAGTTCCACGGACCCGATCCTAACCCCAGCCGCCTAAATTTCGATGGCGGATTGCCCGCCGTCACGGTAGTTTCGAGTCCGTGCTTCGCCGTACCGTCCTCCTCGGGCTGCTCGCAGCGGCGCTCGTGCCTGCGTCCGCGCACGCCTACACCGTGCCTGCGAACAATCCGTTCGTCGGGGTACCAGGCGCGCGACCAGAGATCTACGCGTTCGGGCTGCGCAACCCGTTCCGCTGGTCGTTCGACCGCCAGACCGGCGACCTGACGATCGGCGACGTGGGGCAGGACGCTCGTGAGGAGGTCGACTTCGTGCCGGCCGGTCAGTTCGCCGGCGCGAACTTCGGCTGGGATTGCTTCGAGGCCGACCAACCCGGCGTGAGCGCAGGCAGCGACCCCTTCTGTGCGACCGCGCCGCCGGAGACGCCCCCCGTCTACGCCTACGACACCTCGGTGCCGGATACGTCGCACGCTGTAACCGGCGGTGTGGTGGATCGCGACCCGAACGCCGGCGCGTTCGCGGGCAAGTACCTCTTCGCCGACTTCTACAACGGGAACATCCTCAGCACGACCCTGTCAGCGGGCAACGCGACGGCCCCGGCCGACACCGGGCTGCACGTCGACCAGCTCGTGGCCTTCGGTCAGGACGCGGAAAACCACGTCTACCCCGTGTCGCTGGGCGGAACGGTGAACGAGATCGGGAGCGACGGCGCGCTGCATCCACTCCCCCAGTCGTTCAGCTCTCCGATGTACGTCACCTCGCCGCCCGGTGACAGCCACCGTCTCTTTGTCGTCGAGCGAGCCGGGGATGTCCGGGTGCTGGTGGATGGCACCGAGCAGGCCACTCCATTCCTCGACATCCATACCCAGGTGTCCGGCTCGGGCGAGCAGGGCATGAGCACGATCGCCTTCCCGCCCGACTACGCGACGACGGGCCGCCTCTACGTCTACTACACGGACAGAACCGGCAGCATCCGGGTGGACCAGTTCACTCGCTCCGCCGGCAATCCGAACGTCGTGGATCCGGCGACCGAGGTGAACGTACTCACCATCCCGCATCCCGGGGAGACGAATCACTACGGCGGGCAGATGAACTTCGGCCCGGACGGCTACCTCTACATCTCGACAGGAGACGGCGGCTCGGCCAACGATCCGCCGAACAACGCGCAGAACCTCGGGGTGCTGCTCGGCAAGCTGCTCCGCATCGATCCCGCCACGCCGTCGCCCGGCACGGCCACACCCCCTCCCGCCGGCGACAAGACGCCCGCCGTCCTGAAGATCAGTCGCAGCAGGAAACAGCGGGTGCTCAAGCACCACTACGTGAAGATCGCGGTGGTGGCGAACGAGCCGGCCACCATCACCGCGCGCGGGACCGTGAGCATCCCCGGGGGCGCGCGCGTGCTCCGGCTGCGGAGCACGAGGTCGCACGTCCGAGCCGGTAAGCGCGTGACGATGCATCTCAGGATCCCCAGCAAGACGCTCACCAAGATCCGCCGCGCGCTTCGCCACCACCGGCGCGTGACGGCCACGGTCACCGTCACCTCGCGCGATGCCGCGGGCAACGCCGGCAAGGCGCGCCGCCTGTCGGTGCGGATTGTCGGCTAGCCCCGCCGCCGGATAGGTTCCCCGGGTGCCCGATCCCGCGGACCTCGGCCTGCTCCAGGCATCGGCGCTGCTGCGGAGCCGGTCGCTGTCCTCGGCCGAGCTCACGGAGGCCTGCCTGCGGCGGATCGACGAGCTGAACGGCGGCGAGCCGAGCTTCGACGGCGCGCCCGATGCCATCAACGCCTGGGTGCGGCTCTATCCCGACCTCGCGCGCGAGCACGCGCGTGCGGCGGACGAGCGGCTGGCACGCGAGGGCGAGAGCGCGCCGCTCGTGTGCGGCATCCCGCTCGGGCTGAAGGACCTCTACGGCGTGGCGGGCCTGCCGCTGACGGCGTCGAGCCGCGTGCTCGAGGGCAACGTGGCGACGGAGGACGCCGTGGCCTGGCAGCGGCTGCGCGACGCCGGCATGGTGCCGCTCGGTCACACGCACACGCACGAGTTCGCCGCCGGCGGCACCACGGACCAGGTGGGCAACCCGCGGGCGCTCGACCGCGTGGCCGGCGGGTCGAGCGGCGGCAGCGCCGCGGCGCTGGCGGCGCGGATGGTGCCGGTTGCGCTCGGCAGCGACACCTGCGGCTCGCTGCGCATTCCCGCCGCCTGTTGCGGCGTGAGCTCGATCAAGCCCACGCACGGGCGCGTGCCGATCGGCGGAGTGCTGCCGCTCGCGCCGTCGCTCGACCACGTGGGCCCGATGGCGCGCACGCTGGCGGACTGCTCCGCGCTGCTGGCTGCGCTGGCCGAGGGCGGCCCCGAGACGAGCGCGCTGATGCCGCCGCCCGTGGCGATGGGCGAGCTGCCGCTCAGCGCCCGGCCCGGCCCGCGACCGCTCGACGGCCTGACGATCGCGCTTACCGAACGCCCGGCGGCGGCGGAGCTGCAGGACGAGGTGGCGGCCGCGTACGACTCGGCGCGGCGCGCCTGCGAGGAGCTGGGCGCGCGCGTGGTGGAGCTGAGCTCGCCGTGGACCTTCGATTGGAACGACCTGCTGGTCGTGCTGATGGCGGACGCCTGGTCGCTCCACTCGCAGTTCGCCGGCAAGCACGAGCTGTACCGGCCGGCGATCGCGGAGTTCGTGGAGATCGCGAAGAGCTTCACCGACGCCCAGGCCTACATGGGCGCGCAGGCGCGGCGCGCCGAGGGCACCGCGCTGTGGGAGGAGTGGTTCGGGGCGAACGGCGTGGACTGCGTGCTCGAGCCGACGCTCCCGATCGTGCCCTACGAGCGCGGGCCCGGCTACGACCGCGGCCACGCCGGCGGCCCCGGCGACCCGATGATCGCCCTGACCGCCCTCTGGGACATGACCGGAATGCCCGTGGCCACGATCCCCGCCCAATGGAACGTGGGCATCAGCCTGATAGCCCCACGCGGCAGAGAAGCAGAGCTCATACGGATAGGCATAGACCTGCAGGAGCACAGCCTCCGACCTCCGACCTCCGACCTCCGCCCTACTCAGGTCTAGCCCGCGAGGGCTGAACGCGCTTCGGCTCTCCGGGCATCTTCGGATAGTCCGGCGGGTACGGCATGTCGCCCTTACCCTCGGCCTCGTCGCGCTCGTACATGTCGAGCAGCGGCTGGAGCGAGTGGGCAACGTCGTTGATGGCCGCGTGGCGGTCGCCGATCTCGGCGAAGCGCGCCGGCATGGTGGCGACGGTGAAGTCCTCGGGCGCCACGTCGGGCAGCTCGTCCCAGGTGACCGGCGCCGACACCGGCGCGCCCGGCTTCGACCGCACGCTGTAGGCCGAGGCGATCGTGCGGTCGCGCGCGTTCTGGTTGTAGTCCACGAAGATGCGCTCGCCGCGCTCCTCCTTCCACCAGCTCGTGGTCACCTCGCCGGGCATGCGCCGCTCGAGCTCGCGGCCGAAGGCGATCGCCGCGTGGCGCACGTCGGTGAAGGTCCAGCGCGGCTCGATGCGCAGGTAGATGTGCACGCCGCGGCCGCCGGAGGTCTTCGGGAAGGCGGTGTAGCCGAGCTCGCCGAGCAGCTCGCGCGCGACGGCGGCCACGCGCACCGCGTCCGCGAAGTCGGTGCCCGGCTGAGGGTCGAGGTCGAGGCGCAGCTCGTCGGGATGGTCGACGTCGTCGCGCCGGACGGGCCACGGGTGGAACGTGATCGTGCCCATCTGCGCGGCCCAGCCCACCACGGCGATCTCGGTCGGGCAGATCTCATCGGCGTTGCGCCCGGAGGGGAACTCGATCCGCGCCGTCTCCAGGTAGTCAGGCGCTCCCTTGGGCACGCGCTTCTGGTAGAAGGCATCGCCGCCGCCCTTCTCGCGCGTGGACAGGACGATCCCCGGGTGCACGCCCTTGGGCCAGCGCTCGAGGGTCGTCGGCCGCCGCTCGACCGCGCGCATGATCCCGTCCGCCACCGCGAGGTAGTACTCGACCACCTCGAGCTTCGTGATCTCCGCCGTGCGCTCGGTGGCGGGGAAGATCACGCGGTCGCCGCTCGTCACCCGCAGATCGCGGCCGCCCGCGTCGATGATCGTTGCGTCCGCCGGGGCCATTGCTGGGAGGATATGGGGATGCAGCTCGAGATCCTGCAAGCGGACGTGACGAAGCTCGAGGTGGACGCGATCGCCAACGCGGCCAACACCGGGCTGATGCACGGCGGCGGCGTAGCCGGCGCGATCAGCCGCGCGGGCGGGCCGGAGGTGCAGCGCGAGTCATACGAGAAGGCCCCGATCGGCCTTGGCGAGGCGGTGGAGACCACGGCCGGTGACATGCCGGCCCGCTACGTGATCCATGCGGCCACGATGGAGCTGGGCGGGCCGACGTCGGCGGAGATCATCGGGAGGGCCACCGAGTCCGCGCTCGCGAAGGCCGACGAGCTGGGCTGCCACTCGGTCGCGCTCGTGGCGTTCGGCACCGGCGTGGGCGGGTTCCCGCTCGACGAGGCGGCCCGGATCATGGTGGACGCCGCGCGGGGTGTCCGGATGGACTCGCTCGAGCGCATCGTGTTCGCGGTGCACGGCGACGAGGCCGAGTCGGCGTTCAAGCACGCGCTGGCCGGGTAGGCTCCCCGCCTTCATGCCGATCGCAGACGCAAACGGGCAGCGCCTGTTCTACGAGGTGGCGGGCGACGGCGAGCCGTTGCTGATGGTCATGGGCCTGGGCGCCGACCACCTCGCCTGGGCATTCCAGGTGGGGCCGCTCAGCGAGCACTTCAAGGTGATCACCTACGACAACCGCGACTGCGGGCAGTCCTCGTACGCCGAGGGCTCCTACGAGATCACCGACCTCGCCGCCGACGCGATCGCGCTGGCCGACCAGCTCGAGCTCGACAGCTTCCACCTCGTGGGCGCCTCGATGGGCGGCGCGATCGCGCAGGAGATCGTCCTCGGCTGGCCCGAGCGCGTGAAGACGCTCACGCTCGCCATCACCTTCGCCGGCGCGGGCGCCTACGGGCGCAAGGCGGGCCGCATGATGGCGGCGGACGTCCAGCGCCGCAGCTACGAGGAGCAGATCGACCAGATGATGCTGCTCTGCTTCTCGGAGGACCTGTTCGACGAAACGGAGCGGATCACGTTCCTGCGCCAGCAGATGCTCGCCAACCCGCATCCGCAGAAGCCCGAGGGCTTCGCGCGGCAGGCCGAGGCCACTGGCCGGCACGAGGCGCGCGAGCGGCTGCCGTCCCTCAAGCTGCCGGTGCACGTGATCGGCGCCGAGCACGACATCCTCGTGCCCGCGTGGAAGTCGCATGAGCTGGCCGAGCTGATTCCCGGCGCCAGACTCACGATCATCGAGCGGGCCACGCACGGCCTCAACCTCGAGCGCGCGGAGGAATTCAACGCCGCGGTGCTCGAGTTCCTGCGCTCTGCGCAGCCCTCACCCGCCTGATCTGGCTCAAGACCGCCCTCCAAGGACCGGGCTAACGCTCGGCCAGCATCCTTACCACGGCCTCGTAGACCCCCTCGCCGTTGCGCCCCTCGGTGACCTCCACGTTCGGAGGCGCGCCGCGCATCACGTCGGGGTCCTTCTCCACCGCGTTGGCCACGAGGAAGAAGCGCCCCACCACGGCGGCCACTCCGAGGTCCTCGCGCGAATCGCCGAGGGCGATGCACTCCTCCGGCGCGTAGCCGCGGGCGCGCATGTGGCGCGCCACGGCGCCGGCCTTCGAGGCGCCGCGCGGGATCAGGTGGTAGGCCCGCGGCGTCCCCTCCAGGTTCTGCAGCGACTCCTTCGGGGCCACCGCGCCGTTGTCCACGAGGCGCAGGTTGCCGTGGCCGCTCTGCTCGAGCAGGGCGTCGGCCTCGTTCGCGTCCACGAGGCCGCGGAAGAGGTGCGAGATCTCGCGGTCGAGGTGCCACGGTGAGTGGTACTCGAGCCTGCCGGGATAGGTGTCGAGCAGGAGCTTCGGCGCGCCCGACTCCTCGATCAGGTCGTGAATCGTCTTGCCGTCCGCGGGCTGGAGGTCGCCGGTGAGGAGGGTCTCCTCGCCGTCGATCACGAGGCCGCAGCCCATCTCGTAGATGTAGGCGGTCTGCCCGATCAGGCGGGCGTCCTCCATCACCTGCGCCTGGCGTCGCCCGGATTTGAGCACCACCTCCACGTTCGCTCTGAAGCAGGCCTCGAGCGCGCGGGCGGGCATCAGGGTGAAGAGACCCTCGGCGTCACGGAACAGGGACGCGCCCCTGCCGAGCAGGGTTCCATCCAGGTCTGTGTAGACGCAGCGGAGCAACTCACTACGCTGGCCCTCGTGGCGATAGTGAGCGAAGAGAGGCCGTGGGCCAGCGTCCTGACGGGCGAGCAGCTTGTCACAACGAGCCGGCTCGGCGCCCGCGCCGCCGAGCTCGTGCCGCTGCCCGACGACCTGCATCCCGCGCTGCTCGACGCGCTGCGCACGAGCGGCGTGGAGGAGCTCTACTCGCACCAGGCGGAGGCGCTCGCGGCTGCTCGCGAGGGACACACGATCGTCACCACGGGCACGGCGTCGGGCAAGTCGCTCGCGTTCAACATGCCGGTGCTCGACACGCTCGCCGGCGACGTGCGGGCCCGCGCGCTCTACCTCTACCCCACCAAGGCGCTCGCCCAGGACCAGGCGCGCAAGCTGTCCGAGCTGCGCGCGCCGTTCCTGCGTCACGCGATCTACGACGGCGACACCCCGCGCGAGGAGCGGCGGCAGGTCCGCGCCCGCTCGAACCTGATCCTCACGAACCCGGACATGCTCCACATCGGGGTGCTGCCCCATCACCGCAACTGGGGTGACGTGTTCGCCAACCTGGCCTGGGTGGTGGTGGACGAGGCGCACGTGTACCGCGGCGTGTTCGGCTCGCAGGTGGCGAACGTGCTGCGACGGCTGCGGCGGATGGCGAACGCCTACGGCACCGAGCCGCGCTTCATGCTCACGAGCGCGACGATCGCCAATCCGATCGAGCTGGCCGAGGAGCTCACCGGGCTCGAGTTCCAGCTGGTGCAGCGCGACGGCGCGCCGCACGCCGAGCGACAGATCGCGATGTGGAACCCGCCGCTCGTGGACGAGGACAAGGGCGTGCGGGCGTCGGCGCTGTCGGAGGCGGCCGCGCTGCTCGCGGACCTGATGCAGCGCGAGGTGCGGACGATCTGCTTCCTCAAGTCGCGCCGCGGGGTCGAGCTGATCCAGAAGTTCACGAAGCTGCGGCTCGAGGACGCCGGCCGCGGCGACCTGGCCGAGCGGATCGCTCCCTACCGGGCGGGCTACACGCCGATGCAGCGGCG
>DASXCV010000216.1:0-4107 GCA_036491015.1 Thermoleophilaceae bacterium | reverse complement strand
CGTGACCCGCTCGTCCGCCTCCACGAGGGCGCGGAACTCCCCCATCTCGTCCGCGTGCGAGATCACGTTGTCCACGAGCAGCAGCCCCGCCGGTCGCAGCACCCGCACGAGGTCCGGCCAATAGCTCACGTAAGCGGGCCGCTCCGCGTCGAGGAAGATGAAGTCGAAGCTCGCGTCCGGCGAGTTTCCAAGCGTTATGGCGGCGTCCTCGGCGCGCAGCTCCACCCTCTCCTCGACCCCCGCACCGCGCAGGCTCTCGCGCGCCAGCTCGGTCCGCGCCGGGTCGATCTCGACGGACACCACTCGCCCGCCTGTCTCCCCCACGGCCTCGGCCAGCCACACCGTCGAGTAGCCGTTCGAGGTGCCGATCTCGAGCACGTCGCGTGCCCGCACGGCGCGCACCAGCAGCGCCATCAGCCGCGCCGTGTCCGGCTCGACGTTGCGCAGGCGCTCTAGCCGGTCGGCCTTGCCGGCGTCGTGCTCACGCCCTGCGCGATACAGATCGGCGAGGTAGCTGCCGAGTTCGGGTCCGCGCACCGTTCGAGTGTCCCACCCGGGGACCGCCGCCGTTCTGCTCTGCGCGGAGCACCGCGATCTCGCCCGGCGCGTTCTCGAGCAGCCACGAGATGTCCTCGGCGTCGAAGCCCGCGCTCGTCGCGGTGCCCGCCGGAACGACGATGCGGTCGAAGCGCTCGCCGGCGAGCAGCTGCCGCAGCGCATGGCGGGGAGTGCGCCCGGTCTCGATGCGCGAGTCCACGGGCACGCCGAGCCTGGCCGCGCGCTGCTCGATCGTCTCGAGCAGGGGCATCGCGCGCTCGCACTCCTGCGGCAGCGACGCGGTGAGCGGAAGGTGCAGCGGCACCACGGCGAGGTACGCGGGCACGAGCGTTGCGTGTTCCGCGCGCGCGAGGCGCAGCGTGGCGTCGAGGGCGGAGCGGGACACGCTGTCGCCGAGCAGCGGGAAGAGGATCCGCTCCGCCGGCGGGGTGATCCTGTGCGGCAGCTTCTCCGGGTCGCGCCAGCGCGCCACCAGGACCACGAGCGCGGAGACCAGCAGGAGCGCGCCAAGGACGATCGCGCCGGTCACAGCTCCTCCTCCCCGTCTGCGTTGCGAGCGAGCTTCGTGCGGTCGGCGACGATGCGGATGTCCACGCCGGGCATCTCCTCGAGCAGCCGCTCGGGCAGGGACACTCCGAAGCGCCGCAACCCCTTCGCCGAGCGCGGCTCGCCCACCAGCACGTAGGTGGTGCCGCGCTGGGCGCCGACCCGTGCGGCGGTCGCGGCCACGTCGCGCCCTTCCTCCACGATCAGGTGGGCGCCGAGCGTGGCCGCCAGCTTCCGCAGCGCCCGCAGCTGCTCCTCCCGCTTGCCGTTCCGCGACGAGCCGGGCTTGTGGACGTACAGCAGGTCGAGCTCGGCGCCGAGCCGCTGAGCCGAGCGCCAGGCGCGGCGCGCGAGCCGCTGCGATGACGGCCGCGCGCTCACGAGCGCGAGCAGCCGTTCCCCCACAGCGTGCGGCGCCGCGGCCGCCACCCGGTCGTCGCGCCTGCTGGCGACGGTCTCCGTGACCACCCGCTTCGCCTCCACGTTCTCCGCCAGCTCGCGCAGCGCCAGCTCGCGCAGGGCGTCCAGGTTCTCGACCTTGAAGAAGTTGTTGAGCGCGGTCTCCACCCGCTCGGCCGGGTAGACCTTACCGTCGCGCAGCCGCTGGATCAGGGCCTGCGGCGTCAGGTCGATCAGCACGACTTGGTCGGCCCACGAGAGCACGGTGTCGGGGAAGGTCTCGCGCACGCGCACGCCCGTGAACTCGGCCACCTGGTCGTTGAGGCTCTCGAGGTGCTGGATGTTCACCGTCGAGTACACGTCGATGCCGGCGCCGAGCACGTCGTAGATGTCCTGGTAGCGCTTCTCGTGCTCGAGCCCGGGCGGGTTGGTGTGGGCGAGCTCGTCGATCACGCACAGCTCGGGCGCGCGCCGCAGCACCGCGGGCAGATCCATCTCTCGAACCACGGTGTCGCCCTGCGCCACGCGCCGGCGAGCGAGTCGCTCGAGGCCCTCGGCGAGCGCCTCGGTCTCCACCCGGCCGTGCGGCTCCAGGTAGCCGATCACCACGTCCCTCCCGGCCTCGGCGTCCGCGCGCGCCTCCTGCAGCATGCGGTAGGTCTTGCCGACTCCCGCGGCCATCCCCAGGAAGATCGTGTAGTTGCCGCGGGCGGTCTCCATGCCTCGTCCCTCGCGATCACCATTCGCACTCCCAAATGGCCGCGTCGAGCTGCTCCTTCTCACCTGAATGATGGCGTGCTCGACGTCGTCTGCCGAGTCCTGGTACGGCTTCCATTGCCATCACGCTCCAAACACGCCATGGATGAGCAGGTCGATCAGCTTGATCCCGACGAACGGGGCGATCAGGCCGCCGAGCCCGTAGATCAGGAGGTTCCGCCGCAGCAGGACGTCTGCTCCCACCGGGCGGTAGCGGACCCCGCGCAGCGCCAGCGGCACGAGCAGCGGGATCACGATCGCGTTGAAGACGATCGCCGAGATGATCGCCGAGCGCGGCGTGCCCAGGTCCATCAGGTTGAGCTTGTTGAGCGGGCCCTTCCCGCCGGACGTCGCGTACGTGGAGACGAAGATCGCCGGCAGGATCGCGAAGTACTTAGCCACGTCGTTCGCGATGGAGAAGGTGGTGAGCGCGCCGCGCGTGATCAGCAGCTGCTTGCCCACCTCGACGATCTCGATCAGCTTCGTGGGGTTCGAGTCGAGGTCGACCATGTTGCCCGCCTCGCGAGCCGCCTGCGTGCCGGTGTTCATCGCCACGCCCACGTCCGCCTGAGCGAGCGCCGGAGCGTCGTTCGTGCCGTCGCCCGTCATCGCCACGAGCCGCCCGTCGTCCTGCTCCCTCTTGATCAGCTGGAGCTTGGCCTCGGGCGTGGCCTCGGCGAGGAAGTCGTCCACGCCCGACTCCTCCGCGATCTTGGCGGCGGTAAGGCGGTTGTCGCCGGTGATCATCACGGTCCGGATGCCCATCGCGCGCAGCTGGTCGAAGCGCTCGCGCATGCCCTCCTTCACTGTGTCCTTCAGGTAGATCACGCCGAGCACGTGGCTGTCGCGAGCCACGGCCAGAGGCGTCCCGCCCTCGCGGCCGATCCGGTCGAGCTCCGCGGCCAGCTCCGGCGGGGTGTGGCCGCCCTCGCCGGCCACCCAGCCGAGGATCGCGTCGCCCGCCCCCTTGCGCAGGCGCGTGCCGTTCATGTCCACGCCGCTCATCCGCGTCTCGGCGGTGAACGGGACGAACTGAGCGTCCACCTGGGAGTGCAGCTCGTGCTCCCGCAGCCCGAAGCGCTCCTTCGCGAGCACCACTATCGAGCGGCCCTCGGGGGTCTCGTCCGCGAGTGAGGAGAGCTGGGCCGCCTCGGCGAGCTCCTCCTCGGACACCCCGGGCATCGGGATGAAGGCCGCGGCCTGCCGGTTGCCGAGCGTGATCGTGCCGGTCTTGTCGAGCAGCAGCACGTCGACGTCGCCCGACGCCTCCACCGCACGTCCCGAGAGCGCGAGCACGTTGCGGCGCACCAGCCGATCCATGCCGGCGATGCCGATCGCCGAGAGCAGCGCCCCGATGGTCGTCGGGATCAGCGCCACGAGCAGCGCGATCAGCGTGGTCACCGAGATCGCCGTGCCCGAGTACAGCGCGAAGGGCCGCAGACTCATGATCACCACGAGGAACACGAGCGTGAGCGCCGCCAGCAGGATCCCGAGCGCGATCTCGTTCGGCGTCTTGCGCCGCGACGCGCCCTCCACGAGGGCGATCATCCGGTCGAGGAAGCTCTGGCCCGGCTCCTGCGTGATCTCGATGACCACGCGATCGGAGAGCACCCGCGTGCCGCCGGTCACGGCGGAGCGGTCGCCGCCCGCCTCGCGGATAACGGGTGCGGACTCGCCGGTGATCGCGGACTCGTCCACCGAGGCGATGCCCTCGATCACGTCGCCGTCGCCGGGGATGATCAAGCCCGGGGTGACCTCGACCAGATCGCCGATGGCCAGCTGAGTGGACGGCTTGTCCACCACGGTGCCGTCGGCGAGGAGGACTCGGGCCACTGTCTCGGCCCGGGT
>DASXCV010000215.1:0-18883 GCA_036491015.1 Thermoleophilaceae bacterium | reverse complement strand
GCGCCGCAGCGGCAGCCAGTTGAACCCGCCAACCGGGACCGCCTCCAGCTCGTCTATGCGCAGAGACTTCAAGCCGGGGCTACTTGGCCTCGAGCCAGTTGGCGCCGACGCCCACGTCCACCCCGAGCGGCGGCTCGAGCTCGTAGGCGCGCACCATCTCGTCATGGATGATCTTCGAGGCCTGCTCGACCTCGGACTCGGGCGCCTCGAACAGCAGCTCGTCGTGAATCTGGAGCACGAGCCGAGTGGACAGGCCCGCCGCGCGCAGCGACTTCCAGCAACGCACCATCGCGACCTTGATGATGTCGGCGGCCGTGCCCTGGATCACCGTGTTCACCGCCAGGCGCTCGCCCAGCTGGCGCGTCTGGCGCTGGCGCGCGCGCAGCTCCGGGATGCGGCGCATGCGGCCGAACAGCGTGGTCACGTACCCCTGGTCGGTGGCCTCCGTGATCGTGCGCGTGATGAACTCCTGCACCTTCGGGAAGCGGGCGAGGTAGCGCTCGATGAACTCTGCCGCCTCCTCCTGCGGGATGTTGAGCCGGTCCGCCAGGCCGTAGGCCGACAGCCCATAGACGATCCCGAAGTTGATCATCTTGGCCTTCGAGCGCGTGCCGTGGTCGACCTGCTCCGGCGGCAGCCCGAACATCTCGCCGGCGGTGGCCGCGTGCACGTCTTCGCCGCGCTCGAAGATGTCCTTGAGCACCTGCTCGTCCGCCACCTTGGCCAGCACCCGCAGCTCGATCTGCGAGTAGTCCGCCGAGATCAGCTTCGCCCCCGGCTCGGCCACGAAGCAGGCGCGGATCTCGCGCCCCTCCTCACTGCGGATCGGGATGTTCTGCAGGTTGGGGTTGGTGCTCGACAGCCGGCCGGTGGTGGTGGCGGTCTGGTTGAAGGTGGTGTGGAGGCGGCCGTCCTCGTCTGAGATCAGCTCGGGCAGCGCGTCCAGGTAGGTGCTCTTGAGCTTCGTCAGCTCGCGCCACTGCTCGACCTTGCCGATGATCTCGTGCTCGTCGCGGATGGCCGCGAGCACCCGAGCGTCGGTCGAGTAGCCGGTCTTGCCGCGGCGCTTCTTGGTCAGGCCGAGCTTGTCGAACAGCACGACGCCGAGCTGCTGGGGCGAGCCGATCGTGAACTCCTCGCCGGCCAACGCCCAGATCTCCTGCTCGAGCGTCGCGATGCGGTCCGCGAAGCCGGAGTTGATCGCCGCGAGCCGCTCGGTGTCGAGCTTCACGCCCGCGCGCTCCATGTCGATCAGCACCTCCACGAGCGGCATCTCGACCTCGTTCAGGAGCCGCGTGAGCCCCTGCTCCTCGATCCGCTCGAGCTGACGCTCGGCGAGCGCGCGCGTGCACACCGCCCGCTCGGCGAGGCCGGCGGCGCCGTCTGCGCTCCCCTCGATCAGCGCGCTGATGCCCTCGTCCTCGAGCAGCTCCGGCAGCGGATACTTGCGGCGCGCGGGGTCGATCAGGTAGGCGGCCACCATCGTGTCGTGCTCGAGCGGCGGCGTGTCGCACGGCCCCTCGCCCGAGGCGAGCGACTTCCAGTCGTGGGCCACGAGCGCGCGCTCGCCCCACGCGAGCGTGAGCGCTGCAAGCGTCTCGGCCTCCCCCACGCTCACCTCGTCGCCGCCCGCGTAGGCGGCGAAGCGCAGCGGTCCGTGGGGCACGCCCTCCTCGTTCAGCTCGCGCTCGGCGGCCAGCGTGGCGTGCTCGCCCTTCACCACACCCAGGTCGACCGCGGGGATCTGCACCGCCTTGGCCTCGAGCTCGACGATGCCGCGCTGCCGTGGGGCGGCCTCCTCCTCCCCGCCGAGCGCCTCCTCGAGTCGCCGCAATGGGTCGCGCAGCTCGAACTCCCGGAAGTACTCGCGCAGCGTGGAGCGATCCGGCTCCTGCGCAGCCACCTGCTCGAGGTCGATGTCCACCGGCACGTCGCGCACGGCGGTGGCGAGCTGCTTCGACACCCGCGCGTCGTCGGCGTGGTTGGCGAGGTTCTCCTTGCGCTTGGCGCCGGAGACCTTGTCGATGTTCGCGAGGACCTCCTCGAGCGTGCCGAACTCCTGCAACAGCTGCGCGGCGGTCTTGTCGCCGATGCCGGGGACGCCCGGGATGTTGTCGCTCGTGTCGCCCTTGAGACCGTAGAAGTCCGGGATCAGCTCGGGCGGGATGCCGTAGCGGTCGATCACGGCCTGGGTGTCGTAGATCTTGGTCTCGGTGATGCCGCGAGCGGTGGCCATCACGCGTACGCCCGGCTCGATCAGCTGGAACATGTCGCGGTCGCCGGTGACCATCATCACCGGGATCTTCTTCTCCCTGGCCTGCAGCGAAAGCGTGGCCATCACGTCGTCGGCCTCGTAACCCTCCACGCGCACGTTCTGGTAGCCGAACGCCTCGACAAGTGGGTGGAGGTGCGGCCACTGCTCCTGCAAGAGGTCGGGCCGCTTGCGGCGGTCGGCCTTGTACTCCTCGTACGCGATCTCTCGGCCGGACATCCCCGCGTCCCAGCACACGAGCGTGGGGTTCACGCCGTACTCGGTGAGCACCTTCACGAGCATCGACGCGAAGCCGAAGATCGCGTTGGTGGGGACGCCGCGCGAGGTGGCGATGGTCTCCGGCAGCGCGAAGAACGCCCGGTAGGCCAGGCTGTTTCCGTCGATCAGGAAGAGCTCGCGTCCGTTGTCGGCCACGGGTGGATCTTATGAATGGGCGGAGACTCCCAAGGAACCCCTGCAATTGGGGCCTCTCTATATGATCGGAGCCGGTTTGAGGACTCATGACAGTTAGGCCGAGCGCACAGTTTTCGCTGACGCTTCGGGTGGAACTCGACCGCCGCCCGGGCCAGCTCGGCATGGTCGCTTCCGCGATCGGAGAGGCCGGCGCCTCGATCGGAACGATCGATGCGATCGAGCTGGGCGAGCTCAAGGCCATCCGCGAGATCAGCGTGATGTGCTCGAACCAGGAGCACTCCGAGGAGGTCATCAGAGCGGTCGAGGGCGTGGAGGGCTGCACGCTGGTCGAGGTGACCGACCGCACCTTCGAACTCCACCGCGGCGGCAAGCTCCACACCGGCCTGAAGGCGCCGATCAAGACGCGCGACGACCTCTCGATGGCCTACACGCCGGGCGTGGGCCGCGTGTGCGTGGCGATCCACGAGGACCCCGAGAAGGCGTTCGAGTACACGATCCGCTCGAACACGGTGGCCGTGGTGTCCGACGGCAGCGCCGTGCTCGGTCTCGGCGACATCGGCCCGCGGGCCGCCATGCCCGTGATGGAGGGCAAGGCGATGCTGTTCAAGGAGTTCGCGGACGTGGACGCGTTCCCGATCTGCCTCGACACCAAGGACCCCGACGAGATCATCCAGACCGTGAAGCTCCTCGCCCCCACGTTCGGCGGCATCAACCTCGAGGACATCGCCTCGCCGCGCTGCTTCGAGATCGAGAACCGGCTGATCGAGGAGCTCGACATCCCCGTCTTCCACGACGACCAGCACGGCACGGCGATCGTGGTGCTGGCCGCGCTGCTCAACTCCTGCCGCCTCACCGGCCGCCGCCTCGAGGACCTGAGCGTGGTGATGGTGGGCGCGGGCGCCGCGGGCGTGGCCGTGTGCAAGATCCTCATCAACTCGGGCGTTCAGACGATCGTGGCCTGCGACCGCCACGGCGCGATCCACACCGGCCGTCCGGACTACGAGGACGGCTCGATGAACGTGCCGAAGACGTGGCTCGCCGAGAACACGAACTCCGAGCAGCGCTCCGGCCTGCCCGCCGACGTGCTCGAGGGCGCCGACCTGTTCGTCGGCCTCTCCGGCCCGGGCATCATCACCGCGCAGGACCTGCGCCGGATGAACCCAGACCCGTTCGTGTTCGCGATGGCCAATCCCACTCCCGAGGTGAACCCCGAGGATGCCGCGCCGTACGTGCGCGTGATGGCCACCGGCCGCTCCGACTATCCGAACCAGATCAACAACGTGCTCGCCTTCCCCGGCATCTTCCGCGGCGCACTCGACGTCCGCGCACGGCGGATCACCGAGGAGATGAAGCTCGCTGCCGCGCGCGGCATCGCCGACGTGGTGACCGCCGACGAGCTGTCCGAGGACTACATCATCCCCAGCGTGTTCAACGGCTACGTGAGCTCGTGCGTGGCAAGCGCCGTCGCACGCGAGGCTGAACGCAGCGGCGCGGCGCGCACGGATGGCGCGCACGTGGGGGCGTAGCCGGACCCGTGCGCGTAGTCGTCACCGGCGCCACCGGACTGATCGGCAGCGCGCTGGTACGCGAGCTTCAGGCGCGCGGCGACGAGCTGACGGTGCTCACCCGCAACCCGGAGCGCGCCAAGGAGTCGCTGCACGGCGTCGAAGCGCGCCAGTGGGGAGATCCCACCGGCGAGCCGGCCCCGGCCGATGCGCTCGCGGGCGCCGACGCCGTGGTGCATCTGGCGGGCGAGCCGATCGCCCAGCGCTGGACGGACGACGCCAAGCGGTGCATCCGCGAATCGCGCGAGCTCGGCACCCGCAACCTCGTGGCCGGGCTGCGGGCGGTCGAGGATGGCGCGCGGCCGCGAGTGCTCGTGTCGCAGTCGGCGATCGGCTGGTACGGCGCGCGTGGCGACGAGCCCGTGGACGAGAGCGATCCGGTCGCGAGCGGCGACTTCCTCGCGGACGTGGTTGCGATGTGGGAGGCGGAGGCGCGCGCCGCCGAGGAGCTCGGCATGCGCGTGACCCTCACCCGTACCGGCGTGGTGCTCGCGAAGGGCGGCGGCGCGCTCGAGAAGATGCTCCCGCCGTTCAAGCTCGGCGTCGGCGGCCCCGTGGCCGGCGGCAAGCAGTACGTGCCGTGGATCCACCTCGACGACGTGGTGGGCGCGATGACCTTCTGCCTCGACCACGACCAGGCAAGCGGACCGGTGAACCTGACCGCGCCTGAGCCCGTGACGAACAAGACGCTGTCGAAAGCGCTCGGCCGCGTGCTCGGCCGCCCGGCGGTGGCGCCGGTGCCCGCGTTCGCGGTGCAGCTGCTGTACGGCGAGATGGCGTCGATCGTCACCACGGGCGCGCGCGTGATCCCGCGGCGGCTCGAGGAGCTGGGCTACGAGTACCGCCGGCCCGATCTCGAACCGGCCCTGCGCGCGGCGGTGAAGGACTAGGCGCCGATCGTGAGGCGCGCGGTCCCCACCCTCGCGCTCGTCACGCTCCTGATGGCCGGTTGCAGCGGCCACCATCACTCGCAGTCCTCGGCATCCGCGACCTCGAGCACGCCCGCTCCCGCTTCCGGGCCGCCGGCCAAGCTCGGCAGCGTGAGCGCCTGCCATCCGAAGCTCCACGGCATCAAGTGCGCCTCGCTCACCGTGCCGCTCGACCACTCCGGCAAGGTCGCCGGCAGCCTCTCGCTCCGGGTGGCGGTGGCGGGTCCCTCGAGCGCCCCGCGCGGCACGGCGTTGTTCCTCACCGGCGGGCCCGGCGAGGCCGGCGTGGCCTTCGCGCCGAGCATCGAGCGCAAGCTGGCCGCCGCCGTGAAGGGCTACCGCGTGGTGATGCTCGACCAGCGTGGTACCGGCGGGGGAGCGCTCGACTGCCCGGCGCTCCAGCGCGCGGTGGGCGCCTCCGACCTCGCGGTGCCGCCGCTCGCGGCCGTGCGCGCCTGCGCGGCGAAGATCGGGCCCCAGCGGCGTTTGTTCACCACGGCCGACACGGTGGCCGACCTCGACGGTCTGCGAGCCGCGCTCGGGGTGAAGCGCTGGGCGGCGGTCGACGGCGTGTCGTACGGCACCTTCGTGGCCGAGCGCTACGCCCTCGCGCATCCCGACGACGTGGCCCGGCTGGTGCTCGACTCGGTGGTGCCGCACGTAGGCATCGAGCCGTTCCAGCTCGAGACGATCCACGCCGTGCCGCGCGTGCTGCGCTCGGCCTGCCGCCAGGAGCACTGCGGCAGCGACCCGGTGGCCGACCTCGCCGCCGTGGTGCGCACACGACACGACGGGCCCGCGCTGCTCGACATGCTCGTGACCCTGAGCATCGCGGACCCGGACTACCGCGCGGTCCCACGCGCGCTCGCGGAGGCGCGCGCCGGTCAACCCGCGCGGCTCGACCGGCTCGTGGCTGGCACCCACCGCGGCGATCGCCTGCCCGCGTCCTTCCTCAGCTCCGGGCTGCACGCCAGCACGCTCTGCGCCGACTACCCGTTCCCGTGGGGCGGTCCGGGCTCGCCGCTCGCGGCGCGCAAGGCGGCGATCGGGCGTGCGGCCGCCGCCGCGCTCCGCCCCGCCACCGTCGCCCCCTTCGACAGGGCCACCGCCACCGGCAACGGCGAGCTCCTCACCTGCGAGAACTGGCCGCCCGAGCCGCTCCGCCTCCCGACGGTGCCGCGCGAGCTGCCGAACATCCCGGTGCTGCTCCTGAACGGCGACCGCGACCTCTCGACGCCGCTCGTGTGGGCGCAGGAGGAGGCGCGCGCGGCACCTGACGGCCGGCTGGTGGTGGCACGCCACGACGGCCACTCGGTGCAGTTGCGGGCGAAGGATCCGGCTGCACGGGCTGCACTCGTCCGCTTCCTGCAGTCGCGCTAGGCTGCCGGACGTGGCCGCCGCGAGCGTTCGCTACATCGTTGACGACGTCGACGCCGGGATCGCCTTCTACACGGAGCTGCTCGGCTTCGAGGTGGTGATGCACCCGGCCCCGCAGTTCGCGATGCTCGCGCGCGGAGACCTGCGGCTGCTGCTCAGCGCGCCGAGCGGCCAGGGCGGCGGCGGCCAGATCCTCGCCGACGGCCAGAGCCCCGCGCCGGGCGGCTGGAATCGCTTCCAGATCGAGGTCTCCGATCTCGCCGCCGAGGTCGAACGGCTGAAGTCCGCCGGAGCGACCTTCCGCAGCGACATCCTCGTCGGCATGGGCGGCGATCAGGCGCTGCTCGAGGATCCCTCGGGCAACGCGATCGAGCTGTTCGAGCCGAAGTTCTGAGCGGCGGCCGCTAGGCGGCGAGCGCCTGGCGCAGGTCCTCGACGAGGTCCTCGGCCGCCTCGACGCCGCACGACAGTCGCACGAGATCCGCCGGGACCGCCGCGGCTGAGCCCTCCACCGACTGGTGCGTCATCGCCTGCGGCACCTCGATCAGCGACTCCACGCCGCCGAGCGACTCGGCCAGCGTGAACAGCTTGGTGGCCGCCGCGATCTTCGTGGCGTCCGGGTGCTGGAACGACACCATCCCGCCGAAGCCCGGCCAGCGCACTTCGCTCACGCCCGGCTGCCCGCGCAGGAACTCGCTCACCGCGCGGGCGTTCTCGGTGTGCGCCGCCACCCGCAGGTGCAGGGTGCGCAGCCCGCGGTGCACGAGGAAGCAGTCGAACGGCCCGGGCACGGCGCCCACGGCGTTCTGGACGAAGCGCACCGCCTCGTGCAGCCCGGGGTCGCGTGCGACCACCGCGCCGCCGATGGTGTCCGAGTGGCCGCCCAGGTACTTGGTGGTGGAGTGCACCACGGCGTCGGCGCCCAGCTCGATCGGGCGCTGAACCGCCGGCGTGGCGAAGGTGTTGTCCACGACGACCAGTGCATCGCCCTTGCGCTCGACGATCGCCTCGATGTCCACCACGTTCAGCAGCGGATTGGTGGGTGTCTCGACCCAGATCACGCGCGTCTCGGGCCGCATCGCGGTGCTGACTGCGTCCGGGTCGGTCTGATCCACGAGGTCGTACTCGAGCCCGAAGCGCGAGAGCACCTTGTCGACCAGGCGGTAGGTGCCGCCGTAGAGGTCCCCGGGCAGCACCACGTGCGCGCCCGCGTTCGTCGCGGCCGTGAGCAGACCGTGGGTGGCCGCCATGCCGCTTGAGAACGCGCTGCCGTAGCCGCCCTCGAGCTCGCCGAGGGCGCGCTCGAGCGCCGCGCGCGTCGGGTTGGACGAACGCGCGTAGTCGAAGCCCTCGACGAACTCACCAGGCGCGCCCTGGGCATAGGTGGAGGTCTGGTGGATCGGCGGGATCACGGAGCCGAACGACGGATCCGGCTCGAGCCCCGCGTGGACGGCGCGGGTGGCGAATTTCGTCATCGAGCGAGCGCCTCGAGCAGGTCGGCGCGCGTGACGATGCCCACGGGGCGGCCGTCGACGGTGACCATCAGCGCCTGGCGGTTGCCGGCGAGCAGCGCCACGGCCTCGCCGGCGGCATCGTCGGCGGAGATGGCCGGGAACGGCGGCTCCATCACGTCCACGACGTCGGCGCCGAGCAGCGCCGGGTCCTCGACGACGTGCGCGAGCAGCCCGCGCTCACCCACGGAGCCGATGATCGCCGTTGAATCGTGCCCGCTCACCACCGGCAGCTGCGACACGCGGTGCTCGTGGAGCAGCGCCACCGCGTCGCGCACCTTGTCGTGTGCGCGCACGGTCACGAGCGGCGGCACGTCGCCGCCCTCGTTCTTGTGGCCGAGCACGTCGCCGACCGTCTGCTCGCGCGTGCGCTCGAGCAGCCCGTACTGCGTCATCCAGGCGTCGCTGAAGACCTTCGACAGATAGTTGCGGCCACCGTCCGGAAGGATCACGGCGACCATCGCCTCGGCGTCGTCGAGCTCGCGCGCCACCTGCAGCGCCGCCCACACGGCCATGCCGCTCGACCCGCCCACGAGCAAGCCCTCCTCGGCGGCCAGCCGGCGCGTCATCAGGAACGCGTCGCGGTCCGACACCGTCACGTAGCGGTCCACCACGCTCGGATCGAAGGTGCCGGGCCAGAAGTCCTCGCCCACCCCCTCGATCAGGTACGGCTTGACCTCCTCGTTCGAGTAGATCGAACCGACCGGATCGGCGCCGATCACCTCGATCGCCGGATTGCGCTCCTTCAGGTAGCGGCCAGTGCCGGTGATCGTGCCGCCCGTGCCCACGCCCACCACGAGGTGCGTGATCTGCCCGCCGCTCTGCTCCCACAGCTCCGGCCCCGTGCTCGCGTAGTGCGCCTGCGGGTTGGCCGGGTTGAAGTACTGGTTGGGCTGGAAGGCGCCGGGGATCTCCTCGGCCAGCCGGTCGGCCACGCGGTAGTAGGACTGCGGCGAGTCGGGCGGGACGTCGGTCGGCGCCACCACGACCTCCGCGCCGTACGCGCGCAGCAGGTCGATCTTCTCCTTGGACATCTTGTCGGGCATCACCGCGATCACGCGGTAGCCCCTGAGCCGCGCCGCGATCGCGAGGCCGGTGCCCGTGTTGCCGGACGTGGGCTCGACGATGGTGCCGCCGGGCTTGAGGCTGCCGTCGCGCTCCGCCGCGTCGATCAGCGCCACCGCCACGCGGTCCTTGATCGAGCCGCCCGGGTTGAGCGCCTCCACTTTCGCCACGAGCTGAGGTCTCAGCCCGACGCCAAGCCTGCCGAGGCGCACCAGCGGGGTACCGCCGATCGCGTCCAAGATCGTTTCCTTGATATCTGCCGTTGTGGTGTCGGGTAGCGCGCGCATGGGGTGGAGTCTGGCAGCCGTTCGGTCGGATCATCAACCTATCGAAGGAAATTCGGCTATCTGGGGATCAGGTCCGCTATTGTTCCGACCGGATCGCCCAGATGCCCGCTCCGACGAACAATCTCGACGCCACGGACCGCGCGATCCTCGAGGCGCTCAGCGAGGACGCGCGGATGGCGAACAACCGGCTCGCCGAGCGGGTGGGAATCGCGCCGTCCACCTGCCTCGCGCGCGTGAACTCTCTGCGCGAGCGCGGCGTGCTGCTCGGCTTCCACGCGGAGATCAACCTTGCGGCGCTCGGCCGTCCGCTGCAGGCAATCATCGCGGTGCGCCTGGCGGTGCATACCCGTGAGCAGATCGACGCGTTCACGAACGACGTGCGCCTGCTCCCCGGGGTCCTGTCGGTGTTCCACATGACCGGCGTGACGGACTACCTCCTCTGGGTCGCGGCGGCCGACATGCAGGACCTGCGCGACTTCGTGGTCGACCACCTCGCCACCCATCCGGCCGTCGCGCACGCCGAGACGTCGCTCATCTACGAGCACCGCCGCGGCCCCGGGATCTGGGGCGCGGCCGAGCCGGCGCACACCTAGCCGCGTTCCCTTCAACGCATACCGGTGTGGTTGACGGGCTCGTCGCCGACTCTGGTACGGCTGCGCACTCGTGGCGTTTACGGCAGCGATGAGAGCATCGGGCCGGGCACTGTGTCATCCAGGTGTTGCCAGGCAACACCTAACTGCCACAGTGGACCGGCCGGCCGGCCTCGGCCCGCCCGTTATTGCCGCAGTTCGTGCGCGCCTCCGCCCGCCCACGTCCCGCCGGGCCGCGCTTCATTTCACCGATAGGCGAGGGAGCCGCGCCTAGTCGAGCAGGTTGTCGATGCGGCGGCGCCGGATCTTGGAGAAGATCCACTCGATGCTGGCCCCGATGCCGAGCAACACGAGGCCCCAGATGACCATCTCGCCCAGGATGATCAGCGCGGTGCCCATCGCTCAGTCCTCTCTCGACTCCGACTGGCCCTGCTGCCGCTGCAACCGCTCGGCGCGCGCCTCGGCCACCGTCTGCGAGCCGCGGCGGGGGATCGCGCCCTGCACCTTCCAGCGCGAGTCCTCCTTCGCCGGCCACAGGAGCCAGATCGGGATCGCGAGGAAGGTGAGCAGCAACCCGGTGGCGAGACCCGGCTTCTCGCCGTAACCCTTCCGGCTCGACAGCCACGAGCCGATGATCGCCGACGCGAGCCAGATGTAGGTGAGCCAGAGAGCCTTCGCTCCGAGAAGTGCGAATACGACGGTCATACGCCCAGGTACGCCTTCTGGACATCGGGGTTCACGCGCAGCGCCTCCGACTCGTCGCTGAGCGCGACCGTGCCCGTCTCGAGCACATAGCCGCGCTTCGAGACGTCGAGCGCGAAGGTGGCGTTCTGCTCCACCAGCAGGATGGTGGTGCCCTGGCGGTTGATCTCGGCGATCGTCTCGTAGATGCGTTCCACGAGCACCGGGGCGAGCCCCATCGCCGGCTCGTCGAGCAGCAGCAGGCGCGGGTTCGACATCAGCGCGCGGCCGATTGCGAGCATCTGCTGCTCGCCGCCGGACATCGTGCCCGCCTTCTGCTTCTCGCGCTCCTTGAGGCGCGGGAACAGGTCGTACACCCGGTCGAGGTCGCCGCGGATGCGCTCGTCGCGGCGCAGGTAGGCGCCGAGCTCGAGGTTCTCGCGCACGCTCATGCGGGCGAAGCAGCGGCGGCCTTCGGGCGCCTGCGAGATCCCGAGCCGCACGATCTCCTGCGGCGGCGTCTCGCCGATCTCCTCGCCGTCGAACTTGATCGTGCCCTCGCGCGGCGGGGTGAGCCCGGAGATCGAGCGCAGCGTCGTCGACTTGCCGGCGCCGTTCGAGCCGATGAGGGTGACCACCTCGCCCTCGTTCACCTCGAGGGAGATCCCCTTGAGCGCGGCGATGTTGCCGTAGTAGGTGTGCAGGTCCTGGACCTCGAGCAGCGCCATGCCTACTCCCCCGTCTGCTTCCCGAGGTAGGCCTCGACCACCCGCGGATTGCCGCGCACGTCCTGCGGCTTGCCCTCGGCGATCTTCTCTCCGTGGTCGAGCACGGTGATGTACTCGGACACGTTCATCACGACCTTCATGTCGTGCTCGATCAGCAGGATCGTGAGGCCGCGGTCGTCGCGCAGGGTCTGCATGAACGCCCGCAGACTCTCCGACTCCTGCGGGTTCATGCCCGCTGTCGGCTCGTCGAGCAGCAGCATCTTCGGGTTGGACGCGAGCGCCCGCGCGATCTCCACCCGGCGCTGGTCGCCGTAGGCCAGGTTCACCGACATCTGGTGGAACTGGTTCGTGCGCAGGCCGACGTACTCGAGCATCTCGGCCGCCTTCTCGCGCGCGACCTTCTCCTCCTTGCGCACGCTCGGCAGGCGCAGGATCGAGCCGAACAGCCCCGCCTGCATGCGCGCATGCTCGCCCACCATCACGTTCTCGAGCGCGGTCATGGTGGCAAACAGGCGGATGTTCTGGAACGTGCGTGCCATACCGGCGGCGAGGATGCGGTCCGGACGCGCGCGCGTGATCTCCTTGCCGTCGAAGCTGATCCAGCCGGTGCTCGGCTTGTACAGCCCGGTGAGCATGTTGAAGAAGGTGGTCTTGCCCGCGCCGTTCGGTCCGATGATCGAGACGATCGAGCGCTCCGGCACCGCGAAGCTCACGTCGTCGACGGCCACGAGGCCGCCGAAGATCTTCGACACGCCCCCCGCCTCGAGGATGTTGCCGGTGCCGTTCTTGCCCGGCGTGGCGCCCGGCGCATCGGCCACGGCGCCCGGTGCGGCCTGTGGAGCGGTCTCGCTCATGCGCGCGCCTCGTAGAGGGCTTCCTCACCGGAGCCGACGCCCTCGGTGAGCTCGAGCTTGCGCCTTCGTTCCGGTATCAGGCCCTCGGGTCTGAGCACCATCATGATCACCAGCAGGAAGCCGAAGATGCCGAAGCTGAGGTCGGTCAGGTCGAAGTTCAGGCCGAAGGTGTGCGGCAGCGACTTGAACGGCCCGGGAATGAAGTAGGTGTTGATGTACGAGAGCGTGATCGCCCCCACCACCACGCCCCAGATGCTCCCGAGGCCGCCGAGGATGATCATCGCCAGGATGAAGATCGAGAACGAGAACTCGAACTGGTCGGCGTTCACCGTGTTGAAGTAGGCGGCGAAGAACGCGCCCGCCATGCCGCCGAAGCCTGCCCCCGTGGCGTACGCGAGCAGCTTGGTGCGCACGAGCGGCACGCCCATGCTGGCCGCGGCGACCTCGTCCTCGCGGACGGCGATCCAGGCCCGGCCGAGCCGCGAGTCACGCAGGCGGAAGTTCACGAACAGCGACAGGAGCGCCATGCCGAGGGCGAGCCAGTACCACGGTCTCAGGTTGAGTGGCCCGAACTCCGATAGCAGCGGCAGGTCCGGCGAGTCGATCGGGGTGATGCCCTGGCGGCCCGCGGTGAGGGCGTAGTGGCCGACCTTCAGCGAGTCGCCGTTCACGGCCACGCGGCCGATGATCTCGCCGAAGGCCAGCGTGACGATCGCGATGTAGTCGCCGCGCAGGCGCAGCGTCGGCAGGCCGATGAGCACGCCGAAGACCGCACAAACGATCACCGCCGCCACGAGGATCAGCAGGAAGTTGATGTGGATGCCGGGCAGCGTGTCGGTGACGCCGTTCACGGCGACGTGGATGCCCTTCTCGTGATTCACGAAGGCGTAGAAGCCGGAGCCGAACCAGCCGATCGTGAACGCGCCGAGCGCGTAGAAGGCGACGTAGCCGAGGTCGAGCAGCCCCGCGAAGCCAACCACGATGTTGAGTCCGAGCGCCATCACCGAATAGGCGAGCGCCCGCGTGGCGTTGTCGATGAAGTCCCCGCCGGCGGTGAAGGCGAACGGCAGCAATATGAGGAGCACGAGCGCCACGACGCCGAATCCGCGCCTGGCGATCGGCGGCAGCCCGTCCCAGGTCTCGCCGATCGTCGCGAAGAACTGCTTGATCTCTTTCATCCGGCTTCCCTCGTCTCCTCGCCGAGCAGGCCCTGCGGCTTGAAGACCATGATCAGGATCAGGTAGCCGAACACGATCGCCGGGGTCCACGTGGAGTTGATCCGGTCATCCGAGATCTGCTGGATGCAACCGATGATGACGCCGCCGAGCACCGCCCCCCGGAGGTTGCCGATGCCGCCCATCACCGCGGCGGTGAAGGCGATCAAGCCGGCCTCGAAGCCCTGGTCGAAGCGGATCGTGGTGTTGTAGAGCGCGTAGATCAGGCCCGCCGCGCCGGCCATCAGGCCGCCGAGCAGGAACGTGAACGAGATCGTGGTGTCCACGTTGATGCCCATCAGGCGCGCGGCCTCGGGGTCCTGGGCCGTCGCTCGCATGGCCTTGCCCATGCGGCTGTTCTGCACGAACAGCACGAGCACGATCACGAGTGGCACGGTGACGCCGATCGCCAGGACGTCGGCGTTGATGATCTTGACGCCGCCGATGTTGAAGAGGATGTGCTGGGCGTGGACGAGGTCGTCCACGCCGTGCTGCGAGCCGCCGAGCCACTCGAGGCCGACGTTCTGGAGGATGAACGAGAAGCCGACCGCCGTGATCAGGGGCGCGAGTTTGGGTGCGCCTCTGAGTGGCCGGTAGGCCACGCGTTCGATCATCACGTTGAGCGCCCCGCAGGCGATCATCGCGATGAGGCCCGCGACGATGAGGCCGCCGGCCACGCCGAGCTTGCCGGTGGAAAGCGTGACCCCCAGCGTGCCCCACATCCCGAACGCGACGAACGAGCCGATCATGAACACGTCGCCGTGGGCGAAGTTGATCAGCTCGATGATTCCGTAGACCAGCGTGTAGCCGATCGCCACGAGCGCCCAGATGGCGCCGTTCGAGACCCCGTCCTTCAGGTTCTCGATGATGTGGGAAAGGCCGTGCCCGCTGGCGATGTCGCTGGCCGCGAATGCCAGCGGCAGCGCGAGCAGCACGATGATGAGCCCCCAGCGGGAGAAAAAGTTCTGTAGCGCCGTAAGCGGCGCGGCCCTCGTGGCCCGTACGGGAATGCTCGCGGCTTCCAAACCCTCTCCGCCTCCGAGTCTAAGTCAAAAGGCGGAGGGAGCGGACACAAGCATGCCCGCTCCCTCCGAACCTCTTATGCCTGAACTAGCCCGCGCTCGGCTTGATCACCTTGCTGAAGACGATCTGGCCGTTCTTCACCGCGTACAGGCCGTAGTCGGTGATCGAGGTGTCACCGTCCTTGTTGATGCTGTACGTCCCAAGAACGCTCGGGAGGTTCTTGGTCGCGAACAGGGCGTTGATCACGTCCTGTCGGTTGGCGCCGTTTGCACCGGCACGCTTGATGGCGTCGAGCGCGAGGCCCAT
This sequence comes from Thermoleophilaceae bacterium, assembly GCA_036491015.1. GTDB lineage: Bacteria > Actinomycetota > Thermoleophilia > Solirubrobacterales > Thermoleophilaceae > JAICJR01. The sequence continues at coordinate 4,067 of DASXCV010000215.1, read as the reverse complement.
CGCCGCGTAGCCGTAGATCGCGTACGGGTTGAGGTTGCCCTTGCCGTACTTCGCCTCGTACTGATTGAAGAACTGCTTGCCCGCCGGCGGGTAGCTCCCGGGGTCGAGAGTGGCCACCGTGCACTGCAGACGGCTGTCGAGGCTGGTCGGGACGCCGCCCTCCTTCGGGCTGACCCAGCCGGACTCGCAGAAACCGTCCGGTGCGTAGAGCTTGGCGTTCGGGATTCCCGCCGCCAGGTCCTTGGTGAGCTGCACGCCGTTGTTGTCGACGATGCCGCTCATGACCACGCAGTCGACACCCTTGCCGGCCAGCTTCGACGCGACCGAGCGGTAGTTGGCCGCCTTCGAGTCCCAGCCGTCGTTGCCGAGCGCGGGGATGCCCTCTGCCTTGAGCGAGTCGCTCGTGTTGGTGGCGAGGCCCTGTCCGTAGACCTCCTTGTCATTCAGGATGTACGGCTTCTTGCAGCCATCGGACTGCATGACCGTCGCCACAGCGGCGCCCTGAATGGTGTCCTTCGGGACCACGCGAACGTAGGTGCGCTTGCCGGTGGGGTAGTACTTCTGCGGCTCACCGGGCGACGCGCCAGCTGCGTTCGAGGTCAGGCCCACAGCGGTGTTCGCCGGGCTGATCTGACCGATGCCGGCGCGGTTCAGGATCGGGATCGAGATCGCGCTCGCACCCGAGTTGAACTCGCCGATGTACAGGATCGTCGACTTGTCCTGAGCCGCCTTGCGGGCGTCCGAGGACGTCTGACCCGGATCCCACTTGCCGGTCTGGGCCGTCGAATCGTCGAGCGACTGGTACTTGATCGTGTACTGGCCCGCCTTGTTGTTCGCCTGCTGAAGGGCGAGATTGATCCCGTTGACCAAGGCCTCTGAGTTGGTCCGGGATGCGCCCTGAAGCGGCAGGCTCGAATAGATCGTCAGCGACTTGCCACTGCCGCTGGCGCTTGCACTGGTGCTACTGCTGCTCCCGCCGCCGCCGCAGGCTGCTACTCCCACGGCTACGCCGGCGACGAGCATGCTGGTTACAGCAAACCTACGTCCACGCACGAACTTTCCCTCCTCTAAGAGAACACGAGCTCCAACCGGGGCCATCCTAACCCACCTTCCAGTGATTGGAATTGGGCTGCAGGCGATCTTCCGTTAAGCCTTTGTTGGCCTCATCTGTATGTTGCAGCCGATGCGGATCGGTGTCCTCACCGGCGGTGGCGACTGTCCTGGCCTGAACGCGGTAATACGCGCAATCGTGCGTAAGGGCATCGATCGCTACGGCCACGCGATCGTCGGTTTCCGCGACGGCTGGCGCGGTCCGCTCGAGAATGCGTACAACGAGCTGACGATCGAGTCCACGCGCGGGATCCTGCCGCGGGGCGGCACGATACTCGGCTCCTCGCGCACGAACCCGTTCAAGCACGACGGCGGCGCGGAGCGGATCCGCGACAACCTGCGCGGGCTGCACCTCGACGGGCTGATCGCGATCGGCGGCGAGGACACGCTCGGCGCGGCCGCGCGGCTGAGTGAGATGGGGATGAACGTGATCGGCGTGCCGAAGACGATCGACAACGACCTGGGCGCCACCGACGTGACGTTCGGCTTCGACACCGCCTTGCAGGTGGCCACCGAGGCGATCGACCGCCTGCACACCACCGCCGAGAGCCACCACCGGATCATGATCGTGGAGGTGATGGGGCGCCACGCGGGCTGGATCGCACTGCACTCGGGGCTGGCCGGCGGCGCGGACGTGATCCTCATCCCCGAGCGGCCCTTCGACATCGAGGAGGTGTGCCGCCTGATCCGGCGCCGGCATGCGCGCGGGCGCTACTTCTCGATCGTGGTGGCGGCCGAGGGCGCGACGCCCGTGGAGGGCACTCTCGAGCTCGTGACCACGGGCACCGACGAGTTCGGCCACGCCCGCCTCGGTGGGATCGGCCAGCTGCTCGAGCGCGAGATCGAGGAGCGCACCGGCTTCGAGTCCCGCGCCACGGTGCTCGGCCACATCCAGCGCGGCGGCACGCCGACGGCGTTCGACCGCGTGCTGGCCACCCGTCTGGGCGTGGCCGCGATCGACGCTGCCACCGACGGCAAGTGGGGGCAGATGCCGGCGCTGCGCGGGACGAAGATCCAGCTCGTGTCGCTGTCCGAGGCCGTGGCGGAGCTGAAGACAGTGCCGGCGGATGAGTATGAGACCGCCGAGGCGTTCTTCGGGTAGTTGCGACTCGTTGCTGGCTGCTGGTTGCTGGTTGCTAATTGCCGAGCAGGCGGTGGATGAACGGGCGCACTGCGCGCACCGTGATCGCGATCACCACGAGCAGCACGGTGACGAGGAACGGATCTACGGGGCTCCGGCCCCAGCTCAGGGCGAAGCCGACGATCCAGAAGGCAAGGCCCGCTACGAGCGTGATCAGTAGACCCATGCGGCGAGGCAGGTTAGCGAGTCGGCCGGATCAGCGGGGCGGCGGCGCGGTGAAGCGGCTGCGCACCTTGGTGACTGCGTTGAAGGCCGCGAGCATCGCCTTCTCCCCTCCCGAACCGGTCTGAGGCAGCAGCCCGAGGCCGCGCGCGAAGGCCGCGCCGTCGTAGTAGGCCGTGTTGCGGGTGATCTTGCCGTCCTCGACCTCGATGCAGTCGCAGCCGCGGACCTCGATGCGCTTGCCGGTGGGCTCGATGCCCTGGAACGGCGCGCCGCGGAAGGTGCCGGTGGCCCGCCATTGGATCGCGCTGGTGCCTGCGCTCGACGTGCACTGCTCGACGGTGAACTCGAAGTCGGGGAAGGCCCCGAACAGCTGGCCGAAGAACTCGCGCACCTCCCCGGTGCCGCGCAGGATGCCGACCGGCGTGATGTCCTCGATCACCTCGTCGTCCAGGTGGGCGATCATCGCGTCGAGATCGCGCGCGGTGACGGCTTCGAAGTAGCTGAGGGCGTGCTCCTCGGTGAGCTTCGCCTTTGTCTTTCGCTTGCTGGTTGTCGCCATGCCGGCCACCCTACCATCGGGTCCAGCTAGTCCGACAGCGCCTCCGCGAGCTCGGCCACCAGCTCCGCGACGGCGTCGGGACCGCCGTCGCCGGCAGCCCGCACCACCCTGCTGCCCACGATCACGCCGTCGGCGATGCCGGCCACCTGGCGGGCGTGCTCCGCGGTGGAGATGCCGAAGCCGACGGCCACCGGCACGCTCGCGGCGTCCTTCACGCGCTCGACGGTCGCCCGCAGGTCGGGCGGCAGCTCGGTGCGCTCGCCGGTGGTTCCCGCCACCGACACCGTGTAGACGAAGCCCCGCGCGTCGGCGGCGATGGCGTTGAGACGCTCGGGCGGAGTGTTGGGCGCGGCGAGCGGCACGAGCGCGAGCCCGTTCGCGTCGCAGACGCCGCGCAGCTCGCCCGCCTCGTCGTGCGGCAGGTCCGGCACGATCAGGCCGGCGGCGCCCGCGGCGGCGGCCCGCTCCACGAAGCCGCTGTCGCCGCCCGCGAGCACCACGTTCGCGTAGACCATCAGCACCACCGGCACGCGCTCCGCCAGCGACTCGCACACGCGCAGCACCCCGTGGATCGTCGCGCCCGCGGCGAGCGCGCGCGTGGCGGCCGCGTGGACCACCGGGCCGTCGGCCAGCGGGTCCGAGAACGGCACGCCCAGCTCGAGCAGGTTGGCGCCGCCGTCGATGCAGGCCTCACCCACGGCGCGCGAGCGGTCGAGATCGGGGAAGCCGCCCATCAGGTACGGCATGAGGGCCGCGCTCCGCCCGTGCGAGGCGAAGGCGGCGGCGATGCGGTCAGTCAAGCCCGAGCACCTCGGCGAGGTCCTTGTCCCCGCGGCCCGACAGCGTGACGAGGTCCGGGCCGGGGCCCGGGTTGGCGAGCGCCCAGGCGATCGCGTGCGAGGACTCGAGCGCCGGGATGATCCCCTCGAGCTCGCAGGTGCGGCGGAACGCCGCGACCGCCTCGTCGTCGGTCACCGCCAGGTAGCTGGCGCGGCCGCTGTCGCGCAGGTAGGCGTGCTCGGGCCCCGAGCCGGGGTAGTCGAGCCCGGCCGAGATCGAGTGGGCCTCGAGGATCTGCCCCTCCTCGTCCTG
>DASXCV010000214.1:0-2530 GCA_036491015.1 Thermoleophilaceae bacterium | reverse complement strand
GGAGCAAGAGCCCCGACACGCCGCTCGGAACGTTCGTGATGTGGCAACAGCAGGCGCGGCGGGAACGCTCCCGGAAGTAGCGTCAGCTCTCCGTCAGCGCCGCCACCGCCTGGTCGAGCGTGCCGGCGTTCACGAGCTGGTCGTCGAGGAAGGTGAGCTCAAAAGGGCGCCAGACCTCCGGCACCGGCCGCACGAGCGCATAGCCGATGCCGCGCTCGCGCGCCCGCAGCGCGCCCTTCACGAGCGCCCGCAGGCCGAGCGCTCCGAACACCGTCACGCCGCGCATGTCCACCACCAGGTGGTCGTAGCTGCCGTCGAGCGCCGCGCCTAGCCCGCTCACGAGGTCGCGCGTCTCGCGGTGGTGGAACTCGCCGATCAGCGTCAGCACCGCCACGCCCGCACCGATCGCATCGAGGCTCGCCGTGCCCAGTCTCCGTCTGGGGGCCATACCGGTCGCCATTCAGCGCCGGCAGCGGCCCTCCTGCCCCTGAGTATCCTGCCGGACCCGTGGTGAAGATCTACACGCGCAAGGGCGACGACGGCAGCACCGGCCTCTGGTACGGCGGCCGGGTGCCGAAGTCGGGCGGCCGGCCGGAGGCGTACGGCGCCGTGGACGAGGCGGCGTCCGCGCTCGGACTCTGCCGTGCCGCGGCCACCGGCAGCGACGAGGAGCTGGCGGCCGACATCCTTCGCATCCAGAACGAGCTGTTCGTGGCCGGGGCCGAGCTGGCCACCGCGCCCGAGGCCTCGGCCCGGCTCGAGCCGGGCACCTCGAAGGTCACAGAGGACATGGTGAACCGGCTCGAATCCGATATCGACCGCTATATGGAGCGCGTGGACCTGCCGCCCAAGTTCGTGATCCCGGGAGGTACGGAGTTGTCGGCCCGCCTCGACGTCGCCCGCACCGCCGTGCGCCGCGCCGAGCGCCGGGTGGTGGACCTCAAGGCCACGGGCGACCTCCCCGACGACACCCCGCTGAGATATCTGAACCGCCTATCGGACGCCCTCTTCGCGATGGCGCGCTACGCGGACGAACCCGACCCCAAGCTGTTCGAAGGGAGAACATGAGAGCAGTCGCTCGCCGCGAGGGCGGCAAGCTCAGGCAGGACGTAACAATCCGCGAGCACGAGGTCACGGCGGATGAGCCGAGGGAACACGGCGGCGAGGACGACGGGCCGAGCCCTCAGGAGCTGCTCGCCGCGAGCCTCGCCTCGTGCACCGCGATCACGATGGAGATGTACGCCCAGCGCAAGGGCTGGGAGGTGGGCGACATGGCCGTCGACGTGAACTACGAGCCCGCGCAGCGCGGCTCGCCGACGCGCTTCGAGATGGTGATCCACATGCCCAAGGAACTGCCCGAGGAGCAGCGCCAGAAGCTGATGCAGATCGCCGCCAAGTGCCCGGTGCATCGCACGCTCGAGGGCGAGGTCATGTTCGACGAGCGGGTGGAGCTGGCCTAGCTGACGGTCGCGCCGGCATCCCGGAGCTCGTCGAGCGCGCGCTCGGAGTCGCCAGGCTCGACATCGATCCCGCGCACACCGGCGCGCTCCACCTCGACCCCGAAGCCGGCGCGCCGCGCGTCGAGCGCCGTCGCGCGCACGCAGTAGTCGGTCGCCAGGCCCACCACGGTCAGCCCGTCGATCCCGTGCGCGCGCAACTCGTCCTCGAGATTCGTCTCCTCGAAGCCGGAGTAGCCCTCGAGCTCGGGCCGGAAGCCGGCGTCCACCACCACGTCGATCTTCGAGCGGTCGAGCGAGGAGTGCAGCTCGGCGCCGTCGGTCCCCTGCACGCAGTGAGGCGGCCACGGGCCGCCTTGCGCCTCAAACGAGTTGTGATCCGCCGGGTGCCAGTCGCGGGTGGCGACGACGAGGTCGAAGTCGCCGGAATCGAGCAGCTCGCGCACCCGCGGCGCGATCTCGTCCCCATGCGGAACGGCCAGCGCGCCGCCCGGGCAGAAGTCGTTCTGGAAGTCGACGATCAGAAGCGCGCGCGGCACGGCTTCGATAATAGGTAGATGGAGACGGTCGACCGCATGCGCGAGCTGCTGCTGACGCCCGAGGCGGCGGCGGAGCTAGACGCCCACGGAAGCAAGGACGCCGCGGTGCTCGTGCCGCTCTACCTCGACGGCGGCAGCCTGCACGCCGTGTTCACCAAGCGCCGTGACGACCTTCGCCGCCACGCCGGCGAGATCTCGTTCCCGGGCGGGCGGCAGGACTCACCCGACGAGGACCTCCGGCTGACGGCGCTCCGCGAGGCCGACGAGGAGATCGGGCTCCCGCCCGACGCGGTCGAGCTGGTGGGCGCGCTGCCTCCCACCGGCACCTTCGTGACCTCCTACAAGATCCATCCGTTCGTGGGCGTGATCGAGGCCGGCCACGCGTGGACGCTTCAGCCCACCGAGGTCGAGGAGGTGCTCGAGCTGAGCCTCCCGGACCTCATCCGCGGCTTCGAGATGAAGCGGCTGGTCCGGCGCGGCGTGCCGATCAGGACCCCCGCCTACACCGTCGACGGCAACTTCATCTGGGGTGCC
>DASXCV010000213.1:0-14290 GCA_036491015.1 Thermoleophilaceae bacterium | reverse complement strand
GATCCGCGCGGGCGCCCCACAGGAGACGGATCACCCGTTCAACGTCTACGACCGCGTGACCACCGCCCAGCAGGCGATCGACCAGGCGGTTGCCGCCGCGCACGGCCGGCGCGTGTACTACATCGAGCTGTTCCCCAAGCTGGCGGGCAAGACGCCGTTCGAGGCGCTCACCACGCTGTCCGCGCAGGCGGGCCGCTTCCCGCCCGGCTACCGGCTCACGGACACACGGATCTACCCGGGCATGTCGAACGTGGCCGTGCAGGTGTACGCGTCGCGCTGAGCCGGGCGCTCAGCGCGCGGGCTTCGTGGCCAGCACGACGTTGTGCGCGCCAAGCCGATTCGCCAGCGGTGTGTGCTCCACCGCGCGCTCGGCGAGGGCCGCGGCGCCCAGCAGCGCGGGTGGCGTGAAGTCCGGCACCAGGCCGAGCTGCTGCGAGGACAGGATCTCGGCGCCCGCGGCGCGCAGCCCGCCGAGCACCTCGGCCTCCGGGATCAGCCGCTCATCGCCGGTGTCCTGCGGGACCTTCTCCATCAGCCGGCCCCAGTAGGGATTGCGCGGGTTGTGGTCCCACACGAGCACGCGCGCGCCGGGGCGCGACACGCGCACCATCTCGCCGAGCGTGGCGCGCACGTCGCCCGGGTCGGCCACGTGGTGCAGCACGGCGACGGTGAGCACGAGGTCGAAGCTGTCGTCCTCATACGGCAGCTCCGTGCCAGAGCCCTGCTTCACGGCCACCGCCTGGGTGCGGCCGCGCAGGACGTCGAGCATTCCCTCAGAGGGGTCGATGCCCGCCATCTCGTACCCCGCGCCGGCCAGCCGCTCGGCGAGCACGCCGGTGCCGCAGCCCACATCGAGCCCCGTGCCGCGCGGGCAGTGCTCGACCACGAACTCGGTGCGCTTGCGCAGGTAGTGCTCGACCACGTGCGCCGGCAGCGAGTGGTCGTAGACCCCGGCTATGTGGTCAAAGTGAGATTCGCTCATTGACCTCGTCGCCGGCATCGGCGCGAGGCGCCATGAACGCGGGGGCGCGCATCCGGCGCCGCGGCGCGGAGCGCCGGAAGCGGATCACCTGCTCGATCATGCGCAGCCCCACCTGCAGGATCTTGATCCGCTGGCCGGTGACGGAGGAGGTCCCGACGCGCGGCAGGTAGTTCACCGGCACCTCGACGAAGCGTGCCCCGGACACCACGGTGAGCAGCATCACCTCGATGCCCGCGTGGTTCCCGCCGACCTTCATCTCGGCGGCGATGCTGCGGGCGATCGGGCGCCGCAGCAGGCGGTAGGTGCAGCCGACGTCGCTGAGATGGCTCGTGTTGAAGAGCAGCTCGATCATCTTGGCCACGACCCAGTTGCCCCAGCGCAGGAAGAACTCCATGTTCGCGCCCGCCCAGATCAGCTCGCGGGTGGTGCGCGTGCCGAACACGACGTCGCACTCGTCGCTGTACACGAGCAGCTTGGAGATGTCCTCGGGGCGGAACGTGCCGTCGGGCTCGGCCAGCACGATCAGGTCGCTCTTGGCCTCCGTCAGCCCGCGGCGGGTGGCGTGCCCGTAGCCCTGGCGCGGCTCCTCGACGAGGCGCGCGGATGTCTTCGCCACCTCTTCCTTCGTGCCGAGCTCGGCGTTGTTGTCGACCACCAGCACCTCGTCCACGTAGCCCGTGGCGAGGAAGCGGTCGATGACGTCGCGTATCGAATCGCGCTCCGCGTACGTCATCAGCACAACGGAGACGGTCTTGTCCTTCCACATGTTGCTCTCCCCCACTGCCTCGGGCCCGGCGCGGGCGGTCGAGTCTACCCGCCCATGACAACTACACTCGTGCGCGATCCAGCCCGGATGATCGCCTTCGCCTGCTCCATCACGAAGCCGGACGTGTATGAGCGCTGCGCCGAGCCAGGCATTCGCCGGGCGGCGGAGCGCGACTCGCGCGTGCACGCCGTGCCCGCGGTCGGCTCGATCTTCAAGAGCTACAACGCGCTGCTCGACGCCGCCGCCGGCTGGGACGGCCTCGAGGCGCTCGTGCTCGTGCACCAGGACGCGGAGATCGTGTCGCCGGACTTCTGCACGAAGGTCCGAGAGGCGCTCGCCGACCCGGACGTGGGCGTGGTGGGCTGCGTCGGGGCGATCGGCGTGCGCAGCATCGCCTGGTGGGAGGCGTCGGTCACGCTCGCCTCGTTCGTGAACCGCTACGAGGAGCACGGCGGAGGCGACCTCGCCTCGTTCTCCTGGGACTGGGACGACGCGCCGCCGTACGCGCGCACCGGCGAGGTGGAGACGCTCGACGGCTTCCTGATGGCGCTCTCGCCGTGGGCGGTCGAGAACGTGCGCTTCGACGAGGGGCTCGGCGAGTTCCACGGCTACGACCTCGACTTCTGCCTCCAGGTGCGGGCGGCCGGGCGCAAGGTCGTGACGACCGACGTGCGCGCGATCCACCACCGCCCGCTCGAGATGCTGCCCGACCCCGAGCAGTGGGCGGTCGCGCACGTGGCGGTGGCGGAGAAGTGGGAGGGCCGCACGCCGGGCCTCGAGCCGTGGCCCGGAAGCTGGGAGGAGCGCGCGCGCAAGGCCGAGGCCGAACGCGACCGCGCGCTCGGCAAGGCGCGCTGGCACGAGCTCGAAGCGGACCTGCGTGTGACCGAGCTGGAGCGCGCGCTGGCCGAGACCACCGGCAGCATCTCCTGGCGCATCACGGCCCCCCTGCGCAGGCATTGATCGCCTTCGGCGTCAGCATCATCGACTCCGAGCCCTACGGTCGCTTCTCCGGGCCGGGCCTCTCCCGCGCGGCCGAGCCGGGCTCCGAGCTGTACGTGTTCGGCTCGGTGGGGCTCACCTCGCGCACCTACAACCTGATCCTCGACGCCGCCGCAAAGCGCGACGACCTCGAGGCGCTCGTGCTGCTCGACGCGTACACCGAGATCACCGATCCCGGCTTCTGCGCGAAGGTGCGCGCGGCGCTGTCCGACCCGGACGTGGGCGTGGCGGGCTGCGTGGGCGCGCGCGGCGTCCGCAGCCTCGCCTGGTGGCGCGGCTCGCTGGTGTCCGGGCCGGTGCGCCACCACTACCACGAGCACGGCGAGGGGGAGTTTCCCGGCTACTCGTGGACGCGGCCCGAGCCAGGCGGCGGCGAGGTGGACGTGGTGGACGGCCTGCTGATGGTGCTCTCGCCCTGGGCGGTGCGCAACGTGCGCTTCGACGACTCGCTCGTGCATGGCTACGGCTTCGACGTGGACTTCTGCCTGCAGGTGCGCGACGCCGGCCGCAAGGTGATGGTGGCCGACCTGCCCGCGACCTTCTACGACAACCTCGACCTGATCCAGAAGCCCGAGCTGTGGGTGGAGGCGCACCAGCAGCTCGCCCGGAAGTGGGAGGGCCGCTGGCCGGGCGCCGAGCCCGACGCGCGCGACTGGAAGGAGCGCGCGCGGCAGGCCGAGGCCGAGCGCGAGGCCGCGCGGGCCAGGGCGTTCTCGCGCGAGCTCACGGTGGACGCCCGCGTGCAGGGGCTCGAGGAGGCGATGGAGGAGGCCACGGGCTCGCTGTCCTGGCGCCTCACCGAGCCCCTCAGGCGCGCCAACAAGCTGCGCGCCGAGCGCGCCGCGCGCCGCCGGTCCTAGGGCACGTACTTGCGGCAGCGCCAGATGCCCTGGCGGTGCAGCACCAGCCTGACTCCGGCCCAGAGGGTCTTGATCCCGTAGATCAGGCCCGGCTTGAACGACACCGACGACGCCTCCTCGTAGTAGCGGCAGCGCGCCGGGATCTCCGCGATCCGGAAGCCGAAGTGCGAGGCCTGCATGAGCAGCTCGGAGTCGAACGCGAAGTCGAGCGAGTTGCGCAGCCACGGCACTGTGAGCAGCAGCTCGCGCGAGTACGCGCGGTAGCCGGTGTGCGCCTCGGACAGGTGAGTGCCGAGGATGCGGTTCTCGATCGTCGTGAGGAAGCGGTTGGCGAGCCATTTCCAGCGCGGCATGCCGGCCGCCACCGCGGCGCCCGGGATGAGCAGCCGCGAGCCCAGCACGAGGTCGGCCTCGCCCGCGAGGATCGGCGCGACCATGCTCGGGATCAGCGAGGACTCGTACTGGCCGTCGGGGTGGAGCATCACCACCACGTCGGCCTCGTGCCGGAGCGCCTCCATGTAACAGGTCTTCTGGTTGGCCCCGTAGCCGGCCTGGTGCGGGTGCCAGACCACGGTCACCGGCAGCGTCTGCGCGAGCCGCACGGTCTCGTCGGTGGAGTGGTCGTCCACGAGGATCACCTCGTCGATCTCCTCCTTCGGGATCTCGAAGTAGGTGCGCTCGAGCGTGAGCGCCGCCTGGCGCGCGGGCATGACCACCACGATCTTGTGCTTCCGGTCTCTCGGCACGCTGTCCCTAGTGGCGGGGGTCGCGGCAGATTGCGTAGAGGTCAAGGGCGTTCTCCAGGTCGGTGTCGCGCAGCTCGAAGTCCTCGCTCGTGATCGCGGCCGCGCGCGGGTCCTCGTCCTTCCGGTGGAACCGTAACTGTCCGTCGTACATGCGCTGGCGTAGGCGGCGCGGCACGAGCCGCCGCAGGCGCAGCGGATCCATCCTGAGCAGCTTGTCGAGCGTCACGCGCTCCTCCCGCATCAGCTCGAGATAGGCCGGCGAGCCGAATAGGCCGCGCAGCTCCACCTGGGCGAAGAACGGGGCGCAGAGCGCGCGGAGCTGGTCCGGGTCGAACTCCAGGTAGTGGTAGGGATCGATGATCTCGTCGGGCTTCGCGAACGTGAGCCGGTTGGGCGTGACGAACACCGCCACACCGTCCGCCTCGAGCACGCGCGCCGCCTCGGCGAGCACGCGCTCGGGGTCCGGCACGTGCTCGATCGAGTGGGACGAGAGCACCGAGGCGAAGCTCCCGTCCTCGAACGGCAGCTCGCGCATGTCCGCCACCACGGTCTCGCGGTCCTGGCCGGCCAGCGCGCCGGGCTCCACATCCACCCCGACGGTCTCGCGCGGCGCGAGCGCGCCGTAGCTGTGCCCGATCCCGCAGCCGAGGTCGAGCACCCTGCCGGGCCCGAGGAACTGCGCCGCCAGCTCGTACTCCACGGCGTGGCGCTGCCAGGCCGGATTGAAGCCGGCCTCCGGGCTCATCACTCGCTCGCCCGTGATCTTCATGACTTCGGCGCCAGCTCGGCGACGATGAAGCCCTGACCGTCCCGGTGGATCGGCTTGAGCGTGAAGCGGCGCTCGATCTGCTGCAGCTCCCAGCCCTGGAGCGGCGTCTGGAGGGAGCCGTAGAACTCCTTCAGCGGGTCCGCGTTCGGGTGCGCGCGGATCGCCTGCACCGTCGCCCACGTGGTGGTGTCGAGCAGCATCCGCTGGCCCGCGTGCAGCTTCCCGATCGCCTTGCCGATCGCGCCGAGGCCGGTGGGCAGCACGAAGCTCTGCTCGATCGGGTCGGCGATCGGCAGCAGGTTGGCCTTCTGGCTGCGCAGGAGGATCTCGGTGCCGAGGCCGGGCGAGGTGGCGATCAGCACCTTCTTCTGCCCCGGCATGAAGCGCGCGAGCAGCGACTGGCCGGCGGGCGCGCGCGGGTCGATGGGCGGTGGGTGCCACAGGCGCCTGAGGTCGGCCCGCAGCCCGTGCCCGCCCGGGAACGCCTCGGCCAGCGGCGTACGCGCGAAGCGCCCGCCGATCGCCGGCCATGCGGTGGTGACGAGAAGCAGCGCCAGGCAGAGCGCGAACGCGAGCGCGCCGAGCCGCGCGGGGCGCGCGAGCCCGCTCGAGGAGCGCAGCGCGAAGCTCAGCCACATCGTCGCGGTGATCAGCGCCGGCAGCGCCACGTACAGCAGCAGGTAGGTGGCCGAGCGGTTGTCGAAGTAGCTGAACAGCGCGATGCCGTAGGCGGTCGAGCCGGTGAGGGCGGTCACGAGCACGCGCTCGCGTAGCGCCAGCTGCGGGCGGCGCAGCACGAGCAGGACGATCGCGGCCGCCGAGGCGAGGTAGAGCGCTCCCACCGCCACGCCGGGAGACCAGCGCGTGAAGCCGTAGGTGATGCTGCCCACCACGCCGCCGAACAGGAAGGCGTGCAGGTAGGCCCAGTACTCGCCCCAGTCGGGCAGCGCGCCGCCGGCGATCAGGGTGGCGAGGGCGAACAGGACCTGCGCCGCCACCACGGCCGCGGCCCCGAGCAGGAGGCCGCGCACCAGGCCGCGCACGCGCGTGCCCGCGGGCAGGAGCGCGCACTCCAGGCAGACGATCGCCACGTAGGCGAACAACGTGTAGACAGCGGCCTCGAGCGCCCACAGCGAGGCGATGCCCAGCACGGCGAGCGCGGCGCCCCGCGCCAGCCGCTCGCGGCGCGGGAAGCGCACCGCGGCCACCATCGCAACGAGGAGCAGCATCGGCATGCCGAAGCGCAGCGGCCCCTGCTGCGGGATGTCGCCCGGCGGGAACTGCAGGTTGTAGACGAGAGCGACCACCGCAAGCGCGAACGCGCCGATCGCGAGCGGCCGCCGCACGCCGGCCATCCGCACGATGCAGAACGCCGCCACGTAGTAGAGGGCGGTGAGCAGCCCGTCCATGAAGCCGTAGGTGCCGTAGCCGATCGGCGCGATGTGGAACCAGCCGGCGTAGAAGTAGACCGAGCCCACGCCGTACTGCGACGGCGGCGAGTTGACCATCAGCACCCCGCCGTGCAGCACGCGGTTCACGAAGCCGAGCACGAAGTCGTGGTGGAGCTGGACGATGCCGCTGGTGGTGAACCAGCTCGGGATCGTCGGCCCGGTGGCAAAGATCAGCAGGTTGGGGACCGCCAGGAACAGGATCGCCGCCGCCACCAGGTCCACCCCGGCGCCCTCCCTCCCGGAAAGCCGCGGCAGGCTGCGGCGCCCGTACGCGTAGATGATCCCGCCCACGGCCGCGCCGCCCAGCACGAGCGGCAGCAGGGCGATCGACTGGAGCGCCGTCACGCACAGCACCACGCCGAGCAGCAGGACGCCGGTGGCGAGGGCGAGCCAGGGGGCCCAGCCGGCGATCGCCAGCAGCCGGTCCCAGGCGCGCGGCCGGGTGGCACGCCAGAGCAGCGCCAGCGTTCCCGCTCCCCACACCACCACCACGGGCAGCAGCACGCGCGTGCCGCCGTGGCCGGCAAACACGCCGGACAGCCTCACGAGCAGGATCGCCGTGGCGAGCGACGCCGACAGCACGCCCACGAGCGCTCCCAGCCCGCGCCGGTTCGGCCCGCCCGCGATCACGTCCACCACGCGCGACGCCATCACGAGCGCGATCGGCAGGATCAGCCCGTAGGTGCAGAGGTAGAGCGCGGTCTTGGTGTGCTGGTTCTGGTCCCCGCCGGCGGCGAGGATCCCGGGCAGCGGGTGGGGCGGGTGCACCACCCAGACGGCCGACATGAGGAAGAGGAAGCCGCCGGCGGCCAGCGTGACAGTGAGCGCCAGCGTCGCGCCGAACGGTGCGTCCACAAGGGTCTCGTCGGCCCGCCGTTCCTCCCGCCGGGGCGAGAGATCAGCCGGCGGACGTCGGGTGTCGACCGCGGAATTGGCCATACGCGAGGTTCCGAGCAGAATAGAGCTACTCGCCGAGCGCGCGCCTGACTTCTTCCTTGGAGATCACGGTCTGCTCCGGCGCCACGCCGGTGCGCACGCGGATCCGCGAGAGCTGCTCGGCCACGGCGAACGCGCTCGATTCGAGCAGGCGCCGCAGCACCGCCTCCTGGCGCGCGAGCCGCTCCTGCGCCTTCCACAGCTCGTTCATCTGCTCGTGCTTCTGCGCCAGGTGGAGCACGCGGTTGGCCTCGAGCCGCTCGAGCACCGGGTTGCGGTCCCAGTGGTCGAGGATGCGCGCCACATCGGCCGCCCAGGGGGCGCTCGTGTCCCACACGACGCCGAAGCCGAAGAAGGCCGGCACCACCGCGAGGCGCAGGCCCTCGCGCTGCTTCGCGAAGTCCTCCACCGCCGTGAGCACGCCGTTGCGGTCGCCGCCCTCGCGCGCGGCCGATCGCGGATAGGGCAGCCCGCCGGGGCGGAGCCCGGCGTCGCCCGGGAACACGCCGCCGCCCGAGCCGGCGAGCGGCTGGCGGTAGTCCTCCGGGATCTGCTCGATCGCGAAGTAATCGTCGCGGCGCCCGTGCGGCCAGCAGACGTCGTGGAAGAGCAGCAGCGGCAGCGTGGCGTCGCCGGCGCGCTCCGCGATCAGGCGCAGCTCCTCGCTCACCGTGTAGTAGTTGTGGTCGCCGTCGATCACCACGGCGTCCGGCAGCTCGATGTGCTTCAGCGCCTCGAGACTCGTCTTGCGGATCAGCTCGAGCTCGGAGTGCTCCCCGGCAAGCCGCACGAGACCGTCCTGCGGCGCCGGGTCGATCGCCCCCACGCGCGCCCCCGCGCCGGCGGCCCAGTGCACGAGCACGCGCGTGAGGTCGCCCGCGAACGCGCCCACCTCCACCACCGAGCGCGCCCCGGCGGCGTCGAGGCAGGGGAGCATGATCTCCGCCATCTGGGCGAGCGAGGTGCCCCAGCGGTCGGGGTCGTGCAGGTAGGGATCGAAGTCCACAGGGCGGTCCGGCGGCGCAGCCTAGCGGGTCGCCTCGGCCGGGTTTCGGGCGAAAGCCCAGACCTGGAGCGGCAGGTCGGTCTCGTTGTGGAGCGAGTGCCAGGGGCGGCGGGCGGACCAGGCGTCGAAGTTGCCGAGCGCGGCCTGGCGGTTGCCCCAGGCGCCCACCTCGTCCACCTCGAGCCCCGCGCGCTCGAGCAGCGTGCGCAGGCCGCGCGGGGTGAAGCGCCAGTAGTCACCCATGCCGTACTCGGGGAGCTCGTGCACGCGGACGAGGAACGGCGTGGACACCACCACGTGGCCGCCGGGCTTGCACAGTCCGCGCAGGTTGGAGGCGGCGGCGCACGGATCCGCCACGTGCTCGAGCACCTGCTCGCAGATCACCACGTCGAAGGTGCCGCGTCCGTCGATCGAGCCGCACAGGTCGAACTCCGGGTAGTCGAGCCGCGTGTAGCTCGCCCATGGCCGCTCGGCGTGGGAGCCGCCGCTGATCTCGACCGCGCTGAGCCGTTCCGGGCCGAGCGCGCGCAGGTGGTGGTCCACCGCGCGGTTGAGCTCCACGCGCAGCCAGTGCTCGTCCGGCCCGTTCGCCTCGGGGTAGAGCCGGGCGCGCAGCCCGCGCATGCCGCGCCGCCCGAGGCGCCGCAGCCCGGTGCGGGGCCGGCGCATCAGACCGTTCCCTTCCACAGCGGGTTGATCCGCTCGGGTACCAGGTCGATCGTCTCCACCGCGCTGTCCTCGTAGAACCAGCGCTCGAACTCCGCGTCCTCGGTCACGCGATTGTGTATGCCCCAGCCCTCCTCGAGGTCGCGCTCGTTCCATGGCCGCTCCCGCCAGCGCCGGTGCCGCGCCTTGCAGATCTCGAAGTCCATGCGGTGCAGATGGATCAGGCGCAGGTCCGGGTCGCCGTTGAAGTGCCAGTCCGTGCGCCGGTGAAAGCCCGGCTCCCAGCTCATCGGCACGGTCGCGATCGAGGGCTTGTCGTAGATCATGTTCGGGAACCAGGTGGAGCGCTGCTCGAGCACGGGCCGCGAGGGGTCGAACGGCGGCTCCGAATCCTTCATGTGGAGCAGCTCGTAGCCGAAGCAGTTCACCCACTCCTCGTCGAAGCGCTCGAGGTAGTCGCCGAGCGTGCCGTGGCCGGGCGCTGTCGTCACGATCTCGTCCACGTCCACCACGAGCACCACGTCGTAGCTCTGCAGAAGCTCCCGCTGCTTCGCCTCCATGGTGCCCACCATCCAGCGGATGTCGAAGGTCTCGTGCGACACGGGGATGCGCGTGAAGCCGCCGCCGTCGAGCGAGCCGTCTGTCGTGTCGTGGTCGAGCACGTAGATGTCCCCGGCCGCGAAGAACTGCGAGTAGTAGCGCAGCCAGAGCGGGAAGAACACCGACTCGTTCTGCGCGATCGTGACCAGCGCGCTACGGCGCCGGGGCACGGGCCCGCGTGAGGTGTAGTGCTCGCGGCGCAGGCTGCGCCAGTACTCGAACCAGGGCGCGAACATGTGCCCCGGGCTGTCGTAGGGCTGCAGGACGACGGGGCCAGGGGGCGGTTCTCCCCAGCTCACCTCGCGCTGCGCCCCGCTAGACCGCGACCGGGATGTACTCCGGGAACGCGGAAGCCCCGAAGAACCAGGACTCGATCGCGTAGCGCGGCTTCGGCATCGACGGGTCGGAGCCCGTCTGGTGGAGGAACAGCTCGTCGAAGAAGAGCGCGTCGCCTGGCTCGAAGATCGGCCTGATGATCGGCGTATCGCCCGCCGCCTCCATGGCCTTGGCGTTGGAGATCTGGTACGAGAGCACGGCGTCGTCGGTGGCGGTCGTGACCAGGTGGTCGAGCCGGCGCGGCAGGATGTCGAGCCCCGGCGACTCGTCCCCGCAGCGCGACAGCGACAGCCACAGGTTGAGGGAGCGCACGTCGCCCATGAAGGCACCGTCCTGGTGCCACGCCCCGGGCACGGACGGCTCGGCCTTGCGCAGCGTCGTCTTCTCGCCGGAGATCAGCCCGGGCTCGCCAAGGTACCCCTCCACGAGCTTCTGGATCCCCGCCTGCTCGAACAGGTCGATCATCTCGAACGCGAGCAGCGGCGAATCGACGGCGAGCACGCCGCCGCCCTCCTTGATCCACGAGCGCGACGTCATGCCGGCGTAGCCCGGCTCCGGGCTGAACTCCTGGTAGTAGCCGTCGGCCGGCGTGTGGCCCTGGTCGTGGCGCTCGCGCTCCTCGAACGCGCGGTCGATCTGGCCGGCGAAATGCAGCGCGTCCTCGCGGCTCAGGAGCCCGCGGACGAGCAGGCAGCCGTCGCGCATGATGCCCGCGCGGAGCAGCTCGGGCGTGACGTCGGCGGCCGCGATCTCGGGCAGGCCTTCGGCCACGGTCGGCAGGCTCGCCTGGTCGGGCGCGGCGAAGTCGGGCCGGCCGTTCGCGGCCTCGACCATGCCGATGCCGGCGAGGTGGCGAAGGTTCAGGAGCCTTGCCTCGGTGTCGGTGCTGCGGTGCTCGCGGTTCTCGGCGGTGAGCTTCTCGGTCTCGGCGAGCAGCTCGCCGGGCGCGGGACGTGGCGGCTCCGCCACAGCCGCGCCGCCCTTGCGCTTACGTGGCCACATGCGCGTCACCGTAGCAGGCAGTGTCGGAGGCGCGCCAGGACGATTCAGGCGGCGCCTGTGGGCCGCGCGGGCGCCCCCACAACGGTGGCTCCCGGCGCCACGTCGTCCACCACCACGGCGTTCGCGCCGACCGTCGCGCCGTCGCCGATCCGCACCCCGCCGATCACCTTCGCGCCGGTGCCGATGTTCACGTTGCGCCCGATCGTCGCCCCCTGCACGTCGCCGGCGCGCAGCCCGATCGTCACGAACGGGGCGATCACCGCGCCCGGGCCGATCTCCACGAGCCCGTCCACCACGATCTGCCCGTGGATGATGTAGACGCCGGGCTCCATCACCACCGGGTCGCCGATCGACACCTGGGCGCTCGCCATCGCGAGCTTGTGCAGGAGCCGCGGCACGAGCGGCACGCCGAGCGCCTGCAGGCGCGCCTTCGCGCGGTAGAGGGCGTGCGCGAGGAACGCGTCGCTCACCCAGCACAGGCGCGCGATCTGCACGGCGGTGTCGAGCGTCGAGCTGAACTCGTCGCGCTCCCCCCGGTAGCGGGCGGTCACGCGCGCGTCCGCCACGAGCGCCTCGCGCAGGCCAGGGTGGCGCGCACGCAGCGCTCGCCAGAACGCCTTCCGCTCGGCGCGGCCCGCCGGCGCCTGCTCGTCCACCTGCGTTGCCATGGCGCCAGCCTACTTCGACGATTTCGGGAAGTACGCTTGCCCCCATCTCGTCCCTGCACGTGCGACTCGATGCCCCACTGCCGCGCGAGCTGGCGGTGGGTGGCGGCACCGCCCTGTTCGTGGGCGGCTGGTGCGTGTCGCCCGCGGGCGGGATCGAGTCGCTCGCGTTCGTAGTCGACGGCGCCGAGCAACCGGTGATGGAGCACGGGATGCCGCGGCTCGACGTGTTCCGCGCGCTGCATCCGGGGCTCGACCCATTCGACACGCGCGGCATCGAGTCGGACCCGGACTCGCCGGACGACCCGCGCATGGCGAGCTACCGCAGCGGCTTCTGGGGAATCGCCCGGATCGAGCCGCGGGCGAGACGGGAGGAGGTGAAGATTGCCGTGCGGGCACGATTCGAGGACGGGAGCGATGCCGAGTCGGAGCTGGCATCAATCAAAGAGGTGGAGCTAGAGCCACCAACGGTCAACGGTCAACGATCAACGATCAACGTCCCACTCGTGGCCATCTGCATGGCCACCTACAACCCGCCAACCGAGCTGCTGCACGCGCAGCTCGACTCGATCCGCGCGCAGACGCACGGCAACTGGGTGTGCGTGGTGAGCGACGACTGCTCGGATCCCGAGCGCTTCGCCGAGCTCGAGCAGGCCGTGGAGGGCGACCCGCGCTTCGTCGTGTCGCGCTCGCCGCGGCGGCTCGGCTTCTACCGCAACTTCGAGCGCGCGCTCGCGCTCGCCCCCGTCGACGCGGACTTCGTGGCGATGTCCGACCAGGACGACGCCTGGCACGCGGACAAGCTCGAGTCGCTGCTCGCACGGATCGGCGACGCCCGGCTCGTGTACAGCGATGCCCGCATCATCGACCGCGACGGACGCCTCATCTCCGACACCTACTGGCGCGAGCGCCGCAACAACCACGACGACCTGCTGTCGCTGCTCGTGGCCAACTCCGTGACGGGCGCGGCGTCGCTCTTCCCGCGCGAGCTGCTGGGCTATGCGCTGCCGTTCCCGCCGCCGCAGTTCGCCCACTTCCACGACCACTGGCTCGGGCTGACGGCGCTCGCGCTCGGAGACATCGAGTTCGTGGAGCGGCCGCTGTACGACTACGTGCAGCACGGCCAGGCCGTGCTCGGCCACGAGAACGCCAACCGGATGGTCACGCTGCGCCACCGCGTCGGCGGGCTGCGGCGCGACCCGCGCGAGCGCGTGCGCAAGTGGCGCATGCACTACTTCGTGGACGTCTGCCGGCTGATGCAGTTCGCCACCGTCCTGTCGATGCGCTGCCGCGAGCGCATGGAGCCGGGCAAGCGCAGAGTGCTCGACCGCTTCCTCGGCACCGACCGCTCGCTCGTGTCAGCCGGGCGGCTGGCGGCGCGCGGCGCGCGCGAGCTCGTGGGGCGGCCGGAGACGCTGGGCGCCGAGTGGATGCTGTTCTTCGCCTTCGCCTGGCGTCGGCTGCTCAGCGCCACCACGCGCGAGCGCCCGGTGCGCGGACTGCGGCTCGACGCCGTGCCGCCGCCCGCGCTCGACCCGAAGCCCGGCGCGCGCACGCCGGTGGCGCCGGGACCGCGTGCGATCGCGGAGAAGATCGCGCCGCTAGAGCTGGCCGCGCGCGACGACGCGCCGCAGCGGATCAACCTGCTGATCCCGACGATCGACCTCGACCACTTCTTCGGCGGCTACATCGCCAAGTTCAACCTGGCGAGTGCGCTGGCCGCGCGCGGGCTGCGGGTGCGGCTCCTGACGGTCGACCCGGTGGCGCCGCTGCCGCGCTCCTGGCAGCGCACGCTCGAGTCCTACAGCGGGCTCGCCGGCTTCTTCGAGCACGTGGAGGTGGAGTTCGGGCGCGAGTCCGGCGGCGTCGAGGTGAGCCGCTCGGACCGCTTCGTCGCGAGCACCTGGTGGACGGCGCACATCGCGGACGCGGCCGTGCGCTCGCTGGGCGGCGCCGAGCGCTTCCTCTACCTGATCCAGGAGTACGAGCCGTTCACGTTCCCGATGGGCACCTACGCCGCGCTCGCGGCCGAGTCCTACAACCTCCCCCACCGCGCGCTGTTCTCGAGCGAGCTCTTGCGCGACTACTTCCGCCGGCACGGCATCGGCGTCTACGCGGACGGCTCCGATGGCGACGCCGCCTCGGAGTCGTTCGAGAACGCGATCACCGCGGTGCCGCCGCCCGGCGCCGCGGCTCTCGCAGCGCGCGGCACGCGGAAGCTCCTCTTCTACGCGCGGCCCGAGCCGCACGCGGCGCGGAACATGTTCGAGCTCGCCCTGCTCGGCCTGGGGAGCGCGCTCGATCGGGGCGCGTTCGCGGGCTGGGAGCTGAACGGGATCGGCTCGGTGGAGCCCGGGCGGCGCATCCCGATCCGCGACGGGCTCGCGCTCAAGCTCCTGCCCCGCACCGGCCAGGACGAGTACGCGGCGCTGCTGCGCGACCACGACGTCGGGCTGTCGCTGATGTACACGCCGCACCCGAGCCTCGTGCCGATCGAGATGGC
>DASXCV010000212.1:0-6711 GCA_036491015.1 Thermoleophilaceae bacterium | reverse complement strand
AGCCCCCAGGTTCAATGTGACCGAAATATCCGAGCTCAGCATCGGCGTCGACGTCGGCGGCACGAAGATTGCGGCCGCCGCGGTTTCCGGCACCGCTGCGATCGAAAGTCACGAGCGCCCGACGGTGCTCGACCCGGCCGGGATCCTCGACGAGATCGAGGCGGCCGCGCGCAACGTGATCGAGAGCGTCGACGGTCGCGTGACAGCCGTCGGAGTGGGCGTACCGTCGCAGGTGCACTTCGCCACGGGGCGCGTGATGGCGAGCGTGAACATTCCGCTCAAGGGCGTCGAGTTGCGCCAGGAGCTGGGCTCGCGTCTCGGGCTGCCCGTGTACGTGGACAACGACGGCAACTGCGCCGCGCTCGCCGAGGCCTACCTGGCCGAGGAGGGCCCGGTGAACAACCTCGTGATGTACACGATGGGCACCGGCGTGGGCGGCGGGATCGTGATCAACGGGCGCGTGTTCCGCGGCGCGACCGGACTCGGGGCCGAGCTCGGCCATGTGGTGATGCAGGCCGACGGCCCGGACTGCCCCGGCAACTGCCCGAACCGCGGCTGCATGGAGGCGCTCTGCAGCGGTCTCGCGCTCGAGCGCGACGCCACCGCGCTCGGCCGCGAGCGTCCCGACTCGCCGCTCGGGCGCATCGTCGCGGAGAAGGGCCGCGTGACCGGCCGCGACACCGTGACCGCCGCGCGTGACGGCGACACCGACGCGCTCGGGCTGCTGGAGCAGCTCGGCACCTGGCTCGGCGTGGGAATCTCGAACGCGATCAATGCCTTCGAGCCGGAATGGGTGGTGGTCGGCGGCGGCCTGTCCGCCGCGGGCGATCTGTTCTTCGACCGCGCCGTGGAGGAGGCGAAGTCGCGCGCGTTGCCGGCCTCGCTTCCCGGAGTGAGGATCGCGATGGCCCAGGGAGGTCCCGCTGCTGGGGTAATAGGCGCGGCCCTTCTGGCATCGCAGGAGTACGCGAGGTCGACACGGGAACCTCATTCGGAAACCGCTAGCGAGGGAGTTCTATGACGACGACCCCCACGGACACGCGCGCGCTCGAGGAGCTGTGCGTGAACACGATTCGTACGCTCTCGATGGACGCGGTGCAGGCCGCCAACTCGGGGCACCCGGGCGCGCCGATGGCGCTCGCCCCGCTCGCCTACGTGCTCTACACACGCGTGATGAAGCACAACCCGCGCAACCCGGAGTGGTTCGACCGCGACCGCTTCGTGCTCTCCGCCGGCCACGCGTCGATGCTCCTCTACTCGAGCCTGTACCTCTCGGGCTACGGGCTCGAGCTCGACGACCTGAAGAACTTCCGCCAGCTCGGCTCGAGGACCCCCGGCCACCCGGAGCGCCAGGAGGCGCCGGGCGTCGAGATCACAACGGGGCCGCTCGGCCAGGGCGTGGGGAACTCGGTGGGCTTCGCGCTCGCCGAGCGCATGCTCGCCGCCCGCTACAACCGCCCCGGCCACGAGATCATCGACCACCACACGTTCGCCATCGCGAGTGACGGCGACATGATGGAGGGCGTCGCGTCCGAAGCCTCGTCGCTGGCCGGGCACCTCGGGCTGGGCCGCCTGACCGTCTTCTACGACAACAACCACATCTCGCTCGACGGCCCGACTGCGCTGTCGTTCAGCGACGACGTGGGTGCGCGCTACGAGGCCTACGGCTGGCACGTGCAGGACGTCGGCGGGGATCTCGAGCTCGACAACCTCGAGGCCGCCGCTCGCAAGGCGATGGAGGTGGATGACCGCCCGTCGCTCGTGATCCTGCGCACCCACATCGGCTACGGCAGCCCCAACAAGCAGGACACGAAGGCGGCGCACGGCAGCGCGCTCGGCGAGGAGGAGGTCGAGCTGACGAAGAAGGCTTACGGCTGGCCGTCGCTCGAGCCGTTCTACGTGCCCGACGAGGCGCTCGCGCACTTCCGCTCGCAGACGCTCGACCGCGGCGCGCAGTTCGAGGAGGAGTGGGACGGGCGAGCGGAGCGGTACGAGGCCGCGCAGCCGGACCTGTGGCACAACCTCAAGCTGGTCATGGACGGCGAGGTGCCCGTGAACTGGGACGACGACCTGCCGAAGGTTGATCCCTCCGAGGGCAAGATCGCCACGCGCAAGGCCGGCCAGCAGGCGCTCGATTGGGCCGCCGCGAAGATCCCGCACGTGGTGGGCGGTGCGGCCGACCTGTCGTCCTCCACGCTCACCACGATCACCGACGGCGGCGACGTCGAGCCCGGCCACTTCGAGGGTCGCAACGTCTACTACGGCGTCCGCGAGCACGCCATGGGCGCCATCGTCAACGGCCTCGTGGACCACGGCTTCCGGGCGCTCGCCGCGACCTTCTTGCAGTTCTCTGACTACATGAAGAACACGATCCGCCTGGCGGCGCTGATGGAGCTGCCCTCGCTGTTCGTGTACACGCACGACTCGATCGGGCTCGGCGAGGACGGCCCGACCCACCAGCCGGTCGAGCACCTCGCGGGCCTGCGCGCGATCCCCAACCTCTACGTGATCCGGCCCTCAGACGCCAACGAGACGATGCTCGCCTGGCGCTTCGCGATGTGGCAGCAGACCAGCCCGGTGGCGATCGTCGAGACGCGCCAGGGCCTGCCCACGCACTCGCCGGACGACGTGCCGATCGACGCGATCGAGCGCGGCGCCTACGTGCTGAGCGATCCGGCGGACGGCGCCGAGCCCGACGTGCAGCTGATCGGCACGGGCTCCGAGGTGCAGCTGTGCATGGCCGCGCAGGAGCTGCTCGCCGGCGAGGGCATCGCCGCCCGGGTGATCAGCGTGCCGTGCGCCGAGCGTTTCTTCGAGCAGGACGACGGCTACCGCGACGAGGTGCTCCTGCCCGGCGTGCGCGCCCGCGTGGCCGTGGAGGCGGCGGCGGCGCTCGGCTGGGAACGCTTCAGCGGCGATCTCGGCGAGATCGTCGCCATGAAGACCTTCGGCGCATCCGCGCCGGACAAGGCCCTCTTCGAGCACTTCGGCTTCACCCCGCAACGGGTGGCCGAGGCGGCGCGCGTCTCGCTCGAACGAGCCCGAAGGTAAAGAGGAGCTTCCAAAATGAGCGTCACCCAAGGTGTAAACGAGCGCCTCGCCGCGCTCACAGAGGCCGGCGTGAGCATCTGGCTCGACCAGATCCGCCGCAGCCTGATCGACTCCGGCGAGCTGGAGCGCATGGTGCGCGAGGAGTCGCTGCGCGGGGTCACGGCCAATCCGTCGATCTTCGAGAAGGCGATCCTCGGCAGCCCCGACTACGACCAGGAGCTCGCCCAGCTCGCGCGGGACAACCTCGAGGCGCGCGAGATCTACCGCAAGCTCGCGGTGGAGGACGTGTCGCTGGCGGCCGATGTGCTGCGCCCGGTGTGGGAGGGCACGGGCGGCATCGACGGCTACGTGTCGCTCGAGGTGGCGCCGCGGCTCGCGCACGACACCGAGGGCACGCTCGAGCAGGCGCGCCAGTACTGGGAGCTGATCGGGCGGCCCAACGCGATGATCAAGATCCCGGGCACCGAGGAGGGCGTCCCGGCGATCGAGCAGGCGATCTACGAGGGCATCAACATCAACGTGACGCTGCTGTTCGCCGTCGAGATGTACGAGAAGGCCGCCGAGGCCTACATCCGCGGGCTCGAGCGCCGGCGCGAGGACGGCAAGACGATCGACGACATGCACTCGGTTGCGAGCTTCTTCGTCTCGCGCGTGGACACCGAGGTGGACAAGCGGCTCGAGGCGCACGGCAACACCGAGCTGCAGGGCACGGCCGCGCTGGCGAACGCCCGCGCCGCCTACATCCGCTTCAAGGAGATGTTCTACGGCGAGCGCTTCGCCTCACTGCGCGAGGCCGGCGCCCACGTGCAGCGGCCGCTCTGGGCGTCCACCGGCACGAAGAGCCCGCACTACTCGGACACGATGTACGTGGACGGGCTCGTGGCGCCGGACACGGTGAACACGATGCCGATGCCCACGCTGCTCGCGTTCGCCGAGCACGGGGAGCTGCGCGGGGCCACCGCCGACGCCGACCCGGCCGAGGTGGAGCGCGACCTGAGCGCGCTGGCCGACGCCGGCATCGACATGCGCGACGTCACGGACAAGCTCCTGAAGGACGGCGTGGACCAGTTCTCGGTGGCGATGAAGAAGCTGCTCGACGGCATCGACCAGCGGCGCCAGGCGGTCGTGACCGGACGTCCGGACACCGTCGTGGCCACGCTGCCGCGCGACCTCGAGCGGCCGGTGGCCGAGCGCGTGAAGAAGGCGGCCGACGAGGACGTGGCGCAGCGCGTCTGGCGCCACGACGAGTCGCTCTGGGGCGGCCCGGGCGTGCCGGAGATCGGCAACCGCCTCGGTTGGCTGACCGTGAGCGACCAGATGCTCGAGGAGGCCGACGACATCACCGCCTTTGCCCACGGGCTGGCGGCCGACGGCTACAAGGACGCGGTGCTGCTCGGCATGGGCGGCTCGAGCCTGGCGCCCGAGGTGCTGCGGCGCACCTTCGGCCATGTGAAGGGCGCTCTCGCCCTGCACGTGCTCGACTCAACAGACGCAGGTGAGATCATCGACGTGAAGTCGAAGCTCGACCTCGACCACACGATCTTCATCGTGTCGACGAAGTCCGGCGGGACGATCGAGACCTTGTCGCTCGCCAAGTACTTCGAGGCGGCCCTCGGCGGCGATGCCGGCGACCAGTTCATCGCGATCACCGACCCGGGCAGCTCGCTCGTGGAGCTGGCGGAGCAGCACGGCTGGCGCCGCACGTTCCTCGCGGACCCGAACATCGGCGGCCGCTACTCGGCGCTCTCGCACTTCGGCATGGTGCCGGCGGCGCTCGCGGGTATCGACATCCGCGCGATCCTCGAGCGTGCGCAGGTGGCCGAGCAGCGCTGCCAGCCGCACGAGCAGAGCGTGGACAACTCCGGGCTCTGGCTCGGCCTGCTCGTGGGCGAGCTCGCCCTGCGCGGGCGCGACAAGCTCACGTTCGTCGTGGACAAGCCGATCTCGAGCTTCGGCCTGTGGGCGGAGCAGCTCGTGGCGGAGTCCACCGGCAAGCACGGTCGCGGCATCCTGCCCGTGGCGGACGAGCCGCTCGGCGAGCCCGCCTCCTACGGCAACGACCGCATTTTCCTCCACCTTCGCAACACGGACGATGCCGACGCCGCGCGCGACGCCGCGATCGAGGCGCTCGGCCAGGCCGGGCACCCGACCGTCGTCGTGAACGTCGGCAGCGCGAACGACCTCGGCAGCCTGTTCTTCTTCGCCGAGTTCGCCACCGCGGTGGCCGGCTGGGTGCTCGAGATCAACCCGTTCGACCAGCCGAACGTGCAGGAGGCGAAGGACAACACCGGCAAGGTGCTCGAGGAGTACGCCAACGACGGCCACCTGCCCGAGGCCGAGGACGCCGACGACGCGGCGCTGAAGGCACTGCTCGACCACCTGGGCGAGGGCAAGTACTTCGCGACCATGGGCTACCTGGAGCCGAGCGACGACTTCGATGAGGCGGTCAACGGTCTGCGGTCGACGGTCAACGAACGCAAACACGTCGCAACCACGTTTGGATACGGGCCGCGCTTCCTCCACTCAACAGGGCAGTTACACAAGGGCGGCCCAAAGACCGGCGTCTTCCTGCAACTGATCCACGACGGCGACCGTGACGCCGAGGTGCCGGAGGCCGGCTACAGCTTCACCACGCTGAAGAACGCGCAGGCGATCGGCGACCTCCACACGCTGCGCGAGCACGGGCTGCCCGTCGAGCGGGTGCGGCTCGAGGGCGACCCCGCGGAGGCGCTCGCACGGCTCACCAAGAAGATCGAGGAGATGCTCTGATGCAGATCGGCTTCGTAGGACTGGGCCGCATGGGCGGCAACATGGTGCACCGCATCCTGCGCGACTCGGACCACGAGGTGATGGCGTTCGATCCCGGTGCCGACGCGGTGAAGGCGGCGGTGGGCGTGGGCGCCACGGCCGCGGAGTCGCTCGAGGACCTGGTGTCGAAGCTCGACAAGCCGCGCGCCGTGTGGCTGATGGTGCCGGCGGGCGCGATCACGCAGTCGTCGATCGAGACGCTGATGGGGCTGCTCGACGAGGGCGACATGATCGTCGACGGCGGCAACTCCAAGTGGACCGACTCGAAGGCGCACGCCGAGGCGGCCGCCTCGCACGGCCTCGAGTTCGTGGACGTCGGCACGAGCGGCGGCGTGTGGGGCCTCGAGGTGGGCTACTGCATGATGGTCGGCGGCGGCGACGAGGCAGTGAAGCGGCTGTCGCCGATCCTCGACGTGCTCGCCCCGCCCAACGGCTGGTCCCACATGGGCGGCCCCGGCTCGGGCCACTACGTGAAGATGGTCCACAACGGGATCGAGTACGGCCTCCTGCAGGCCTACGCCGAGGGCTTCGAGATCCTGCACGCCTCGGACTACGACCTCGACCTCCACGAGGTCTCGCGGCTGTGGAACCAGGGCTCGGTGGTGCGCTCCTGGCTGCTCGAGCTGGCCGAGCGCGCCTTCGAGGCCGACGGCACGGACCTCGATCACATCAAGGGCTACGTCGAGGACTCCGGCGAGGGCCGCTGGACGGTGTTCGACTCGATCGACAAGAACGTGCCCGCGCCCGTGATCACCCTCAGCCTGCTCGCGCGGTTCACGTCACGGCAGGACGAGTCGTACAGCGCGAAGGTGATCGCGGCATTGCGCAACCAGTTCGGCGGGCACGCAGTCA
>DASXCV010000211.1:0-9007 GCA_036491015.1 Thermoleophilaceae bacterium | reverse complement strand
CGCCGACGCCCAGGAGGTCCTCATCCTGGCCGTGCTGCAGAGCGAGCACTTCGACACGATCGTCGACGAGCTCGGTCCGAACTACTTCGGCCACGTGGGCGGCGGCCCGCCCGGCACGCTGCTCCACCACGCCTCCTGGGTCGGCAACCCGGCGATCGTGGATCCGCTGCTCGAGCGCGGGGCCGACCCGGTGGCCAAGTCCGGCGCGCAGTTCGACACACCCATCGCCTGGGCGGCCCTCGGCTCCCGCGCGTACCGGGCCCAGGGCCGCGACTACGTGGCGGTTGTGGAGCGGCTCCTCGAAGCCGGCGCGACGCTCGAGGAGCGCTTAGTCGAGGTGGCCGCCGGACCGCTGGCCGACTGGTTAGAGCAGCACCTCTAAGAACTAAGAACTAAGAACCAAGAACCAGTTCCGTACTCAGCTCAGGCTTCTGAGCGAGCGTCTGAAAAACCGTGCAGTACCGCTCGGCCTTCCGATGCAGCCCAGCAAGGTCTTCCTCGCTCGCTTCCGGCGCGTCCACCTCGAAGCGGACCCGGATGGCGGTGAAGCCCGCCCCCACCTCGCGGTCCACGCCCAGGGTGCCGCGGAGGTCGAGGTCGCCTTCCACGACGGTCTCGATGCTGTTCACGGGCAGCTCCATCGCGGTGGCCACCATCTGGCAGGTGAGCTGCGCACAGGCGGCGAGCGCGCCGAGCAGGAGGTCGCCGGAGCAGGCGCCGGTGCCCGGGCCGCCCACGCCGGAGTGGGCCTGAGCCTCGTAGATCATGCGCCCGATGTCGACCGAGCAGGAGATCGGGCCGTCGTCGGAGTCGCTGCCGCGGGCAGTCAGTGTGATCTGCGCCTGCTCCGGATCGATCCGGTAGGCGTCCTTGAGTGGTTGCTGAGTAGCGCGAAGGTCCATCTAGCGAGTATGGCCGACCGGCGCCGCCCGGCGCATCCTCGGCCGCGGCTGGCAGTGCTCGCACACGTAGGTGCCGCGCCCCGCGGCGCGCATCTTCGTCACTGTGTGGCCGCAGCGCACGCAGGGCTCGCCCTCGCGCAGGTGGATCAGAAAGCGGTCCTGGAACGACCCATGCGCGCCGTCGGGGTGACGGAAGTCGTCGATCGTGGCGCCCTTCGCGTCGATGCCCGCGTTGAGCGACTCCACCACCGCGTCGCGCAGCGCCTCGATCTGCGGCCGCTTGAGCGTGCCCACGGGCCGCAGCGGGTGGATCCGCGCGCGGAAGAGCGCCTCGTCCGCGTAGATGTTCCCTACGCCCGCCACCCGCTCCTGAGAGAGCAGGAACGCCTTCACCGGCGCCGTGCGGCCACGCGCGAGCGCGCGCAGCGCGTCCGCCGTGAAGTCCGGGCTGAGCGGCTCAACGCCCAGCCGGGCCGAGAAGTACGCCTCGAGCGCGTCGTGGCCGAGTAGGACCATCCCGGTGCCGAAGCGGCGCACGTCCACGAACAGCACGCGCTCGCCGGAGTCGAGCACGAGCCGCGCGCGCAGGTGCGGGCGGTCGTCTACGTCCTCGCTCGCCGGCACCACGAAGAGGTTGCCCGTCATGCGCAGGTGCATCGCCACGAACACCTCGTCATCGAGCTCCCAGATCAGGTACTTGCCGCGCCGCGAGAGCGCCTCGATGCGCCGCCCGCGCACGGCGTCGGCCACCTCGGCGGGCGGCGCGGGGTCGCACCAGCGGGCGTCCAGCACCTCCAGCTCCTCGAGCACGCGTCCCTCGACGGCGGGAGCGAGCTGGCGGCGGATCGTCTCGACTTCGGGAAGCTCGGGCATCTCCACCCGAGCTTATTCACGTGGTCGTGGCCCGCGGGTGCGCCTTGAAGTACACGTCCTTCAGGCGCTGGCTCGACAGGTGCGTGTAGAGCTGGGTGGTGGAGACGTCTGCGTGACCGAGCATCTCCTGCACGGAGCGCAGGTCGCAGCCGCCGCTCAGCAAGTGCGTGGCGAAGGTGTGGCGCAGCGTGTGCGGGCTCATCCGGTCGGCGAGCCCGGCGCGCAGCGCGTGGCGGCGGACGATCTTGTAGAGGCCCTGCCGCGTGAGGGCGCCGCCGCGGAAGTTCACGAACACGTGCGGCTCGGTGCGCCCGCCCACGAGCCGCGGGCGCCCGCGCTCGAGGTAGATGCGGAGCGCCTCCACGGCCTTGCGGCCGATCGGCACCACCCGCTCCTTCGACCCCTTGCCCCGCGCGCGCAGCACGCATTCCTCGAGGTCGATGTCGGCGATCTCGAGCCCGATCGTCTCCGAGGCGCGCAGGCCGCAGGCGTACATCGTCTCGAGCAGGGCACGGTCGCGCAGCGCGGAGGGCTCCGAGCCCTGGGGCTGGGACAGCAGGCGGTTCACCTCGTCGCGGGTGAGCACGTGCGGGAGCTTCCGCCCGCGGCGCGGCGCGCTGAGCGCTGCCGTGGGGTCGGAGTCGCGCACGCCCTCGCGTCGGAGGTGGCGGTAGAAGGAGCGCAGGCAGGCGGCCTTGCGGTGGATCGTGGCGGTGGAAGCGGGCGGCTTGCCGTTCCCCTGGGCGAGGCCTGCGAGGAAATCCGCGACGTCGGCGCTCGACGCGGTGACCGCCGACCCCCCGCGCGCGTCCAGGAAGCGGCCGAACTGCAGCAGGTCCGACCGGTAGGCCTCGAGCGTGTTGCGCGACAGCCCGCGCTCGAACTCGAGGTACGCGAGGAAGTCCAGCATCAGGTGCTCGAACGGCTGGGACTGCGGGGGTCGGGCGGCGATGGCCACGACAAGACTTTCGTCCGACCGCCCCGCATCCCTTGACGCTGCAAGGGCGCGCTCAAAGTCACCGCGTGGTGCGCACGATGTGAATGATCTGGAACGGCGGGCTGTCGGTCACATTCCCGACGTTGTCCTCCATCGCCACCTCGACCACGTAGCGCCCTGCGCGCAGCTTCCGGCCGTGGATCGTGCCGTGCCAGAGGATCTTCACGACCCCGGCCGCGCGCACCTTCTTCACGAACGCGCCGGCGCGGCGGTTGCTCGCCCGGTTCACGGTCACAACAGCCTTGCCGACCTCGTTGGTCGCGAAGCTGATGGTCACGCCCGGGTGCTTGCAGCTCTTGGCCTTCGTCAGGCAGACCTTGCTCGGCCTGAGCTTGAGCCCCACGACCGCCGGTGGCGTGAAGTCGCCCGGGGCGGCGCCCACGTTGATCGGGCTCGTGCCGGTGTTGAAGTTGCCGGCGAGGTCCGTGACGGCGCCCGCTCCCGAGAACGACATCGCTCCCGCCTCGCCCGGGTTCCAGGGCTGCGACGAGAGCAGGTACACGCGCGTGCCGTCCGGCGAAACGCCGCCCTGGGTGATCGGGCGCGCCACCCCCGCCATCTGCACGCTGAAGTCGCTCAGGTTGAGGGACCCGCCGGCCAGCGGCTCGCTCGGGATCGCGATCACCTCGTTGTCGGAGAAGGCGAAGGCCGACTTGAGCGTGGGCGAGGTCACGTCGCTCGGCACCGTGGCGGTGGCGGAGTACTGCGAGGTGCCGCTGCCGGCGCTCGTGCTCGTGACCGTGGCCGCCACCTTCTGGCCGGGAGTCAGCTCCGGGCTCGGCACGAGCGAGAACGAGCCGGAGCCCGGGGTCGCGCTGCCGAGGAAGGTCGTGGCCGCCGAGCCCGCGGGGTCGCCCTTGTAGATGTCCACGCGCGACCCGCTCGCCACGGTGCCGCTCACCGGCAGCGAGCCGTCGGGCTGGCGCGGACCGACCTTCAGGCCCCGCGGCGCGGCGATGTCCCCGTTCGATCCCGTGCCGAGGGCGATCGGCGTGGTCACGTCGAAGATCGGGCTCTTCTCGACCTTCACGCCGGTCACGCCGTCGTCGACCTTGATCGCGGTGCCGCTCGGGTCCGTGAAGCTCACGCCCTGCACGAGCTCGTTTGACGCACCGGTGGCGAACTCGAGCAGCGGGTCGACGGTGCCGGACGGACCGACGGTCACGTCGCCCTCCGGGTCGGTGATCGTGAGGCCGCTCGCCGACACCACGATCGGCGCCGTGAGCTGGATCGGCCCGAGCCCCGAGGCGAACGTGATCGTCCCGCCCGCGGCCACCGCGTCGCGCAGCGTGCAGGCGCCCGGAGTCGAGCAGTCGGCGGGGTTGCCTGTGGGAGCGTCGTCACCCGTGTTGTCCACCGTGGCGTCCGCGAGCGCGGCGGCCGGAGCGCACGCGAGCGCCGCCAGCGCCAGCGGCAGCGCGAGCCGCTTCCTCACGCGGCGCCGCCCATCGCCTTGAGCCACAGGAGGCCGACGAGGCTCTTCGAGTCGGCGGACTCGCGGATCAGGTCGTCGAGCCGGGCGAGCGGGACGGTCTCGATCTCGATCCGCTCGTTCTCCTCGGCTTCCGCGTGCTCGTCGTAGAGGTCCGTGGCCAGGAACAGGTGCATCTCCTCGTCCGAGAAACCCGGCGATATGTAGAAAGTTGTGAGGTGCTCCCAGGTGTGGGCGCCCTTGCCGATCTCCTCGGCGAGCTCGCGCTTGGCGGTCTCGAGCGGGGCCTCGCCGTCCTTGTCGAGCTTGCCCGCCGGGAGCTCGAGCAGCGCGGGCTCCGCCACCGGCTCGCGCGGCTGGCGGACGAGGTAGAGCTGCTCGCCGTCGTGCGCCACGATGGCCACGGCGCCCGGATGACCGACCACCTCGCGCTCGACCTCCTCGCCGTCGTCGAGCCGCCACGTCTCCACGCGCACGTTGGCGATCCGGCCGCTCCACACCTCGTCGACCCCTATGCGCTCAAATGCCATCGATCTCCTTTGCGAGGGCGGCGCCACCCGCCAGCGCCGCCTCGAAGAACAGCTCGTCTTCCTCCAGCGTGCGCCCCATCGTCGTCACAGTCAGGCCCGAGCGAGCATAGCCTTGGAGGTCGACGGCGAACTCGGCCACCTCGTGCCGGCCGGGCGGCGGCCCGGCGCCCTCCGGCACCGGCACGAGCACCGGCCGCAAGAGCAGCTCGAGCACGGTGGCGCTGTGGTGGGAGAGGCCCCGGTGGCGCTCGCGCGGGTCGCCGCTCGACATCCGCGGCACGAGCAGCGTGCGGCAGCCGAGGGCGAGCGCGGCGTGCGCGGTGTCGAGCGCGGCGAGGCCGCCGTGGCCGAGCCGGGTGGCCGAGCCGAGGATGCCCGGACCCGGGCCGGCGATGGCGGCATCCCAGCCGTCGGCCGCGAAGCCGGCCTCGAGAGCGCCCGCCACCGTGATCGCCTCGTGCTCCCCGCCGAAGGACGGGCCGGCGGTGACGTGCGCCGCGAGCAGTCCTCGCTCCCGCAGCTCCCGCACGACGTCCGACAGCTCGCCCGGCAGCGCGCCGCCGGCGGTCTGCACGTAACCGATCCGGCGTGGCCGCTCGCCGCCTTCCGCCGCGGCCCACGCGACGAGGGGCAGCTGCCCGTGAAGGGCGATCACCGCGACGGGACCGGGCGCCGAACCGCTCTCCTCCCCGGTCCGCTCCTCGAAGGGGTGCACCGCGTGCTGCAGCGACGTGTAGCCGAGCTTCATCACGTGCGCACCGGGCTCCCCGGCCTGGTCGAGCCCGCGCGTGAGGTTCACGTGCACGATGTCGAAGCCGCCGCTGCCGAGCCCGAGGTCGAGTGCCGCGCAGTTCACCACCACGTCGTCGCCCGCCTCGACCGGGCCGGTGAGCGCCGTGTACGACACCGCGGGCCGCTGCTCACCGTCGACGTCCACCATCAGCCGCGCGAGCGGGCCCGCGCGCTCCACCGACGCGGCGGTCCCCCTGCGCAGGACCAGCGGGCTCACGCGCTCTGGGCGACGATCCCGAGCGTCACGTCGAGCGTGGTCTCGAGCGCGTCCACGGTCACGCTCTCGTCGGGCTGGTGGTTGCGCTCGGTGCCGTTGGCAAGGCACAGGCAGGGCAGCCCGTCCGCCACGAAGATGTTCGCGTCGCTGCAGCCGCCCGTGGTCACGTAGCTCGGCTCGATGCCGAGCGCCTCGAGCGCCGCTGCCGAGGCCGCCACCGGGGGCGAGTTGCGTGCCAGCCGGAAGCCGCGATTCTGCTCCTCCACGGCGGTCTCCACATCGCACTCGGCGTCGCTTGCGGCCTCTGTGATCACGTCCACCATCTGCCTGACCATCGCCGCCGCGCGCTCGTGATCGAGGCTGCGCGCCTCGAGCTCCACCACGCAGTGCTCGGCCACCACGTTCGCGGCGGTGCCGCCCGCGATGGTGCCGACGTTGGCCGTGCTCTCCGGGTCCACGCGGCCGAGGTCCATGCGCGCGATCGCCGCCGCTGCCGCCGCGATCGCGTTGCGGCCCGCCTCGGGCCGGATGCCGGCGTGCGCGGCGTGCCCGCGGAAGCGCGCGTCGATCCGGTAGTACGTCGGCGCCGCCACCACCAGCTCCCCGATCGGAGTGGCGAGATCGAACACGAAGCCATACTCGGACTCGAGCGCGCCGCGGTTGAGCGCCTTCGCGCCGCGCAGGCCGATCTCCTCGCAGGTGGTGAACACGAGCTCGACGCCCACCGGCGAGCCCTCCGCCACCAGCTTCCGCGCCGTGGCGAGAATCGTGGCGACGGCCGCCTTGTTGTCGGCGCCCAGAATTGCCTCGTGCTTGTTGACGAGCGTGCCGTTCTCGCGCACCACCTCAACCGGTCCCGCTAGCGGCACGGTGTCGAGGTGGGCGCAGAGCATGATCGTGCGGGCGCCGTCGGGCCCGGGTATGCGGGCGATCAGGTTGCCGGAGTCGGAACCGGTCTCCGCGCCGCTGCCGTCCTCCTCCACTTCGAGGCCCAGCTCGCGGAGCGCGGCGGACACGGCGTCCACGCAGGGGCGCTCCTTGCGCGACGGGCTCTCGATCTCGCACAGCCGGATGAACTCCTCGAGCAGACGGTCCTTGTCCTCGCGCGAGGCGCGTGGGGGTGCGGCGGTGCTCACGCCGAGAGGTTTATCGGTTTCTCACCGCGCGCGCACGTCGCGAAGGCGGCGCGCGCGGTGGGGTCGCGTGGCCTACTAGGTCCGCGTGGTGGCGCGGCGACGGCGGAAGAAGCGGCCCGTGCGCGAGCGCGGCGCGGCTGCCATGTCGTCCGCGGGTGCGCCATCGCGCGCCGCCGGGCCGTTCGTGGTTGCGGCCGGGGCCGTGTCGCGCGCCGGAGCGTCCGCGCCTGCTGTCGGAGCAGCGCCGCCGGCGGTGGCTGTGGTGGCCGGCACGCGCTCGGTGGGGGCGTCGACGGCGTCGCGCTCGCGCTGCTTGCGCCTGCCGCTCGCACGGCCGGCCGCGAAGCCCGCGGCGCCTGCGCCGGCGCCCGTGGCGACGGTCCTGCCCACCACGCGCTCGTCCACTATCGGCAGCGCGGCGAGGAAGCCGAGCGCATACGCCGAGAACATCGTGATCAGCGCGCCCGTGCCGTAGAAGAACCCGACCCACTCGAGCATGCGGGTGACGTTGTGGCGCGCGATCGGCGGCCCGACGGTGATCGCGCCGTGGTTCCAGAGCACGCTCACGTTCGGCCCGACGATGAACCACAGGCCGCCCGCCAGCGCCAGCATCGCGCCGAGCGACATGCTCCCGCGCGTGACGCCGCTCATCAGCATGAAGCCGCCGATGATCGTCACGACTGCCGGAAGCACCTCGAGCCAGGCGCGGTCGGTGAACCACTGCCACGTCTGGTCCGTGTGCATCGCGTAGTCGAAGTACGGCCCTATGAAGGGAACGAGCCCTCCCCAGAGCCCGAGCAGAATGATCAGAAAGCCTGAAATGGCGCCTTTTGTGCGCGGGATTCTCCTCATGGCTCAGGGTTGCCCGGCCCCACGTGTGCGAAACGCAACATTTGCGCCCACAGTGCGAGTTCTGCTAAAGCTGCGCAATGCCCGGCGTAGTCGACATCGACCTCTCGGATCAAGCGTTCTGGCGGCTCCCGCCGGCCGAGCGCGAGGTTGCGTTCGCGAGGCTGCGGGGCGAGGCGCCGGTGTCCTGGCAGCGCCCGCCTGACAGCGTCCTGATGGGGCCCGACATGCCCACCACCGGGTACTGGGCGGTGGTCCGCTACGGCGACGTGCGCATGGTCAGCCGCGACCCGAAGACGTTCCGCTCGGGCCAGGGCGTGATGTTCGAGGACGTGCCGGAGGAGCTGCTCGAGGCCTCGATCTCCTTCCTCGCCACGGACGCGCCGCGGCACACCAAGCTGCGCGGGCTCGTGAGCGCCGCCTTCACCCCGCGCCAGACCGCGCGGATCGAGGAGCGCATCCGGGGGCTCGCCACGGCGGTGGTGGACGAGCTGATCGAGCGCGGTGACTGCGATTTCGTCGAGCACGTGGCCAAGCGCCTGCCGATGACTACGATCGCGGACCTGATCGGCGTGCCCGAGTCGCAGCGCGACACGGTGACCGTTGCCGCCGACGAGGTGGTCGGCTGGAACGACCCGGACGTGCTCGCCGGCCGCGCGCCCTTCGAGATGAACGCGGGGGCGATTATGACCCTCACCGCCATCGCGATGGAGCTCGCCGAGCTACGCCGGCGCCAGCCCGCCGACGACCTGATGACCGCCCTCGTCCAGGCCGAGGTGGAGGGCGAGCGGCTGACCTCGGAGGAGATCGGCGCGTTCTTCGTGCTGCTGTCGGTGGCGGGCAACGACACCACCCGGCATACCACGAGCCACACGCTGCACGCGCTGACCCGGTTCCCCGACGAGCGCCGGATCCTGCTCGAGGACCCGCCCGGCCGCATGCCGGTGGCCGTGGAGGAGTTCGTGCGCTGGGCCACGCCGGTGATGACCTTCCGCCGCACCGCCTCCTCCGACACCGAGCTGAGCGACCAGGCGATCGCGGAGGGCGACAAGGTTGTGATGTTCTACAGCTCCGCCAACCGCGACGAGGCGGCGTTCGACGAGCCTCAGCGCTTCGACGTCCGCCGCGACCCGAACCACCACGTCGGCTTCGGCGGCGGCGGCCCGCACTACTGCCTGGGCGCCTCGCTCGCCCGCACCCAGCTCCGCTCGATCTTCACGGAGCTCCTGACCCGTCTGCCGGACATCGAGGCCGGCGAGCCGGAGCCGCTGGCGGGGAG
>DASXCV010000210.1:0-3224 GCA_036491015.1 Thermoleophilaceae bacterium | reverse complement strand
CCGTCGTCGATCGGCGGGCCGATCGTCACCTGGGTGCCGGGGTAGAGCTCGAGCACGGCCTCGGCAAGGACGTGGGCGGTGTCGTGGCGGAGGAGGTCGAGGGCGCCGCTCGAGCGGTCGGTGACGATGTCGATCTTGTCGCCGTCGGCCAGCTCGCGCGAAAGGTCGCGCAGCTCGCCGTTCACCTTGATCGCGAGCGCGGCGCGCGCGAGGCCCTCGCCGATGGCGCGCGCGGCGTCGGCGCCGCTGGCGCCGTTTTCGAGCTCGAGCTCATTGCCGTCCGGGAGGGTGACCTTCATGAGGACTGGAAACTAGCGAGGAGGCGCAGCTCGGCCTCGGCCAGAGTCGTGATCAGGTGGCCGGCCAGGACGCGCTCGTGCCCCGCCTGGCCTTCCTCGATCGCGAGACCCGGGTCGTTCACCAGCTCGGCGATGCGCTCCGGGCTGGCCTCCACCATCGGAGTGCGCTTCCACAGCGTCTCGAGCGTGCCCAGCTCCGAGCCGGGCACGAGCGAGCTTTCCACTCCGGCCCGCGCGAGCGTGCGGAGGGCGTTCAGCTCCACGTCCCCCACGTTTCTGAGGAGCAGCATGCCGTCCTGGGTCTCGGCGTAGTCGGACACCTCGCGCAGCAGGCGCCAGGCCTCGACATCGTCGTTTTGCGGATCGCCGGCCAGGACGAGCTGGAGACCGGGGAGCGCCGCCG
Source organism: Thermoleophilaceae bacterium (assembly GCA_036491015.1). Taxonomy (GTDB): domain Bacteria; phylum Actinomycetota; class Thermoleophilia; order Solirubrobacterales; family Thermoleophilaceae; genus JAICJR01. The sequence goes on along the minus strand of DASXCV010000210.1, from coordinate 2,522 downwards.
CCGCGAAGGCGTCGATCACCTCGTGCGGGTCCTGCCAGGTGTCGAAGGGGTGGGCCTGGAAGATGGTCGGTCTGCTCAAGTCGATGCCGAGTGACTTCAACATCGAGCCGGCCAGCTTCACCGGGAGGTCTACTGAGGATGGGGAGAGCGGGTCGATCGCCTCTTGGGCGTCGACGGCGCCCGCGCCGTCGACCAGCGGCTTGAGACGCTCCCAGGCGGCCGGCTCCGCGTTGCCGGTGCCGAGCTCGCAGCGCCAGACGTAGGCGCCGCCGGACCTGGCCGCGGCGGCGAGTGGGCCGGGCCCGTGGGCCACCACGGCGTCGAAGCCCGCCGGCGCCGGCGAGTCCTCCATGTACTCGGACCAGACGTCATCGGAGATGGCGGTCTCGCCGCCCTGAAGGCCGTCCTCGAGCTCGCGGGTCAAGCGCCAGAGTGGGCGGTCGCCGGTGAGCACCTGGTACTCGGCCTGGACTCCCAGGTCTCCGTACAGCGACAGCAACGAGGGCAGGATCTCCGGCGAGCGCAGGCGGGACCCGGCCGCCGCCAGGTGCAGCACGCGCGCGCCCCTGAGTGGCCGGGCGATCTCTTGCAGCCGCTCGATCTGCTCGTGGCCCGCGATTTGCGCGTAATCGGCGGCAGTCCGCCTGCCAAGCGGCATTGCCTGAAGGTGGCACCTCACGCGCGGCAGCCTATCCGTGACGCAGCTCACGTTCGGATACCCGGGGCGGGGAACGGTGGCCTGATGGGGAGGGGAGCGCAGTGCGTTCCCGATTTGGAGGTTTCCTTTGCGAAGGCATGTCTTCGCTGCTCTGGCGGCGGCCGGCGCGATCGCCGTACCGGCAGCCGCGGCGGCCACGTCGTCCCACGACGACACGATCGCCATCACCGGCCACCCGGCGTTCAACGCCAGGCAGTTCTCGAACTACGGTCCGCTGCACGCGGCGCGGCGCCGCTCACGGCTGCGACGCCGGCGTGCGCTGCGGGGGATCCACATCTCCCCCGAACTCGCAGCGATCGCCAACTGCGAGTCGCACGACAATCCGCGCGCCATCGGCGGCGGCGGAGCGTTCCGCGGCAAGTACCAGTTCGACTACGGCACCTGGGCATCAGTGGGCGGCCACGGCGATCCTGCGGCGGCGCCCGAGGCGGAGCAGGACGCTCGCGCCCAGCTACTACTCGACCGCGCGGGCACCTCACCCTGGCCGGTCTGCGGCTGAGGCAACTGGCAGATTCTCCCGTCGGTTACCGGCGGCAGAATCTGCCACCTCGTTCAGGTGGGGCTAGCTGCGCTCCACCCGCGAGCCGGGCACGATGTCGTCTTTCCCGCTGCTCCACCTCACCCACGCCTTGTGGCCGCCGTCGTAGTCGGGCGCCCATAGGACGAGGGTTGCCTCCTCGCCGGCGACGGTGCATTTCTCGGAGCCCTCGGGGTCGAGGCCGCGCCAGACGCGGATGAAGGCGTTGTTCTCCCACTCGTCGCCGATCGTGGTCGGGTCCGTGTGGCCGGGGCGGATCGTGACCTCGGGGCGGAGCTTCATCAGCACGTCCATGATCGAGTGCCTGAGGTCCTCGAAGGTCGTCGAGCCCGGGGCGCGCACGCCGCCGACCGAGCCCTTGAAAAGCGTGTCACCCGTGAAGACGTCTTCGTCGTTGATGAGGAACGAGAGCATTCCGGCGGTGTGGCCGGGCGTGGCGATCGCCTGGATGTGGAGGCCGCCGACCTGCAGCGTCTCGCCGGAGACGATGTGGCGGTCGACGTCCATCAGCTCCTCCGACTCCACCGGGTCGGCCACGATCTCGACGTTGAACTTCTCCTTGTAGACGTGGTTCTCGGCCACGTGGTCGCCGTGGTGGTGCGTGAGCAGCAGGTGGGTGGGCGCCACGCCGAGCTTCTCGATCGCCTCGAGCAGCGCCTCGGACGGCCCACCGGAGTCGATGATCACGGCGCTGCCGCCGGGCTCGTCGGCCACGACGTACGCGTTCGACAGCCAGTCCGGGTGCATCGAGCGCTCGACGATCACGCCCTGCAACCTAACATGCGGCCGGTGACGGACCCCGCCAAGTTCCGGGCCGAGTTCCCGGTGTTCGAGAAGTTCTCGTACATGAACGCCGGCACCGACGGCCCGATGCCGCGCCGTGCCGCGGAGGCCGCGCAGGAGCGGCTGGCGCTCGAGCTGAGCGACGGGCGCGCCGGTCGCGCGCACTTCGACGCGATGCTCGGAGCGATGGACCGCCGGCGCGAGCTGCTGGCCGGGCTGTTCGGCTGCGAGCCCGACGATGTGGGCCTCACCCACTCCACGACGGACGGCGTGAACATCGTGATCAGCGGGCTCGACCTCCAGCCGGGCGACGAGATCGTGACGAGCGACGAGGAGCACCCGGGCATCCTCGTGCCGCTGGCGGGCGCGAAGCGGCGCTGCGGGGTGGAGGTGAAGCTCGTGCCGTTCGCCGAGCTGGCGAATGCGGTGACGGACAAGACGCGCCTCGTCGCGACCTCGCATGTGTCGTGGGTGAACGGGCAG
>DASXCV010000209.1:0-3934 GCA_036491015.1 Thermoleophilaceae bacterium | reverse complement strand
GCGAGCACCACCGCTCCCGGCCCCGAGTACGCCACGCGCGTGCCGGGCAGGGCAGGCGCCAGGCGGCGCTCGAGGTCGCTGCCCGGCGGGCCGAGCACCACGGCGCTCACGCCGAACACGTCGAGCGGGCGCGCCGTGGTGGCTGCGCTCGGCGTGCCGCCGAACAGCGCGGTGGTGATGCCGCCCGACAGGTCGAGCCACAGCTTCTGCGAGCGCTCCACCACCGGGTCCTCGTGACCGCGCGCGTCGCGCAGCCCCCAGCGCGACGCGGTGTTGGGCTCGAGCGCGCCGATGCCCGTCACGCGGCCGCCGGTCCCGCCCGCCACGAACTGCGCGGCGGCGATCGCCTGGGGCCGCGCGGGGTCGGCCTGCGACTTCGGGATAGCGGGGTTGTAGCCCCAGCCCATCGCGAGCAGGTCGAGCGCCACGAGCCCGATGGCCGCGACCGCGAGCACCGGCCCGCGCCTTCGCCACAGCGCGGGCCGCGCCACGAGCAGGATCGCCACGAGCGCGAACAGGAGCCAGCGAATCACCGCCGCGAGCCCCACCGCGCCCCGGTTCGCGTTTGCCGCGCCGCCGAACAGCCGCCGCACGGCGTCGGGCAGGTCACCGAGCCACGACGGGTGCGCGAGGATCGTGATCAGCACCGGCACGCCGGCCACGACCGCGGCGACGATCAGCAGCTTCCGCCGCTCCGCGGCACTCGCCTTCAGCAGCCGCTCGCAGCCGTAGCCCGCGAGCATCGCCAGCGCGAACGAGGCGAGCACGAGCGCGCGGTTCATGTTCGCCACGTCCAGCAGCGGGATGTGGCGCACGGCCTTCGTGATCGGACCGGTGTCGAGCGCGACCAGCAGCGCCACCAGGGTGAGCCCCGCGAAGAAGAGCTGCGGCCCGCGTGGCCGCCGCGAGCACAGCCCCGCCACGGCGAGCAGCAGCGGCAGCGCGCCCACGTACAGCGTGCGCTCGGTGAAGTTGGCGGGCCCGACGGACAGCCCGGCGCGGTCCGGGCGCCCCCAGAACTCCGGGAACACGACGCTGAGCAGCGAGCGCAGCGGCAGCGCCGGCTCTGCGCGCGAGGTGTCGTAGGACTGCCGCAGCGCCTCGCCGAACGGGATCAGCATCACGGCGGCGAGCCCCACCCCGAGCACGAGCGCGCACACGGCGAGCGCAACCACACTCCCTCGCCCGCTTCCCGAGCTACCCGCCAGCAGCCGGTACACCACCCAGCCGGCCACGGCGAGCGTGACGAGCATGCTGCTCTCCGGCTGCCCGCCCAGGAACGCGAGCCCGAACGCGAGCGCGAGCAGGCCGGCGTCGCGCACGCGTCTTCGCTCGACCAAGCGCTCGGCGGCCAGGAACAGCCACGGCAGCAGCACGTAGGCGTTGGCGTGAGGATGGGAGAGCCAGTCCACGAGGTAGCTGCCGAAGCCGAACGCGAGACCTGCGATCAGCCCCGCCGCCACCCCCAGCCGCAGCGCCCGCGCGAGCAGGAACGTGCCCGTGAAGGCGAGCACCAGCTTGAGCACGGCGATCCAGGCGAGCGAGTGCCAGTACGGGAACACCACGCCCAGCCACGTGAGCGGGAACAGCGGCGCGCTCTGCTGCGCGGCCAGGAGCGGCTGCCCGGCCGACTGCTGCGAGGTCCACACCGGCAGCCGGAAGCCGCGCAGCGCGTCGCGCACCACGAGCCCGTCCGGCTCGAACACGTTCGCGGCGTCGAACTGCAGCGGGTTCTGCGGCTGGGCGCCCGGCGGCTGCGGCGGATAGGGCGACGAGAAGAGCGGGATGTCGCTCGCCGACAGCACCTTCCCGCCGAGCGTGGCCGGCGCGAACAGGATCACGGCGAGGATGAACGCAATGCCGGCGGGTGCCAGACGGCGAACGCCGCGGGCAAGGTCCATGTGCCAGACCATATTGGAGGGCGTTAGCCTGCCGCGGATGCGCCGAGCCGCCCTGGCCGTGGCCACCGTCCTGCTGCTTGCGGGCCCGACTGTGGTCGCCTTCTACTCCGGCGGCTTCTTCACCGAGCCGCGGCTGATCGCCGCGATCGTGGCGTGGCTCGTGGTGCTGCTGCTCGCGCTCGCCGGCCCGCTGCCGCTGCCGCGGAGCGCCCCGGGCTGGCTGGCGGTGGGCGGCTTCGTGGTGCTCGTGGCCTGGAGCGCGCTGTCGATCACGTGGGCGCCGCTGCGCGGCCCGGCCACCGGCGACGTGGAGCGCCTGCTGCTGTATCTCGCCGCCCTGCTCGTGGCCGTGGGCATGGCGCGCGAGCGGGGCGTGGTGCGGCTGATGGAGCCGGCGCTTGCGGCCGGGACCGTGATCGTGATCGGTTACGGCCTGTCCGGGCGGCTGCTGCCCGGGATCGTCCACCTCGCCCACTCGCTGAACGCGGGCGGCCGGCTCGAGCAGCCGATCACGTACTGGAACTCGGAGGGCGCGCTCGCCGCGATCGGCTTCGTGTTGTGCGCCCGTCTGGCCGGCGACCCCACCCGGCCGCGCTGGATGCGCATCGCGGCCGCCGCCGCCAGCGGGCCGCTCGGCGCCGGCATCTACCTCTCGTACTCGCGCGGCGCGATCGCCGCCGCGGCGGTGGGACTCGTGGTGCTCGTGGCGGCGGTGCCCGTGCGGGCGCAGCTCCGCGCCGCCGGGCTCGTGCTCGTGGCGGGCGTGGTGGCGGCCGCCGTCTCGTCCGCGTTCCCGGGCGTGGCGTCGCTCCACGGCGGGCCCGGCTCGCGCGAGAGCGACGGCGCGATCGTGTTCGTGCTGTTCGCCGTCGTGGCGGGGGCGGCGGCGCTCGCGCAGGCTCGCCTGTCCGCGCGCGAGCGCGACGACGCGCAGCTCGAGCCGGAGTCGCCCGTGGTGCGGCGGCGGGTGGCGATCGCGCTCAGCATCGTCCTGCTCGTCACCGCCGGGCTGATCGTGGGCGGGCTGCGCGAGAAGGTGTCGGCCGCCAAGTTCGCCGGCGCCAACGCCTCGCGGCTCACCACCGTCAGCTCGAACCGTTACCAGTACTGGCGCATCGGTGCCCGCGCATTCATCCACCACCCGCTCGACGGCCTCGGCACGTCCGGCTTTCGCGTGTACTGGCTCGAGCAGCGACCGATCCGGGAGAGCGTGCAGAACGTGCACTCGATCGAGCTCGAGACCGCGGCCGAGCTCGGCATCGTCGGGCTGCTCGCGCTCGGCGCGCTGCTCGGCGGCGTGGGCTGGGCGGCGGCCCGCGCGCTGCGCGCGAACGCTCCGCTCGCGGCCGGGCTGATGGCCGGCGCGCTCGTCTGGCTCCTGCACGCCTCGATCGACTGGGACTGGCAGCTGCCCGCGGTCACGCTTCCCGCGATCGCGCTCGCCGGGGCGCTGATCGCGCTCGGGGAGCGGCCGGCGGAGGCCTAGCCGTGCCGGTGCTGTTCGCGAGCTACTCGGGGTTGCTCGGCGGGGCCGAGCGGCTGCTGCTCGACGCCGCCGCGGGCCTCGAGGAGCCGCCCACGCTCGCCTGCCCGGAGGGGCCGCTGGCCGAGCGGGCGGGCGCCGCCGGGCTGCACGTGCTCACGCTGCGCGAGCGCCCGCTCGAGCTGCGGGACCGCCGCGCCGGCGCCACGCTCGACCTCCTCGGCATGCGCCGCGAGCTCGACGCCATCGTGCGTGCCGTGCGCCCCGAGCTGCTCTACGCCTGGGGAATGCGCGCTCTGCTCGCCGCGGTCGGGCTGCGGCGGCGCCCGCCGCTCGCGTTCCAGCACAACGACCTTCTGCCCGGCCCCGCCGTCGCGCGCGCCGTGCGCGCGGCCGCCCGCCGCGCCGAGGCGGTGAGCACCGCGTCCGAGTGCATCGCCCGCGAGCTGGGCATCCCAGGCGCGCAGACGATCCATCCCGGCGTGGACCTCGACCGCTTCGTTCCGGTGCCGCCACCGGACGGCCCGCCGGAGCTGCTCGTGCTCGGTGC
>DASXCV010000208.1:0-13889 GCA_036491015.1 Thermoleophilaceae bacterium | reverse complement strand
CGGCGGGCTGATGGGCGCGAGCAAGGCGATCCTCCTCGGGCGCGCGACCTACGAGCAATTTGCCCCGGCCTGGTCTGGCCGCAGCGCCGAGGAGGACCCGGGCGCGCCGTTCATGAACGAGTCGCCGAAGTACGTCGTGTCGTCGACGCTGAGAGGCACCGACTGGGACAACTCGTCGGTGCTCGGCCCTTACGACGCCGCCACGATCAGCTCGCTGAAGGACAGGATCGACGGTGACATCTACGTGACCGGCAGTGGGACGCTCGTGCGCGCGCTGCTCGCCGACGAGCTCGTGGACGCGCTGCACCTGTTCGTGTTCCCGCTGGCGCTCGGCTCCGGACAGCGGCTGTTTCCCGAGGGCGGCGCGCCCACCAAGCTCGGGCTGCTGGACGTCGAGTCCTACGGGAGCGGCGTCGTTCACCTCACCTTCGGGCGCGCCGGCTGAAGCGGCGCGAGCGCGCCAAGCCTCACCGGCCCGGGCAAGAAGGGTGAGTCGATCGACCTCAGGCTCACCGCGAAGAAGGGCACCACGCTCTACTTCCTGTGCGCCATCCACCCGTGGATGGAGGCGAAGGTGATCGTCGGCTAGTTCCGATTTGCAGGGAGTTGTACGAGGGGCCCCGGCGTCGCGCTGGGGCCCCTCGGCGTTTGGCTAAGGTGCGGCGCGATGGCGGGGGACAGGACCAGCAGGGTCGCGACGCCTGACGGGCGCACGCTGAGCGTGGTCGAGGCCGGCGTGGACAGCGGGCCGGTGGTGGTCTCGCACCACGGCACTCCGAGCTCCGGCGGCTTCTTCGGCATGGAGCTCGAGGGCGCGGCGCGCCTCGGGCTGCGGCTCGTGGCCTATGACCGGCCGGGCTACGGCGGCTCGACCCCGGACCCGGGCCGCACGGTGGCCGACGCCGCCGCCGACGTGGCGGCGATCCTCGACGAGTTGGGCATCGAGCGCTTCGCCACCTACGGCGTCTCCGGCGGGGGTCCGCACGCGCTCGCCTGCGCCGCGCTGCTGCCCGACCGCTGCGTGGCGGCCGCCTCCGTGGTGGGCATCGGGCCGCCCGACGCGCCCGACCTCGACCTCGTCGAGGGGATGGGCGAGGGCAACATCGTGGAGTTCGCGGCCGCACGGAAGGGGCGCGAGGCGCTCACGGAGTTCCTCACCGCGGAGGCCGCGGACATGGTGAGCGTCCAGGCGGAGGAGCTGCGCACGGCGATGGAGCCGCACCTGAGCACGGTGGATGCCGAGGCGCTCACCGGCGAGCTGGCCGAGTACATGCTCGAGTCCGTGAAGATCGGCCTCGTGCCCGGCGTGGAGGGCTGGGTGGACGACGACCTGGCGTTCCTCGAGCCGTGGGGCTTCGACCTCGGCACGCTGGGCGTGCCGACGCTCGTGTGGCAGGGCGAACAGGACCTGATGGTGCCGGCCGCGCACGGACACTGGCTGCTCGAGCACGTGGCGGGCGCCGAGGGTGAGGTGTTCCCCGACGAGGGCCATCTGACGCTCGGCAGTCACCGCATCCACGAAGTGCTGGAGTGGCTCGCCGGCCACCTCCGCTGAGCGCGCCTAGTCCGAGCGCTCGCCGTAGTCCCGGGCGAGCTTCTTGGGCGCCCGGCAGAGCCACGCTTCGACGATCACCTCTTCGAGATCGTCCATGCCGATCTTGTCGAGCTGGACGAGGATCGCCGGGTAGCCGTCGAAGTGCGGCGTGGTGAAGAAGACGCCGGGGTCGTCGGCGACCAGCGCCTCCTTTGCCAGCTCGTGCTCCACGCGGGCGCCGAGGATCGGCCCGTCCGGCGCGCTCGCGCCCAGGGCCTTCAGGTCCGAGCCGCGCAGCGGCCGCTCCCACACGAACAGCTTGTCCTTCACCCGCCACTGGGCGTTGTCGCGCGACGTGCGCTCGCTCGTCTCCGGCAGCGCGAGCGCGATCCGGCGGACGTCATCCCAGCTGGCCATCCCAGCAGCGTAGACGGGACCGACCGCTCCGCTCCCTACAGTCGCGGGCGATGCCGGATCCGGTGGTGCTCGACGGTGCGACGCTGACCCCTGAGCAGGTGGCGCGGGTTGCGCGCGGCGGTGCGCCGGTCGAGCTGAGCGAGCACGCGCGCGGCCGCAACGACGCCGCCCGCCTGGCCGCCGACGCCGTGCTCGCCCGCGGCGACGAGCTCTACGGAGTGACCACCGGCGTGGGGCCGCTGCGCGGGCTGCGGCTCGACGAACGGGAGCAGGTGGATCACCAGATCAAGCTGCTGCGGAGCCATGCCTGCGGCGCCGGCTGGCCGTTGCGCGCCGAGCGCGTGCGCGCCGCGATGGCCACGCGCGCCAACCAGCTCGGCGCCGGCGGGGCAGGCGTGGCGGCGGAGCTGCTCGACGCGCTCGTGGCGGCGATCAACGCCGGCTTCCTTCCATTCACGCGCGAGCTCGGCTCACTCGGCACCGGCGACCTGACCACGTTGTCTGACATCGCGCTCGCGCTGCTCGGCGAGGGGCAGGCGTGGCTGGGCGAGGAGCTCGTTGACGCCTCCGAGGCGCTGCGCGCTGCGGGCATCGCGCCGGGGCGGCTCGGGCCGCGGGACGGGCTCGCGTTCATGAGCAGCAACGCCGTGAGCGTGGGGCACGCGGCGCTGCTTGTGGTGGACGCGCGCGCCCTGCTCGACACGTGGCTCACGGTGGCGGCGCTGTCGTTCGAGGCGGCGGCCGCGAACCCCGTGGTGCTCGACGCGCGCCTCCACGCCGGGCGCCACCAGCCGGGGCAGACGGCTGTGGCCGAGCGCATGCGCGAGCTGCTCGCCGGCCTGCGAGGACGCTCGCGCGAGCCCACGGCCGCGGCGATCCAGGACCCGTACCCGTTCCGCGCGCTGCCGCAGGTGGACGGCGTGGTGCACGACGCGCTGGGGGCGCTCGAGGAGAACGTGATCCACGAGCTCAACTTCCCCGGAGAGAACCCGCTGATCGTCGCGGGCGAGGACGTGGCTCTGCCGAACGGCAACCCGCACGCCGCGCCGCTCGCCAACGCGATCGACGGGCTGCGCACGGCGGTGGCGCAGTCGGCGGCGCTGATCGCCGCGCGCGTGAGCGCGCTGCTCGACGCGAGCGTCACCGGCCTGCCCGCCTTCCTCGCGCTCGACCCGGGCCCGGACTCCGGCGGCCTGATCCTCGAGTACACGGCGCATGCCGCCGCCGCGGAGGTGCGCTCGCTGGTCACGCCGGTGGCCGCTCAGACGGTGTCGGTGGCGCGCGGCGTCGAGTCCCACGCGAGCCTCGCTCCGACCGCGGCGCGGCGCGCGCACGAGGCGCTCGAGGCGCTGCGCGCGTTGATCGCGGTCGAGCTGGTCACGGCGATGCGGGCGCTCCGGCTCGCCGAGCACGAGCCCACGGGCGAGGGCGCCCGCAGGCTGTACGACGCCGCCGAGCCGCTGCTCGACGCCGAGCTTGCCGACCGTCCGCTGCACCCCGACGTGGAGACGGCGCGCACGCTCATCACGAGCTGGGCGGCCTGAGCCGCGGCCGAGGGTGCGCGCATCCCGCGCCATCCACCGGCGAGCATCCTTGCTCCCGACCCGGCCGGCTGTGGAGGCTTGCGCAAGCACCCCCGCAGAGTGAGGAGTAGCCATGCCTACCGCCGCCGCGCCGACCTTGGACGCCGACCAGCTGCCCGAATTCCTGGACCTGATCCACGGCGCCGACAGCGTCGAGCTGAAGATGACCGTGCCCGAGTCCTACCAGCGCTCGGCCATCGGCGCGCTCGACCTCGATCCGATCGACGCCCAGATCCGCCAGGTGTTCTTCCTCGACACGCCCACGCTCGACCTGAACAAGGCCGGCGTAGTCGCTCGCGCACGGCGGGTCCAGGGCAAGGGGGACGACAGCGTGGTGAAGCTGCGGCCGGTCGTGCCGGCCGAGCTGCCGGAGGAGCTGCGCGACTCGCCCGCCTTCGGCGTCGAGGTGGACGCGATGCCCGGCGGCTTCGTGTGCTCGGGCTCGTTCAAGGGCACGCCCGCCACGGGCTCGGTCAAGGAGGCGATCAAGGGCGAGCGGGCGCTGCGCAAGCTGTTCAGCAAGGAGCAGCGCGAATTCTTCGCCGCCCACGCGCCCGATGGGATCCAGCTCGACGACCTCGCCGTGATGGGTCCGGTCTTCGTCCTGAAGCTCAAGTTCGCGCCCAAGGCGCTTGGGCGCAAGCTGGTGGCGGAGGTCTGGCTCTACCCGGACGACACGCGGATCCTCGAGCTGTCCACCAAGTGCACGCCGACCGAGGCGTTCAATGTCGCCGTCGAGACGCGGGTGTTCCTCGAGGGGCACGGGATCGATCTCGGCGGCGAGCAGCAGACGAAGACCGCGACCGCGCTCAAGTTCTTCAGCAAGAAGCTCGCGGCAGTGTGACGAGGCGGGCGAGCGGCGCGGCGCTCGCCTCCTCGTGCAGCGCGACGAGCTTCGGGTCGAACAGGCTGCAGACCTCGATCGAGTCGCACTCGCACGCACTCGTCATCTCGAGCCAACGGCGGATCGCGGTCGCGCGCTGGATCAGCTCGTCGATCTCCGGGAGCTTGCGCTCGGCAAGGCGCTGCACCACGAGGTGGGCGGGCTCGCCGCCTGCGTGGAGCAGCTGGCGGATCTCCGCGAGGGAGAACCCAACCTGCTGGGCGACGTCGATCGTGGCGAGCTGGCGCAACACGTCCGGCCAGTAGCGCCGCCGGCCGGACACCCGCTGCGGCTCGGGCAGCACCCCTACCGACTCGTAGTAGCGGATGCGCGAGGTGGCGATCCCCGCCCGCTGGGCGACCGCGCCGATGCTCAGACTTGACTTCAAGTCGGGTTGAAGTGCCACTCTCACAGCATGGCAAATCCGAACTTCGACGTGCCCATCGCCTGCTCGCTCTCGGCGACGGATGCGCGCACACGCAAGGCTGACTGGGAGCGGCTCCTCCGGCGGGCGGCGACCACACGCACGCCGGTCGCGGGCGGCACGCGGATCGCGCTGGCGCCACTCGAGGGCGTCCGCGCCGAGCTCGAGCGGCTGGTGGCCGCCGAGCGCGAATGCTGCCCGTTCCTCGACTTCGACGTCGACGATGCGGGCGGCGTCCTGGTCGTGACGATCCCCACGGAGGCCGACGGATGACCTACGTGATCGCCGAGCCCTGCATCGACGTGAAGGACAACTCCTGCGTGGAGGTCTGCCCGGTCGACTGCATCCATCCGACGCCGGAAGAGGCGGACTACGACAACGTCCGCCAGCTCTTCATCGACCCGGACGAGTGCATCGACTGCGACGCCTGCGTGGAGGCCTGCCCGGTGGATGCCTGCTTCGCCGAGGACCAGCTGCCCGAGGAGTGGCAGCAGTTCACGAGGCTGAACGCCGACTACTACGCGAACCGCGGCGCCGTGTAGCGCCGCACGGCGATCACGGCCCAGATCGCCTCGACCACGCCGAATGGCCACGTGCCGGCGAGGAATCCGTAGACGCTCGACAGTGCGCAACCGACCGCGAACAGGAGTATGTAGCGCCGATCGCGATGCTCGAGCGCGTACATCAACATCATGAAGGCGACCGCGGTCGCGCCGAAGACAGTAAGCATGCCGCCAATTTTGGCGGCTCGCTGTCTCCGGCGCGCCGCGCTCAGTAGGTGGCGCGGACCACCACGCGCCGGTTGAGAACTACCACCCAATCGCGGTAGCTCGTTTTTCCGGCACGACCCCGGGTAACCGAATCCGGAACAACGGGGGAGGCGCAGATGGGATTGGGGATGCTCCGCGCGCAGATGCGCGGGCTTACGCGGGATCAGCGCAACGCGTTCCTCGCCGCCTGGCTGGGCTGGGCGATGGACGCGTTCGATTACTTCCTGCTCGTCTTCGTGATCGAGGACGTGGCTAAGACCTTCGGCACGTCGAAGACGCACGTGGCCGTCGCAACCACGCTCACGCTCGCGGCTCGTCCTGTGGGCGCGGCGATCTTCGGCTACTGGGCAGACAAGGTCGGCCGCCGCATCCCGCTGCTCGTCGACGTCCTCTTCTACTCGGTGGTGGAGTTCGCAACCGGCTTCTCGAGCTCGCTCACGATGCTGCTCGTGCTGCGCACGATCTACGGCATCGGCATGGGCGGCGAGTGGGGCCTCGGCGCCTCGCTCGCGATGGAGAAGATCCCGGCCGAGAAGAGGGGCTTCTACTCCGGCCTGCTCCAGCAGGGCTACCCGCTCGGCTACATGTTCGCCGCCTGCGCGTTCTTCGTGATCAACCCGATCTTCGGCTGGCGCGGGCTGTTCTTCTTCGGCGCGCTGCCGGCACTGCTCGCGGCGTTCATCCGCCTGCGCGTGGGCGAGTCGGAGGCGTGGGAGGAGACCAACGCACGCGCTCGCCAGAACCGCACCGGATGGCGCGACGTGTTCCTCAAGCCGCAGGTGCTCAAGCGCTTCGTCTACCTCGTGCTGCTGATGGCCGCGTTCAACTTCATGAGCCACGGCACGCAGGACTACTACCCGACGTTCCTCAAGGACCACTTCGGCGCGGGCACGACCACGATCACGCTCATCGCGATCATCTACAACGTGGGCGCGCTGATCGGTGGCGTGTACTACGGAGCGCTGTCCGAGCGCTTCGGCCGCAGGCGGACGATCATCCTCTGCGCGGTCTGCGCGCTGCCGATGGTGCCGCTGTTCTCCTACGCGCCCACGCTCGCCACGATTGCGATCGGCGCGTTCATGATGCAGCTGTTCGTACAGGGCGCCTGGGGCGTCATCCCGGCGCACCTCACGGAGCTCTCGCCGGCGGAGATCCGCGGCTTCTACCCGGGCGTCACCTACCAGCTCGGCAACCTGATCGCGGCGCTCAACCTGCCGCTGCAGACGTCGCTCGCGAGCTCGCACAGCGGACCGTTCGCGCTGCTCGTGGTGATGTTCCCCGTGCTCGCCGCGGTGATCATCTTCACGGCCGTCGGCTCGGAGGCGCGTGGCGCGAGCTTCGCTGGCGACGAGACCGCCGTCGCGGCCGACGACCGGCTGCACGCCGCCGACGGCAGCGCACGCATCCGCCGCGGGGCGCGCGACACGACGACGATGCGGACGTGAGCTACCCCAGTACGACAGCCTCCGTGCCGCGCAGCGTGAGCCCGCCCAGCCGGAGGGACACGCGCAGCGTGTAGCGCCCGCGGCGCAGGCGCCGCACCGGCTTCAGCGTGAGCATGCCGCCGTGTCGCGCGTTCGCGCGGGCGTAGGTGGTGTGCCCGCGAGTCAGGGACAGGTGCACCGCCGTGATCGACTTGCCGGGGGCGAGCGCGCTGACCTTGCAGGCGTTCTTCGTCTTGCCGTGCACCTTCTTCTTCGTGCACGTGATCTTGGCCGAGCGCCCCGCCGGCCCCTGGAGGCCCTGCGGACCCTAGGCACCCGCGGCGCCGGTCGCACCCGCGGCACCCACGACGGCGTCGGCGCGAGTTCCTTTCGGTTGTCTGCAGCTACGCCGGACCCTCGCGTCGCCAGTCGAGCCGACCCTATATCGAGGACCGGCAATGCGCCAGCCGCTAGCGCACAGCGCGCCGCTCGCGCTCCACCTCGGCGCGCACGTGGCAGCCGGCGAGGTGGTCGTTCACGAGGCCGCAGGCCTGCATCCCGGCGTACACGGTCGTCGGCCCGACGAAGCGGAAGCCGTGCTTCTTCAGGTCCTTCGACAGCGCGGTGGAGGCCGCCGTGACTGCGGGCAGGTCGTCCCGTGAGCGCGGCGCGCGCGGCTTCCGCTCCGCGTAGCTCCACAGCAACTCGCTCAGCGGCACGTCGAGCGCCGCCGCGGCCTTGGCGTTGGCGATCGTCGCCTCGATCTTCAGCCGGTTGCGGACGATTCCCGCGTCCGCCATCAGGCGCTTCACGTCGCGCGCCCCGAAGCGCGCGACCCGCTCGATCTCGAAGCCGGCGAACGCCGCCCGGAAGTTCTGGCGCTTGCGCAGGATCGTGATCCACGAGAGCCCCGACTGGAAGCCCTCGAGGCAGAGCCGCTCGAACAGCTCGTCGTCGCCGGTCACCGGACGTCCCCACTCGTCGTCGTGGTAGGCCATGTATTCGGCGGACGACGCGCCCCAGAAGCAGCGGCGGCGACCGTCCTCGCCTCTGACCAGGGACTGCGGCACGCACGAATCATTGCGGCAGCCGACGACGTGTTCAGTACGATCCGGCGGCAGGAGCCCCTCAACACGGCCATGGCGGAGGAATCGACGCAAGCAGGAGGGGTTCTTGACCCTCAGCAGGCCCTGGCTTTTCTAGCCGAGGCGTCCGCCGTGCTCGCGCGCTCGCTCGACTACGAGCGCACGCTCGCGGAGGTGGCACAGCTGTCCGTGCCGGAGTTCGCCGACTGGTGCGGCGTCGACGTGGTGCAGCCAGACGGCTCACTGCGCCAGATCACGAGCGGCCATCCGGACCCGCGCATCGAGGAGTTCCTGATGGAGCTGCGCCGCCGCTACCGGCAGGAGAAGGGAACGTCGGCGGGCGCCATGCACGTGATCGCCACGGGCGAGTCGGAGCTCGAGCGAGACGTGCGCGGCGCCGTGCAGATCGACCTCCACGCGGGCGAGGAGAGCGGCCTCTACGAAACGCTCGCCCCGCGCTCCTACATGATCGTGCCGATGGTGGCGCGCGGCCGGACGATCGGCGCGCTCACCTTCCTGTCGACCCGCGAGGGCCGCCACTACGGCGACCTGGACCTCGACTTCGCTCACCACCTCGCGCGCCGTTTCGGCCTGGCCGCGGACAACTCCCGGCTCTACCAGGAGGCCGAGCTCGCCCGCGAGCGCCTCAGCTTCCTCGCGCGCGCGAGCGAGCTGATGGCGGAGACGCTCGACCTCGAGCGGACGCTCGAGCAGGTGGCCTACCTGGTGGTGCCCCGCCTGGCGGACTGGTGCGCGATCGAGCTGGTGGCCGAGGACGGCAGCATCCACAATGCCGCCACCGCGCACGTGGATCCCGAGAAGGTGAAGTTCGCGGAGGAGATGCGCCGTCGCTGGCCGGTGGAGCCGGACGCGCCCACCGGCGTGCCGAACGTGGTCCGCACCGGCCGCTCCGAGCTGTTCTCGGAGATCCCGGACGAGCTGCTCGCCAAGAGCATCGACGATCCCGACCAGCTGCGCGTGGCGCGCGAGCTCGGCCTCAGCTCGATCATGATCGTCCCGCTGATCGCCCGCGCGCGCACGCTCGGGGCGCTCACCCTCGTGCACGCGGAGTCGGGCCGCCGCTACGACGAGGAGGACCTGCGCTTCGCCGAGGACCTCGCCCGGCGCGCCGCTGTGGCCGTTGACAACGCGCGCCTCTACACGCAGGAGCACCACGCCGTGGTCACGCTCCAGCAGACGCTGCTGCCGCGACAGCTGCCGGACATCCCGGGGATGGAGTTCGCGGCGCGCTACCTGCCGGCCACCTCCGAGCTCGACGTGGGCGGCGACTGGTACGACGCGATCGCGCTCGGCGACGGCAACGTGGGCTTCGTGATCGGCGACGTCGCCGGGCACGGACTCGAGGCGGCCGCGGTGATGGGTCAGTTCCGCAACGCGCTGCGCGCCTACGCGCTCGACGGCGCCGGGCCGGCGGCGGCCGTGGACCGGCTCAACCGCCTCACCCGCACCTTCGAGCAGAACGACATGGCCACGCTCGTGTACGGGGAGTTCGACGCCGCCCTGAACAGCCTGCGCTTCGTGCGCGCGGGGCATCCGCCGCCGCTGCTGCGCGCCCCGGACGGCACGGTCACCGCGATCAACGGCCGCGGCTCGCTGCCCGTCGGCGTCTCTCCGAACGCGCGCTACGAGGCGGACACGCTGGAGCTCGCCCCGGGGAGCACGCTCCTCTTCTACACGGACGGCCTCGTGGAGCGGCGCGGCGAGACACTCGAGACCGGCATCGAGCGGCTCGAGCGGATCCTCGGCGAGGCGCCCGAGTCACTCGAGGCCCTCTGCGACCACGTGATCGAGAACGCGGCGCCGGACCCCGAGCGCTCCGACGACATCGCGGTGCTCGCGCTGCGCCCGATCGAGGTGGACGCCACCACCTTCCGCACCAGCCTGCGCGCGGAGCCCGGCGAGCTGTCGCGCCTGCGCCGGATGCTCATGCGCTGGCTGCGCGCCACGAAGGCGAGCGCGCAGGAGATCTACGACATCACGATCGCCTGCGGCGAGGCCAGCGCGAACGCGATCGAGCACGCCTACGGCGCTCGGCCCGCGAGCTTCGAGGT
Source organism: Thermoleophilaceae bacterium (assembly GCA_036491015.1). Classification (GTDB taxonomy): domain Bacteria; phylum Actinomycetota; class Thermoleophilia; order Solirubrobacterales; family Thermoleophilaceae; genus JAICJR01. The sequence continues at coordinate 3,697 of DASXCV010000208.1, read as the reverse complement.
GGAGGGCGCCGTGGAGGGCGACCTCGTGACGCTGCGGGTGCGCGACTATGGCTCGTGGCGTGCGCCGCGGGGCCAGCACCGCGGGCGCGGGCTCAAGCTGATCAACGCCCTGATGGAGGACGTGCGCATCCAGCGCAGCGAGGACGGCACCGAGATCTTCATGCAGCGGCACATCGGATTGGAGGCGTGATGGCCGATCTCGCGACGGTGATCGTGGAACGTCAGGGCGAGGTCCAGGTGGTGCGGCTCGCGGGCGAGGTCGACATCTCGAACGCGGACGGCCTCGAGGACCACATCTCGGCCGCCGTGCCAAACGACGCGGCCGGGCTGGTGCTCGATCTCACGGACACCGACTACCTCGACAGCGCGGGGATCCGCATGCTGTTCGAGCTGGGCGCGCGGCTCGACGGGCGGCGCCAGCTGCTCGGGCTCGTGGTCCCGGAGAGGTCGCTGATCCGGCATTCGCTGACCATCGTCGAGGTGGAGCAGGCGATGGGCGTGCACGACTCGCTCGACGAGGCGCTCGCGGCGCTGGGCTCCGAGTCCGCGACCGATTAGGCTCGCTCTGTGGCCAGCCGCGATCCTCGCATGGTCCCGATCGGATACGGCAAGTACGTGCGCGCCGACCGTGTGTTCGCGCTCGTGCCGATCGAGGGCGACGAGCGCGGCGACGGCCGCCGCACCTACGTCCACGTGGACGGCCTCGGCGAGCCCCTGATCGCCTCGCGCTCGGAGCGCGCGATCCTCGTGGACGTGGAGGCCGCGCTCGCGGAGGCAGCCGGGGTGCCGCGCCGCGGCTCGCGCTCGCGCGGTGGCGAGACGCTGTTCTGATGCTCGCCGTCCTCTACGACATCCACGCCAACCTGCCGGCCCTCGAGGCCGTGCTCGAGGACGCCGAGGGCGCGGGCGCCGACCGGTTCCTGCTCGGGGGCGACTACGGCTCGCTCGGCGCGTGGCCGGTGGAGACGCTCGACCGCCTGCGCGCGCTGCCGAACGCCACCTGGATCCGCGGCAACTGGGAGCGCTGGCTCGGCTCGCCCGCGGAGGCGCTCGACGTGCCGTTCGTCCAGAGCGCCCTCGGCTGGGCGCTCGAGCACGTGGGGGAGGACGACATCGCGAAGCTCTCGGCGCTGCCCGAGACGGCCGTGCTCGACGGCACCTTCTTCGCGCACGGATCCCCGATCTCAGACATGCGCAGCTTCATGCCCGAGCCGGCCGACGACGAGACGGAGCTGATGGGCGGCGTGAGCGAGCGGCGCATCGTCTTCGGCCACACGCACGTGCAGTTCAGGCGCCAGGGGGAGGCCGGCGTCGAGCTCGTGAACGCCGGCAGCGTGGGCCTGCCGTTCGACCGGGACACCCGCGCCGCCTACGCGCTGATCTCCGACGACGGGGAGCTCGAGCTGCGCCGCGTTGCCTACGACCACCACAGTGCGGCGGCCGCGATCAGGGAGCGGATGGCCGGTTTCGGGGATGATCTGGCCGTGACAGTCGAGACCGCGAGCCCGCCGTCATGAAGTACGGCGTCGCCATCTTCGCCACCGACTACGCGGTGGACCCCGGCCGCTTCGCCGCCGCCGCCGAGGAGCGCGGCTACGAGTCCGTCTTCTTCCCCGAGCACACACACATCCCGGTGAGCCGCGACTCCCCGTACCCCGGCGGCGGCGACCTGCCGGAGAACTACTGGCACACGCACGACCTGTTCGTCGCCCTGACCGCCGCGGCGGCCACCACCGAGCGGATCAAGATCGGCAGCGGCATCTGCCTGATCACCGAGCGGGACCCGATCGTCACCGCCAACGAGGTGGCGAGCGTGGACCAGCTCTCGGGCGGGCGGCTGATCTTCGGCGTGGGCGCCGGCTGGAACCTCGAGGAGCTGCGCAACCACGGCACCGATCCCGCCACGCGCTTCCGGCTGATGCGCGAGCGCGTGGAGGCCATGAAGGCGATCTGGACACAGGACGAGGCCGAGTACCACGGCAAGCTCGTGGACTTCGACCCGATCTGGTCGTGGCCGAAGCCGGTGCAGAAGCCCCACCCGCCGGTGATCATCGGCGGCATGGGCAAGCGCGTGGTCGAGCGTGTGCTGGCCTACGGGGACGGCTGGTTCCCGCAACCGGGGCGAGCGCCGCACGAGGAGTTCATGGGGCGCCTCGAGGAACTGCGTACCGCAGCGGAGGCAGCCGGGCGCGAGCTGCCCGAGATGACGGCTTTCGGCGCCAAACCTGACCAGGCGCTGATTGCGGACTATGCTGCGGCGGGCGTCACCCGTACCGTGTTCTGGGTCCCGTCGGTTACAGAATCCGAGCTCTCGGGAAGCCTGGACAAGATCGCGGAACGCATCGGCGATCCGTTGCGTTAGCGGCGCCAGCAGAAAAAAGCCCAGGAGGGAACTGAGCCACATGGCACGCCTGTCGCAGGTCTTCCTGCCCAGAGACCGCGAGTTCTTCGACCTGTTCGAAGAAGCCGGGGGGAACATCCAACGCGCCGCTGAGCTGCTCGAGCAGCTGCTCCAGCACTACCCCGAGAACGCCGAGCTCGCGCGCGAGATCCTGATCTGCGAGCAGCACGGGGACCGCATCACGCACGACATCATCCAGCGGCTGAACAACACGTTCGTCACTCCGATCGACCGCGAGGACATCCTCGCCCTGGCCTCGGCGCTGGACGACATCGTGGACTTCATCGAGGAGATCGCGGACTTCCTCGGGCTCTACAAGATCGAGGCTCCGATGGAGCACTCGCAGAAGATGGCGAAGGTGCTCGTGCTGGCTACGCGCCAGATTTCGGAGGCGATGCCGCGGCTGCGCGGGTTCAAGGACATCTCGCACTTCACGGTGGAGATCAACCGGCTCGAGAACGACGGCGACAGGTTGGCGCGCGAGGCGCTTGCGTCGCTGTTCGACGACGGCATCGACCCGATGGTCGTGATCCGCTGGAAGGACATCTACGAGCGTCTCGAGGAGGCCATCGACGCCACCGAGAAGGTGGCGTACACGCTCGAGGGCATCGTCCTCAAGAACGGCTGATGAACAGCGACCTCGTCTTCGTCATCGTCGTGGTCACCGCGCTGGCCTTCGACTTCACGAACGGCTTCCACGACACCGCCACCGCCGTCGCCACGTCGATCTCCACGCGCGCGATGTCGCCGCGCCTGGCCGTCGGCTTCGCGGCGCTCCTCAACTTCGCGGGCGCGTTCATCTCGCTGAAGGTGGCGGCCACCGTCGGCAGCGGCATCGTGGACTCGAACGCAGTCACGCCGACCATCGTGTTCGCGGGCCTGATCGGGGCGATCGCCTGGAACCTGATCACCTGGTCCTTCGGCCTGCCCTCGAGCTCCTCGCACGCGCTGATCGGCGGTGTCGTCGGCTCGGCGGTGGCGGCCGCGGGCTTCGATGCGATCATCGCCGAAGGGCTGATCGGCAAAGTCCTGATCCCGGCGATCCTGGCGCCGCTCCTCGCCTTCTTCGTGGCGGGCGCCGCGATCGGGGTCTCCTACCGGGTGATCGGCCGGCAGCGGCCCGGAGTCGTGAGCCGTGGCTACAAGTACGGACAGGTGATCTCGGGGGGGATGCTCGCCCTGGCGCACGGGACCAACGACGCGCAGAAGACGATGGGGGTGATCACGCTGGCGCTGATCGCCAACGGCAGCCTCGCCGCCGGATCCAACCCGCCAATCTGGGTGATCGCCTCTTCC
>DASXCV010000207.1:0-10441 GCA_036491015.1 Thermoleophilaceae bacterium | reverse complement strand
CACCGAGGGCGACCGGCAGGCGCGCTGGATCCTGATGGACTACCTCGACTGCGTCGTCCACATCTTCACGCCCGAGGCGCGCTCGTTCTACCGGCTCGAGCAGTTGTGGGGCGAGGTGCCGGCGCGGTCTGTGGGTTGAGCGGCGGTGGCGGGCGGGTCTTCCACGCTCAGGCGCACGCTGACCGACTCGCGACTCACCGGGTGGCTGACGCGCTACTAGTGAACCGGAAGGTTCACCGTAGGTGGCGAGCTACCCCGACCGCGTCGTGCATCTGGCCGGGCAGCGCCCTCAGTTTTAGCGATCCCAGAGCGGAGTTTTCCGTCCACGACACGAACTAGTGTTCGTGTCATGGACTGGACACCAAGTCAGAAGGGCGCAATAGCGGAGACGGCAATCGCGGCCGCGGCGGTGGAGCTGGGGATCGGGGTATATCGCCCTGTGAACGAGGGCGAACGGTGTGACCTGATCTTCAACCTGCACCCGCAGCTGATGCGTATCCAGTGCAAGTGGGCGGCGAAGCGTGGGGCGATTGTTGCCATCCGTGTGTCAACGAGTCGACTGACGCCGGGGGGCTACCTGCGGACCACCTACTCCGAGGACGAGATCGATGCAGTGGTCGCCTATTGCGCAGAATTGCGACGTTGCTACATGCTTCCGATTGAGATGGTCGGGGGAAAGTCCTACGTTCACCTCCGACTTGAGCCCTCAAGGAATTGCCAAGCAAGACGTATAAACTGGGCGCAGGAGTATGAGCTTGGGGCTATAGCTCAGTTGGGAGAGCGTCCGGCTGGCAGCCGGGAGGTCGTCGGTTCGAGCCCGACTAGCTCCACTGAAGAAGCCGCCCATCGTGGGCGGTTTTTCTCATGAGGCAGGTACGGCCGTGAGCGCCGCCTCGAGTTCGTCCGCGAATTTCTCGAACACCTCGCTGGCTTTGACGTAGGAGGAATCGCCCCAGGCCATCGGGCCTCCTCGAGGTCAGCGCGAGACGGTGAAGGTCACGCGCCTGGTGTTGGACTTACGTCGTCCCGAGTCCGTGGCGGATATCTCACCCCGGTAGCGACCGTTAGTCAAGTGGGCGTGACCGACCTTCTTCGTCAGCTTGACCGTGGTCTTGCCCGACTTGGCCTTCACCTTCATGCTGCCGATCGTCCTGTAGAGCGTGCAGGACTTGCGGTGCTTGCCGCGCGTGAGCTTCCGCGTCGGCACCTTGCACTTCTTGCCCACCTTGACCCCGCGGCCGCGGCGCTCGATCTTGATCGTGGCCGTCGTCTTCTCGGTGATCGAGAACGTGAAGCGCGCGCCCGCAGGCTTCTTCTTTTTCTTGTGCTTCTTGGCCGCCGCGGTCGCCTTCCCCGCGAGCAGGTGCCGCTTCACGTGCTTCGTCGAGATCTTGAAGCTCGTGACCTCCGGCGGCGGGGTGACCGCGGCGCTCACCGCGCCGGCACTTCCGCCTGCATTCGAGGCCGCCACCGCGCACGTGAGTGCGTGGCCCGTGTCTGCGCCGACGACCTTGTAGCTGCCGCCGGTGGCGCCGGCGATCGGCGTGCCGCCGCGTTCCCACTGGAAGCCGACGGCCGTGGGGAAGTCCGAGAAGCTCTGCTCGCAGCTCAGGGTGTGCGCGTAGCGGACCGTGCCCGAGATCGTCGCGTGGCCGCCGGCGGGCGGCGAGGTGAACTGCGCGTAGCCCTGCACCGGAGCGTCGCCGGCGCGAGTAAAGAAGCCGGCGACGTGAAGCGTCGCGCCGGAGAAGGCGAGCGCGTTCACGAAGTCGAGATACCGGCCGGTGCCCGGGTTCCAGTCGGTGGCCGCTCCGCTCGAGAGCGACAGCTCCGCCAGGTCCTGGCGGGCCGCGCCGCCGATCGTCTCGAAGCGGCCGCCGGCGAACACTGTCGCGCCGTCGGGCGCGAACGCGAGTGCATTGACGAACGGGGCGTTCCCGGAATCGGTTGTGGTGGCGCTGGGGTCCCAGCCCGTTGCATCCCCGGTGCCTGCCGGCGAGAGCGCGGCGATGTTGTGGCGGGTCGCGAGGTTCGCCCCTGCGGTGGTGAACTGCCCGCCGACGTAGACGGTGCCGTCCGGCCCGAGCAGGATCGCCTTCGCGAACGGCGAGCTGGTACCAGTGAGGTTGGGAGCCCAGGCGGTTGCGTCGCCTGGTGCGGCCGAAGAGATCGCGGCGATCTGGCGCCGCGACGCGCTGTTGTTGCCGGCGCTCGTGAAGCTCCCGCCGATGTAAACCGTGCCGCCATCGGGCGTCGGGACGACGTCCACCACCTCGCCGAGGCCGCCGCTGACGCCCGGGTTCCAGGCCGTGGCGGTACCGTCAGCCGTCGACACAGCGCCGATGTCCTGACGCGGCTTGTTGTCCGAGCCGAGCGTGGTGAAACCGCCTCCGACGTAGAGGCTGCCGCCATCTGGACTGACGGCCAGGACATCCACGAACCCACCGCTGAAGCCCGAGCGCCACGGCAGCAGCGCGCCCGTGGCGGTGTCGAACGCGGCGAGACCGTTTCGCGGCTGTCCCTGGACGGTGGTGAACGGGCCGGCCACATACAGGGTCCTGCCGTCCGGCGAGACCGCCATCGCGGCCGCCTCGGACTCGAGGTCTGGGTCGAACGGCGTCGCGTGGCCGTCGGCGTCCACGGCTGCGATGCCGTGGCGAGGGGCGCCGCCCACGGCCATACCGTCCCCGCCGATGAACACACGCCCGGCGGTGACGGAGAGCGAGACGATGAGGCTCCCGCCCAGGTTGGGCGCGAAGGCGGTGGCCGCTCCGCTGCTGAGGCTCACCTCCGCTACGCCGGGCCTGGCCTGCCCAGCCACATGCGAGAAGGTGCCGCCCAGGATGAGGTTGCCGCCATCGAAGTCGAGCGCGAACACCTCGCTGTCGGTATCCGGGTTCCACGAATCGAGCGATGCCGTACTCGTGCTCGAGTCGATCGCGGCGACTCCGCCGCGGGCCGTGCCGAGCACGTGCGTGAACTCGCCGCCGACATAGACCGTGCCGCCACCTGGAATCACCTTGATCGCAAAGACCTCTCCGTCGACGTTCGGGTTCCACGCTCCAGGGCTGCCGTCGGTCACGGCGAGCCGCGCGAGGTTGTTGCGGTTGAAGCCCCCGATGTTGTCGAAGGTGCCGCCGACGTAGAGGGGGGTGCCGCCATTGCCGAGCGCGAGCGCGCTCACTTCCGCGAAGGTGGTGCTTCCGCTCGCTTCCGGGATGGGATTGAAGCTCGCGTCCGCATTGCCGGTGGAGGCACTTATCTTCGCCAGGTTCGGGACGGTCACGTTGTTCGCGCCGGCCTTGTTGAAGTTGCCGCCCACGAACACCGAGCCCGCGCTGGAGCCGGACCCGGCGACCATGGCACCGATGAACCCGTCGGTGCCTGGATTCCATGACGTGACCGTCTCCCCCGGAAGACTGATTGCCCCGAGGCTGTTGCGGGCCTGGCCGCCGAGCTGCTCGAAGAAGCCACCGAGATACAGCGTTTGGCCATCGCTCGACAGCGCCATCGCCCCGATTTGGTCGTTCGTGTTGTCCACGGAAAGTGGGGCGTGGCCGAGCTGCGGGAAGTTCGGATCGATCGAGCCGTCAGCCAGAACGTGGGCGAGGCCATAGCGCACCGCGCCCGCCACGCGGTCGAAGTCTCCGCCCACGTACCAGCCGCCCGAGCCATCGGGCACCGAGGCGAACACCTCGCCACCCGCGATCTGCGGGTTGGCAGTGAGGCCGCTCGTCGGGATGTCGAACGCCCCGCCGCCGCCCAGGCGGTTGCCGACGTAGAAGGCTCCGCCGATGTAGGTCGTCGAGCCGAAGGTGGCTAGGGCCTTGTTGCTCCCGGTGGTGACGATCGCTCCGGGGTCAGGCTCGCTAGGCGGGCTGGCAGCTGCGCGCGCGGCCGGCAGCAGCACGCAGGCGGCAAGGATCGCAAGGACCAGACAGCGGGGGGCTCGCCCGAGATCCGCGCTCATCTCTGCGGTCGATCGTAAGCCGACCCTTAGTTGGCGCGCAAGCGCCCCGTTCGATTTGCGCGGACTTTGCGGGCTATTCGCCGCCCGAGCAGAAGCCCGAGCGCGAGGAGTTCAGGGCGATCAGGCCGCGCAAGGTCTCTCCGTCCTCGTCGACCACGACGAGTCGCCGGGTGGATTCCGCGTCGAGCAGGTCCATCGCCGTGCGCATCGGCGTCGACGGATGCACAGTTGCCGTCGCCGTCACCGCGAAGTCGATAGCCGGCGCGTGGTCGGGCGCCGATTCCGGCACGTTCGGCCGCTCGATCGCGGCCCGGAAACGGCCGTCGTCGACGAGCAGGCCGGTCTGGACGCTCGCGTTCTCGAACAGCCGGCGGACGTCGCCCACGCTCGCCTCGACGGGAAGCGTCTTCGGGCGCTTGATCATCACGTCCTCGACCGCCGATTCGGCTGCGTCGCCGTATGCCGTCTTGGTGTTGGCGCAGTCCTCGGCCACACGGAAAGCGTACCCGTCCCGGAGCCGCCGGTTAGGACGCCCCGGCAGGGTCACCCCGCTTGCGGCAGAATCGCCGGAGCGAATGGGAGATCCGGCATCAGCGAGCTCGTCCGAATCGGCACAGCGGCAACGGCACTCGGCGTAAGCGTCGACACGCTCCGACGCTGGGAGCGCGACGGGCGGATCAAGTTCGAGCGCCGCGGGCGTCAGCGCTTCATCCCGGCCGAGGACCTGGCCGCGCTGCTCAAGGAGCGCACCTCCGACGAACGGACGACGACGCCCTGGAGCCGGTTGCGCGCGCGCCCGGCGTGCTCGCGGCTGCGGTGGTCAAGTCGACGACGGTGATCGTGGAGCGTCGCTAGGCGCCGCCACGGAGGAGGAATCAGATGAAACTCAGTGCCCGTAACCAGCTGCCTGCCCGCGTGACCGCGCCCGTGGGCGAAGCCGGTTACTGCTTCTCGGCCCAGCTGGGCACTTCGAGATCGTCGAACGGGCTCGCCCGCCGCGAGCCCCGCGACGCCGAGCCGTCCGGCTCTGCGGACGGCGACGAGCCCGACGAGCCGGTGACCGTCCGCAGCTCGCCCTGGATGCGCTTGTGGCCGGCCTGGACGTCGCGCAGGATCTTCTCGGCCTGGTCCTGAAGCGTCCTGCCCAGCGAACGCAGGCCGGCGCTGACCGCGCGAGCGTCCGCGAGCATCTCGTCCGCCAGCCGTTCGGCCTCCGCGACTCGCTCGGCGGCCTCCTGGCGCGCGTCCTCGCCGAGCCGCACCGCCTCGGCGCGCCCTTCCTGCAGCACCCGATCGGCGTCGCGGCGGGCGTCGTTCTCCACCTTCTTGGCCTTCTCCTCTGCGGCGGACACCGTCGCGGCCGCCTCCTCCTGTGCCTTGGCGCGGGCGTCGCTGCCGGCCTGCTCCGCCGCGGCGCTCAGCACGCGCGCCTTCTCCTCGGCCTCGCGCACCACCTTCGCGGCGGACTCGTCCGCCGCGGTCCGCACGCCCTCGGCCTCGGTCCGCAGCCGCTCGGCGGCGGCGTTCGCCTCGGCGGTCAGCGACCCCGCCCGCTCGTTCGCCTCGGCGCCCAGCCGCACGGCGGCCGCCTGCGCCTCGGCGCGCGTCGTGTCGCCCTCGGAGCGCGCGTCGGACAGGATGCGCGTGGCCTCCGCACGCATGTGGTCGCTCTCGTCCTTGGCCTTGTCGCGCAGCGCCTGCGCCTCGTTGCGGAGCGACTCGCCCTCCGCGCGCATGCGCTCGGCCGCGGCTCCCGCTTCGGCAGTGATGGCGCCCGCCTCCCGCCGCGCCGCCGCGCGCGCCTCCTCGCGGATGTCCTCCGCGGCGTCGTGCGCGGCGGAGACGATCGCCTCTACCTGTTGAGCCGCCAGGTCTGCTGCCCGGGACCCGCTGTTACCGCCATTTCCCAAGTGAATCCAGGCAAAAGTATCGAACGGCACCTCTCACGACCGACAACGAGCGGGATTTCGCGCGAAATGGAGGGGCGGACCACTATCGTCCCGTGGTCGAATGGCGGAGCGTTATGACCCACAGCTGATCGAGCCCAAGTGGCAGAAGGTCTGGGCCGACGAGCACACCTGGGAGGTCTCCAACGAGGAGGCCGCCGACGAGAACCACGCGTACGTGCTCGTCATGCTGCCCTACCCCTCGGGCGAGCCCCACATCGGCCACCTGAAGGTCTACAGCGTGGGCGACGCCATCGCGCACTACCGCCGCCGCATCGGCGAGAAGGTGCTCCAGCCGATGGGCTACGACGCCTTTGGGCTGCCGGCCGAGAACCACGCGATCAAGACCGGCCAGCACCCGCGCGACTCCACCGCGGCGTCGATCGACGAGTTCCGCCGCCAGTTCCGGTCGTGGGGGATCTCGATCGACTGGTCGCGCGAGCTCGCCACCGACGACCCGAGCTACTACCGCTGGACGCAGTGGATCTTCCTGCGGCTGTTCGAGAAGGGCCTCGCCTACCGCAAGGAGGCGGCCGTGAACTGGTGCCCGGTGGACCAGACGGTGCTCGCCAACGAGCAGGTGATCGACGGCCACTGCGAGCGCTGCGGCAGCGAGGTGGAGATCCGCCAGCTCGAGCAGTGGTTCTTCAAGATCACCGACTACGCCGACCGCCTGCTGGACGACCTCGACACCGTCGACTGGCCGCCGCACGTGGTGACGATGCAGCGCAACTGGATCGGCCGCTCGCACGGCGCCGAGGTGATCTTCCGCTGCGAGGAACTCGGCACGGACTACCCGGTGTTCACCACACGCCCGGACACGCTGTTCGGCGCCACCTTCTTCGTGATGGCCCCCGAGCACCCCGACGTGCTGCGCCTGAGCGATACGCCCGAGGTGCACGAGTACGTGAACCGCGCCGTGCGGGAGTCGCCGGAGGAGCGCGCCGAGGCCAAGGAGAAGACGGGCGTGCCGCTCGGGCACACGGTCACCAACCCGGTGAACGGCGAGCAGATCCCCATGTACGTGGCCGACTACGTGCTGATGGAGTACGGCACCGGCGCGATCATGGCCGTGCCCGGGCACGACGAGCGCGACTTCGAGTTCGCCAAGAAGTTCGACCTGCCGGTCCGGCGCGTGGTGGAGGGCGGCGACGAGCTGCCGTACACCGGCGACGGGCCGATGGTGAACAGCGGCCGCTTCGACGGCGTGCACAACCGCGAGGCGTTCGACGAGATCGTCGAGTGGCTGGCGGAGGACGGCCGCGGCAAGCCCGCGGTGAACTACAAGCTGCGCGACTGGCTGCTGTCGCGCCAGCGCTACTGGGGCTGCCCGATCCCGATCGTGCACTGCCCGGAGCACGGCCTCGTGGCCGTGCCCGACGACCAGCTGCCGGTCGAGCTGCCCGACGTCGAGGACTACGCGCCGAGGGGGCGCTCGCCCCTCGCCGCCGCCGAGGACTGGGTGAACGTCACCTGCCCGACCTGCGGCGGCCCCGCCAAGCGCGAGACGGACACGATGGACACGTTCGTCGACTCGTCCTGGTACTTCCTCCGCTACTGCGACGCCCACAACGACGAGGCGGCGTGGGACCGCGAGGTGGTCGACAACTGGATGCCCGTCGACCAGTACATCGGCGGCATCGAGCACGCGATCCTGCACCTGATGTACGCGCGCTTCTTCACGAAGGCGCTGGCGGACCTCGGCTACCTCGGCGTGCAGGAGCCGTTCGCCAACCTGTTCACCCAGGGCATGATCACGCGCGACGGCGCGAAGATGTCCAAGTCGCGCGGCAACGTGGTGAGCCCCGACGAATACGTCGAGCGCTACGGGGCCGACACGCTCCGCACCTACGTCCTCTACCTCGGCCCGATCGACCAGGACGCCGACTGGTCCGACGAGGGCGCCGGCGGCATCAACCGTTTCCTGTCGCGCCTCTGGCGCCTGGCCACCGACGTGGCGGAGACCACCGAGCCGCTCGCCGGCGGCACGCCGCAGGGTGAGCCCACGGTGCTCCTGCGCAAGGCGCACTGGGCGATCGACAAGGTGGGGAAGGACCTCGGCCGGCGCTTCGCCTTCAACACGGCGATCGCGGCCGTGATCGAGCTGGTGAACGAGAGCTACCGCCACCGCGAGGAGCTGATGCAGACGCCCGAGGGCCAGTCGCAGCTGCGCTTCGCCACCGCCACGGCGGGGTCACTGATCTTCCCTTTCGCCCCGCACCTCGGCGCGGAGGTGTACGAGCTGCTGACGGGCGAGCGGGTGTGGGAGCAGCCCTGGCCCGCTGCGGATCCCGCGCTGCTCGTGACGGACACGAACGAGGTGGTGGTGCAGGTGAACGGCAAGCTGCGCGACCGCGTGGCCGTGCCGGCCGGCGCATCTGACGACGAACAGGAGCGCCTGGCGCGCGAGTCGACCAAGGTGGCGGCCCACCTGGACGGCCACCAGATCGTCAAGACAATCGTGGTTCCGGGCAAGCTCGTGAACTTCGTGCTCGGCTAGAACACTCGCCTAGCAGGCTCTTTCGGGGGCGTAACCTTTTCCGCTTAAGGGAATGGGTTGGGAGCGTTCTGAGGTCGGGAACCCGGGGGAGGTCCCCGGGGCGTTCCGCCCGAAAGGCAGGGATAGTCGGATGGTTGGCACGAGCGTGAACCAGGAGGATCTCCTCCAGGGAATTGGCGCTCTCGTATGGGAAGCGGACGCGGACGATCTGCACTTCACGTTCGTCTCGGGTCACGCCGAGAAGCTGCTCGGCTACCCCGCCGAGCGCTGGACCGGCGGGGGGAGCTGGGGCGATCACGTGCACCCGGCCGACCGCGAGCGGGCGCTCGCCGGCTGCCGCCAGCTGGCGCTCAGCGGCGCTGACGGCGACCTCGAGTACCGCGCGGTCGCGGCCGACGGCCGCGTGGTGTGGGTCCGGGACACGGTCCGCCGCAGCTCCGGGCCCGACGGCACGCACCTGCGCGGCGTAATGCTCGACATCACGCGCCGCGCGCTGTCCGAGCGCCAGGCCCATTTCCACTCCCTGCTGCTCGACGAGGTGGACGTGGCCGTGGTGGCCACCGACCTGAAGGGCACCGTCACCCACTGGAACCGCTTTGCCGAGGAGTTGTTCGGCTACGCGCGCGCCGAGGCCCTGGGGCGCGACATCCGCGAGCTCGGCGTGGTGGACGACGCCGGCTTCCTCGAGCGGCAGGCCGAGGCGCTGCGGTCCGGCGGACCGTTCGAGGGCGAGTTCCAGGCGCGCCACAAGGACGGCACCGTGTTCGCGGGTTACACGCGCGACGTGCCGCTTCACGGCGACGACGGCGAGTTGACCGGCTTCGTGGGCGTGGCCTCCGACATCACGGCGCGCAAGAGGGCCGAGCGGGCGATCGCGGAAAGCGAGCGCCGCTTCCGGCGGCTCGTGGAGCAGGCGGCCGACAGCTTCTTCGTGTTCGACTCCGAGGGCCGCTTCATGGACGTGAACCAGGGCGCGGTCACCTCGCTCGGCTACCCCCGCGAGGAGCTGCTCAGCATGCGCCTGCGCGAGGTCGACGCCGCCCTCAGCCAGGAGGCGCTCGACGACATGTGCTCGGGCTCGGCCCGCGGCCGGCCGGTGACGATCGAGACCGTCTACCGCCGCAGCGACGGCACCACCTTCCCGGTCGAGGTGCGCGTGGGGCTGCTCGACGCGGGCGGCGCCGAGCTGCTGTTCCTCGCCCTCGCACGCGACATCAGCGACCGCAAACGGGCGGAGGAGCAGATCGCCTACCTGTCGAGCTACGACAGCATCACCGGGCTGCCCAACCGCCGCCTGTTCGAGGAGCACCTCGAGCTGGCGCTCACGCGGGCGCGGCGCAGCGGCAAGTCGGTGGCGGTGCTGTTCGTCGACCTCGACCGCTTCCACATGGTGAACGAGAGCCTGGGGCGCTCGGCGGGCGACGAGCTGCTGCGCCAGGCGGCGTCGCGGCTGCGCGGGGTGGCGCGCACGATGGACCTGGTGGCACGGCACGGCTCGGATGAGTTCCTGCTGCTCCTGCCGGACATCGAGTCGCCTGAGGCCGCTAACGGCAACGGGGGCGACATCGCGGAGTCCGCCGCGGAGGTCACCGCGCGGGCGGTTGCGAAGCAGGTGTTCGAAGCCTTCGAGGAGCCGTTCACGATCCAGGAGGCGGAATCGTTCGTGGGGGCGACGATCGGCATCAGCGCATTCCCCTCGGACGCCGGCTACTCGGGCGACCTGATCGACCACGCGGCCGCGGCGCTGCAGGAGGTCCGGCGCGGCGGTAAGGGCGCGTGGGGCGTGTTCACCGGCGAGTCGGGGCGGCGGAAGGAGCGGCTCGGCCTCGTCACGCGCCTGCGCCGCGCGATCGACCGTGGCGAGTTCGTGCTCCACTACCAGCCGCTCGTGAACCTGCGCTCGGCGCTCGAGCAGGGCTACAGCGGCAACGGCCACGGCCTGCACGACCACATCGTCGGCGTCGAGGCGCTCGTGCGCTGGGAGGACCCGCAGCGCGGCCTCGTGCCGCCGGGCGAGTTCATCCC
>DASXCV010000206.1:0-10587 GCA_036491015.1 Thermoleophilaceae bacterium | reverse complement strand
CGACATCGGGCACGACCACCTCGAACTCCACGCCGAGCTGGGCGAGTATCGCCCGCCGCTGCGGCGACGCCGAGGCGAGCGTGAGCACGTCAGGTCCCTAGGACAGATCGGGGAAGAACAGGCCGATCTCGCGGGCGGAGGAGTCGGGCCCGTCGGAGCCGTGGACCAGGTTGGTCTGGACCTCGAGCGCGTAGTCGCCGCGGATCGAGCCGGGCGCGGCCTCGAGCGGATCGGTGGCGCCGATCACCTGGCGCGCAGCCCTGATCGCCTCATGCCCCTCGAGCACCATGGCCACGAGCGGGCCGCCGGTGATGAAGTCCACGAGCTCGCCGAAGAACGGCTTCTCGCTGTGCTCGGCGTAGTGCTGCTCGGCCAGCGAGCGCTCCACCTGCGTGTGCTTGAGCGCGGCGATGCGCAGGCCCTTGCGCTCGAAGCGGGCGATCACCTCGCCGGTGAGACCGCGGGCGAATGCATCGGGCTTGACCAGGATCAGTGTCCTCTCCAAGGAGGCTCCTTTCAGGATCTGGGGAAATCAGGCGCCGGGCGGGGCGGCGGCTGGGCCACCGTCGCCGCGGGGCGACTGGCGCCGCGTCGGAGGCGGCGATTCGGCCAGAGTGGATGCTGCGGAGGAGCGCCGCCTGCGACGTGTCGGCTGCTCCGGGGCCACCGCGGCCGTGGTGGGCGCGCTGGCGATCTCCGATTCGCAGTACGGGCAGATCTTCCACAGCGGATCGAGCGGCTTGCCACACGTCTGGCACGGCTCCTTGAGCCGCCGTAGGCAGCTCGGACAGCGGAGGAAGTTCTTCTCCACGTGGAAGCCGCAATAGGGGCAACCCTGCTCGAGGTCGGCGAGTCTCGCCTCGGCCGCCGCGATCTCGAGCTCGCGCTCACGCGCGTCCTCGAGGTACTCCGGCGGGCGCACGATCATGTAGACGATCGTGCCGAGGTAAGGGAACACCGAGCACAGCGTCGCGCAGCCCACGAGCATCGGGTCCCCGATCCGGCGCCGGGCGTCCGAGAACGTCCAGTAGATCAGGGCCAGCCAGATGACCACCAGGAAGAGGATCAGCAGGCTGACGACACGATTGAGCGCGTCGTTGTGAATGCCAAAGATGGCGAAGAGGCCCATTGTGTGGCCCCAGTGTACTCGGGCTGGGGTAATTCTCGGGACGGTGAAAGGGATCTGGCGAACGTCCCGCAGCCCGGCAGAAGTCTACTTAGAGCACCAAACGGCCAATGAGATAGCCGATCCCGAAGAACACGAGGATCACTATCGCCACCACCACGGCGACGATGCCGATCATCGCGAGCAGGCTGGGAAACTCGCGATCGTTCATAGCGTGGATGCGCGCGCGGCGCTCTCGGCGCGCACGATGTCGGCGATCAGGTAGATCGAGCCCGTCACGAGCACCGCTCCCCGGGATCCTGCCAGCTCCTGGGCCCGCGTGAGCGCCCGGCGCGGATCGGCCACCGTCTCGGCCGGCGGGCCGCCGAGCTTCGAGGCGAGGCTCTCGAGCGTGCCGGGCGACAGCGAGCGCGGATTGCTCGAATGGGTGAACACCACCCGCTCGAAGCGCGGCAGGAGCGCGCGCAGCATCCCGGCGGCGTCCTTGTCGTCGAGCACGCCGACCACGCCCACCACGGGGCGGTCGCCGATCAGCTCGGGCAGCGCCTCCGCCACGGCGGCGGCGCCCGCCGGGTTGTGGGCGCCGTCGATGATCGTCAGCGGGTCGTGGCTCACCACCTGCATGCGGCCCGGCACCTGCACCTCCGCCCCCGCGTGGCGGACGGCGTCCTCGTCCAGCTCGCCGAGGAAGGCCTCGGCGGCGGCGCGCGCCAGTGCGAAGTTCGCCCGCTGGAAGGCGCCGTGCGCGGCCAGCTCGTATTCGGACGTCGCGGCGGCGTGCACGCGACGGGCGTGTCGCTCCGCGGCCACCCTGTCGGCCACCGCCTCTGCATCCGGATGGAGGTTGCCGCTCACGAGCACGGCATGGTCACGGACCACGGCGAGCTTCTCCTCCGCGATGTCGGCGATCGCGGGGCCGAGCCAGCGCGTGTGCTCGAGGCCGACGCCCGTGAGCACCTGCACCCTCGACGGGATCACGTTGGTGGCGTCGTAGCGGCCGCCGAGGCCCGCCTCGATCACCGCCACCTCCACCCCGCGGCGCGCGAGCTCGTGGTACGCGGCTGCGGTGAGCGCCTCGAACTGCGTCACGGTGTCACCCTCGTCCTGGGTGCGGTTCACGAGCTCCGCCGCGTGCGCGGCGCGCGCGACGGCCGCGGCGGAGTCGGCGCCGGACACCGGCTGCTCGCCGATCTCCACGCGCTCGGTGAAGGAGGCGAGGTGGGGCGAGGTGTAGCTGCCCGTGCTGATCCCGTGGCGCTCGAGGATGCCGGCGATGAAGCGCACGGTGGAGGACTTGCCGTTCGTGCCCACCACGTGGATCGAGGCGAAGCGCCGCTGCGGCATGCCCAGCGCGGTCATCAGCTTGTGCATGCGGTCGAGCCCGAAGCGCATGCCGAACAGCTCGAGGTCGAGCAGGTACTCCTCGGCCTGGCGGAGGTTCATTCGCCCAGCTCCTCGAGCTCGGCCTGGAAGCGCGCCAGCTTGTCGCGTTCCGCCTGAACAACCTCGGGCGGCGCCTTGCTCACGAACTGCTCGTTCGCGAGCTTGCCCTTGGCGCGCTTGATCTCGCCCTTCAGCTGCTCGCGCTTCTCCTGGCGGCGCTTCTCCGCCTCGCCGGCGTCGATGTCCTCGGCCCCGTAGATCTGCACGGCGCCGCCGGGGATCGCCACCGAGGTCTCCACGTCGCCGTTCACCTCGCCCTCGAGCAACTCGAGCCGAGCGAGCTGGGCGAGGTGGGCGGCGGTCTTCTCATAGCCATCGGCGGCGATCCGCGCGCGCACCCGCTTGGCCGCGGGCACGCGCACCTCGTCGCGCCAGCGGCGCACGGCGGTCACTGCCTCGATCAGGTCGCCCACCACGCGCTCGGCGTCCGGGTCGATCGCGGCGGAGTTGCTCTCCGGCCAGCCGGACGCCGCCAGGAGGCCGCGCTCGCCCGGCAGGAACGACCAGATCTCCTCGGTGACGAACGGCATCAGGGGGTGGAGCAGCGTGAGCACGCGCTCGAGCACGTGCAGCAAGTTGGCCGACAGCGCCGAGCGGTCCGCCTCCTTGTCGTAGAGGCGCGGCTTGACGAGCTCGATGTACCAGTCGCACACCTCGCCCCAGAGCACGTCGTACAGCGCGAGTGCCGCGCGCGAGAACTGGAAGCTCTCGAGCAGCGCGGTGATGTCGTCCGTGGCCCGCTCGAGCCGCGAGAGGATCCAGCGGTCCTCGACGGTCTCGGGGCGCGGCTCCGCGGCCACCTCGTCCACGTTCAGGATCACGAAGCGCGACGCGTTCCAGAGCTTGTTCGCCAGATCGCTCCCCTGCTTCACCCGCTTCTCCGAGTAGCGCACGTCCTGTGTGGAGGACATGGCGAGCAGGCCGAAGCGCACGGCGTCGGCGCCGTGCTCGTCGATCTCGTCGAGCGGGTCGATGCCTGTGCCGAGCGACTTGGACATGCGCCGCCCGTCCGGCGCCTGGATCACCGAGGTGATCGGGACGTCGGTGAACGGCAGCTCGCCGGTGAACTCCACGCCCATCATCACCATGCGCGCCACCCAGAGGAAGATGATGTCGCGCGCCGTCACGAGCACGTCGGTGGGATAGAACGCCGCGAGCTGCGGCGTCTCCTTCGGCCAGCCGAGCGTGGCGAACGGCCACAGCGCTGATGAGAACCAGGTGTCGAGCACGTCGGGCGCGCGCGTGACCGGGCCGCCGCACTCGGGGCACTTGTCCGGCGCCTTTTCGCCCACGTAGGTGTGCGCCTCGTCGTCGCAGTACCAGACCGGCAGCTGGTGTCCCCACCAGAGCTGGCGCGACACGCACCAGGGGCGGATGTTCTCGAGCCAGTCGAGGTAGACCTTCGTCCACGGCTTCTCCGGGTGGAAGCGCAGGCGTCCGTCCTTGGCCGCGGCGATCGCGGGCTCGGCCAGCTTGTCCATGTCGCAGAACCACTGCAGCGAGATCAGCGGCTCGATGCGGCGTCCGCTGCGGTGCGAGTAGGGCACGTCGTGCTGGTAGGGCCGGCGGGCGGAGATGAGGCCCTGCTCGTCGAGCGCGGCCACCACCGCCTGGCGCGCGGCCTCCACCTCCATGCCGGCGAACTGCTCGCCGGCGTCCGCGGTCATCCGGCCGTCCTCGCCGATCGCGGACACCACCTCGAGCCCATGCTTGCGGCCGATCTCGAAGTCGTTCGGGTCGTGCCCGGGCGTGATCTTCAGCGCACCGGTGCCGAAGTCGGGGTCGACGTAGTCGTCGGGGATGATCGTGAGCCGCCGGCCCACGAGCGGCAGGATCGCCGTCTCGCCGATCAGGCGCGTGTAGCGCTCGTCGTCCGGGTTGACCGCGATCGCGGTGTCGGCCAGCATCGTCTCGGGCCGCACGGTCGCGATCGTGATCGAGCCGGAGCCCGACTCGAGCGGGTAGTCGATCGAATAGAGCACGTCCTCGACGTTGCGCTGCTCCACCTCGAGGTCCGAGATCGCCGAGCCGAGGCCGGGATCCCAGTTGACCATGTAGTTGTCGCGGTAGATCAGGCCCTTCTCGTAGAGCCGGACGAACACGTGCATGACCGCGCGCACGTACTCGTCGTCCATCGTGAAGCGCTCGTCCTCGTAGTCCGCGGACGCGCCGAGCCGCTTGAACTGCTCGACGATCGTGCTTCCGAAGCGCTCGCGCCACTCCCACACGCGCCCGACGAATGCCTCGCGGCCGATCTCCTGGCGGCTCGAGCCCTCGGTGGCGAGCTGCTTCTCCACCTGCACCTGCGTGGCGATTCCGGCGTGGTCGGTGCCGAAGATCCACTTGGAGCGCCGCCCCTGCATGCGCTTCAGGCGGATCACCACGTCCTGGATCGAGCCGTTCAGCGCGTGGCCCATGTGAAGGACGCCGGTGACGTTGGGCGGCGGGATCGCGATCGAGAAGTTCTCGCTCGCGTCTCCCTCTGGCTCCGGGTGGAAGATGCGCGCGTCCTCCCAGCGGCCGAACACGCCGGACTCGACGTCCGCGGGCGCGTAGCGGGTGCGCTGCCTGAGCTGCTCTAGACGGTCGTCGCCGGGCACCGGGCGAAGTGTATGAAAGGGTTTCGCCGTGCCGAGTGCCGACATCGACGGCGTCGAGCTGGTCTACGAGGAGCGCGGGGAGGGGCCGGCGGTCCTGCTCGTCCACGGCACCGGCGGCAGCGTCTGGGAGCCGCTGCCCACGCAGCTCGCCGCGGCGGGTTACCGGGCGATCTCCTATGACCGCCGCGGCTTCGGCGCCTCGGGCCACCCGCCGATCAAGGACCTGGCGCGTCACACGAGCGACGCCGCCGCGCTGCTCGAGGCGCTGGATGTGGCGCCCGCGCTCGTGGTCGGTCACAGCATGGGCGGCGTGATCTCGCTCGACCTGGCGGTGAAGCGTCCCGAGCTGATGTGCGGCCTCGTGCTGATCGAGCCGCCGCTCCACTTCAAGAAGCACCCGAGCGCGACCATGCTGCGCAATCTGATCGGCGCCCAGGTGTCGCGGCGCGTCCGCGGCGACGAGCACGCGGCCGAGCGCTTCATGCGCTGGGCCACGACCACCAGCGATGGAGAGAACGGCTACGACTTGACTCCGCCCGCGGAGCGGGCGGCGCTCGTGGCCAACTCGACGGCGATCATGCGCGAGCTCGACTCCGGCACCGGCGAGCACGTGAAGCTCGACGACGTCGGGCGGATCGAGCTTCCGGTGGTGTGCCTGATCGGCGGGATCACGCTGCCGGAGTACGGGCGCGCCGCGCAGCGGATCTCGAAGGCGCTGCCGCCGATGGCGATCGTCAACGTGCCCGGCGCCGGCCACGTGTTGCCGGTCAGCCACCCGCAGGCGGTGGTGGACGCGGTGGCCCGCGTGGCAGGAAATCCGGCGCCGACTGCATAATCCGCGCCGTAGATGGCACGGAAGCGCTTGCTCGCCACGGTCCCGGCTTGCCTCCTTGCACTCGCGGTGCCCGCGAGCGCGGGCAGCGGCGTGATGCTCTCGAACGAGACGAGCGTGACCCAATGGGCGCATCCGGCCGGCCGCGCGCCCGTCCGCGTCTCGCCCTCAGCACGCGCCCGCACGATCGCGCGCCTGCACCCGCGCACCGAGGACGGCTTCCCCGAGGTGTACGAGGCGCTCAAGCAGCAGGCCGACGCGAGCGGCGCCGTGTGGGTGCAGATCCGCGTGCCGATGCGCCCCAACGGCCGCACCGGCTGGGTGCAGCGGAGCGCGCTCGGCGCGCTTCACACCGTGCACACCGAGCTCGTGGTGCAGCGCGCCAGGCTGCGCGCCACCCTCTACAGGGACGGCCGCGCGATCTTCCGCGCGCCCGTGGGCGTGGGCATGCGCGGACTCTCCACCCCGGCTGGGCACTTCTACATCCGCGAGCGACTGCGGATCTCGGGCAGCGGCGGCGCCTACGGGCCGCTCGCGTTCGGCACGAGCGCTTACGCCCCCAAGCTCACCGACTGGCCGGGCGGCGGGGTGGTGGGCATCCACGGCACGAACGAGCCCCAGGCTGTGCCGGGCCGGCCCTCGCACGGCTGCGTCCGGCTGCGCAACCGCGCGATCCTGCGGCTCGGCCGGCTGATGCCGGTGGGCACGCCGGTCCTGATCCAGTAGGCGCGGCGCTCCGGCGTTACTGCAGCAATAAGGGCAACTGGCGCTGGCTCAGCCGAGCGATCCCAGCTTGGTGCCCTATAGGGGCAGCTAGGTGGGATTGCTGCGGCTAGGCGACGGCGGGCGGCCCGTCGATCAGCGCCGAGAAGTCGCCGTCGGCAAGCACCTGGCCGAGCTCGGCGGCGGGCACCGGCCGGGCGAACAGGAAGCCCTGGGCGAGATCGCAGCCCAGTTCGCGCACCGATGCAAGCTGGCCGCCCGACTCGATTCCCTCAGCGATCGCCACGAGGCCGAGCGCGTGCGCGAGGGTCACGAGGTTGGCGGTGATCGCGGCGTCGCGCGCGTCGTGCTCGATGCCCTGCACGAAGGAGCGGTCGACCTTGATCACGTCGATCGGGAAGCGCCGCAGCTGGCCGAGCGAGGAGAAGCCGGTGCCGAAGTCGTCGATCGCGATGTGCACGCCCTGCTCGTGGAGCTCCTGCAGCTCGGCGCGGGCGCGCTCGCCGGTGGAGCCGTCGGGGACGATCGCCGTCTCGGTGACCTCGAGGCCCAGGTGGCACGCGGGCAGCCCGGCCTGGTCGAGCGCGTTCCGCACCACGTCGCTCACGCCGCCGGCCGAGAGCTGGCGGCCGGACAGGTTCACCCAGGTCACGAACGAGTCGGGCGCCAGCCCGTCGCGGCGCCACTCGGCCGTCTGGCGGCACGCCTCCCGGAGCACGTGCTCGCCCAGCGGCATGATCAGCCCAGTGGCCTCGGCCACCGGGATGAAGTCGCCCGGGGACACGATCCCGCGCCGCGGCGAGTTCCAGCGCACGAGCGCCTCCACGCCGACGATGCGCCGCGTGTTCAGGTCGATCTCGGGCTGGTAGTGCAGCGTCAGCTCGCCGCGCTCGATCCCATCGCGCAGCTCGTGCTCGAGCTCGAGCAGCTCGCCGAACTCCTGCGCCATCGCCTGCTGGAAGAGCCTGTGGGTGGAGCCGCCGGCGTCCTTGGCGGCGTACATCGCGATGTCCGCGTGCCGGATCAGCTCGTCGCTCTCGCCGTGCCCGCCGGCGTGCACCACTACGCCCACGCTCGCGTTCACGGACAGGTCGCGCTCGCCCAGCTGCATCGGCTGGGCCACGGACTCGATCAGACGGCGGGCCACCGCCTCCGCCTGCGCCTGGCTCGCGCCGTCGAGCAGCAGCGCGAACTCGTCGCCGCCGAGCCGCGCCAGCGTGTCGGCGGGTCGCACCACCTCGTCGAAGCGGCGCGCCACGCCCTGCAGCATCCGGTCGCCCGTGTCGTGGCCGAGCGTGTCGTTCACCTGCTTGAAGCCGTCGAGGTCCACGAGCAGCACGGAGAACGTCTCCTGCGAGCGCACCGAGCGGGCGAGCGCCTGGTCGAGGCGGTCACGGAAGAGCGCGCGGTTGGCGAGGCCGGTGAGGCCGTCGTGGAACGCCTGCTTGGTCAGCTCCTGCTCGAGCCGCACGCGCTCGCTCACGTCCCTCGCGTTGAGCACGATGCCGCGCACGTGGCGGTCGGCGCGCAGATCGGTCACGTGGGCGTCGAGATGGCGCCATTCGTCGAAGCGGTTGAGCACGCGCAGCACCAGCTCGGACGGCTCGCCGGTGGTCTGCATCGCCGCCGCCAGCGCGCGGTCGTCCGGATGCATGAGGCCGTTGAGGCCGTCCGCGATCAGCTCGCTCTCCGGGCGTCCGAGCGCCTTCACCACGGACTGGCTCACGTAGGTGCAGCGCCCGTCGCGGAAGACCATCACGAGATCCGTCGAGGAGGTGACCAGGCTGCGGAAGTGCGCGGTCTGCCGGCGCGTGGCCGCGATCAGAGCCCACGCGAGCAGGAGCGACATCAGCAGGCCGAGCACCCCGATCGTCACCTGCAGCTTGATCAGGTGGTTGATGTTGTGGTCGCTCGTCGTCGCGATCGTGCGGGCGGCGTTGAGCGCGACGTTGGCCGTGAGCGCCGCGAGCACGCGCAGCCGCTGCACCGGATCCGCCGTCTTCGGGTGCTCGTTCGCGGTGAGCTTGACGCTCGACACGGGGCGCCCGGCGAGCAGCGCCGAACCTGTGGCCGCGAGGTCATGCACGAGCCGCTGCTGCTGGAACAGCTGCGCCCGCACCACGGCGTCCGTAGCCGGCGACAGGTCGGTCTCGTCGTCGTCGCCCTGCACCTCCGGCGCCTCGCCGCCCGCGAGCAGCACGGCCGCGCTCTGCTCGAGGATCGACGCGGTGGTGGCGGGATCCGCCTGAGCGCCCGAGCGCACGAGCAGCACCTCGTTCACGTAGCGCTCGGCGAGCGTGCGCTGCCTGGCGGCCACCTCGAGCACGGCGGCGCGATGCTGCGAGCGGGCGGTCGCGTGGATCGACAGCACGAAGCTGCCGACCGACACCGCGGCGAACGTGACGAGGATCGCCAGGATCATGCGGCGCCCGCGCGCGTGGAAGGGTCGGAATGCGGGTCCAGCGTTCACGGCTACCTCACCAGCAGCTCGGTGTGCATGCCGCCCATGAAGTGGCCCGACATGTTGCAGAAGAGCACGTAGCGGCCGGGCCTCAGGTTCACGGTGAGCTGACGAACGCTCCCCGGCGCGCCGGGTTCGACCGACCCGGCCTTGGACTTCGCGACGGCGTCCTCGTCGACCGTGAGGCCGTCGCGGCGCAACGGCAGCGGCCGCGAGCCCTCGCGGACTACGAGCAGCTCATGCTCGTCCGGCCCGTCGTTGCGAATCGAGATCCGCACGGCACCCGCCGCGACCTCTGCGGGCGCGGTGATGCGGAAGTCGCGCTCGACCACCTTCACCGAACGGGCAGCCGGCTGCGCGCCGGCCGAGCCGGTCACGCCGCAACCGGTGAGCGCGATTGCGCTCACACACAGTGCCGCGGCGCCGGACAGCACGCAGGGGGTCGATCGGCGAGCGATTGCGCGCCACATGCGGTCCGCATCGGCCCCGCGCGCAGTTAACTTGACAGTTGAGAAGCGTTCTCTAAGGGAAGAGTCGGCGCGAAGGTGACTACGGGATGAACGCTCGCGCCGCGCGCCAGGCAGCGGCCCGACCCGGCCGCCCGAGCGAAAGCCCCCTCACCGGGCGGCCGAGTGCTTTGCAACGCGAGCGTCATCCCAACGCGAGCTTGCCTCGCCTCGGTTAACGGGCCATAAGCGGAGCGTTAACGGCGTCTCAGAATGTGCTGCGGCTAGGCCGATTCGGCCTGGGCGGGCGGCTCGGTGTCCTTCGCCGCCTCGGTGACGAGCGTGGGCTTGAGGCCCTTCTCGATCGTCTCCTTGGTCACCACGCACTTCTTCACGTCGCGCCGGGAGGGCAGCTCGAACTGCACGTCGAGCAGCGTCTCCTCGAGGATCGATCTGAGGCCGCGCGCGCCGGTCTCGCGCGCGAGCGCCTTGTCGGCGATCGACATCAGCGAGTCCTCGGCGAACACCAGCTCGATCCCGTCGAACTGGAAGAAGCGCTGGAACTGCTTGACGAGCGCGTTGCGCGGCTCGTTGAGGATGAGCACGAGGTCGTCGCGGGACAACTGGTGGATCACCGAGATCACCGGCAGGCGGCCGATGAACTCCGGGATCAGCCCGTACTCCACGAGGTCCTCGGGCAGCACCTGCTCGAACAGCTCGCCGGTGTCCTTGTTCGACTTGGTGCGCACCTCGGCGCCGAAGCCGACGCCCTTGTGGCCGATGCGCCGCTCGATCACCCTGTCGAGGTTGGCGAACGCGCCGCCGCAGATGAACAGGATGTTCGTGGTGTCGATCGTGAGGAACTCCTGGTGCGGGTGCTTGCGCCCGCCCTGCGGCGGCACCGACGCCACCGTGCCCTCGAGGATCTTCAGGAGCGCCTGCTGCACGCCCTCGCC
>DASXCV010000205.1:0-2941 GCA_036491015.1 Thermoleophilaceae bacterium | reverse complement strand
ACCATCTGCGTGCAGACGAAGTGCGCCATGTGGCGCTCGCCGCGGTGGATGCGCACCTCCCACACCTGCGTGCGGCGCCCGGTGTGGAGCGGGGTGGCGGTGGCGATCAGCTCGTCGCCCACCTGCGCGCCGGCGAACACGTTGGTCTTCAGCTCGACGGTGGAGAAGCCGGTGTTCGGCGGCAGGTGGCGCATCGTGGCCCACGCCGCCACGGTGTCCGCGAGCGTGACCCAGGTTCCGCCGTGCGCGAACCCGAACGGATGCAGGTGGCGCGCCTCCACCACGAGCCGCCCGCGCGCGAGGCCGTCGCTCACCTCGAGCGGCTCGACGCCGAGGTCGTCGGGCAGCGTTCCCTTCTGAATCTCGGCGATCGCCTCGGCGGTGATCTCCGGATTCACGATCAGCTCTGGAGGACGGTCTCGTCGTAGAGCTTCTTCACCGTCACCGTGCCCTTGGGCGCGGCGTTGATGCAGAGCTCGCAGAGCACGCACTCGTCGAGGTTGTTCTCGACGATCTCCACGTGCCCGTCGGCGTTCTTGAAGATGTCCACGGGGCAGGCGTCCTCGAGCTTCTGCGCGATGTCGGCCTGGTCGCGGATCTGGTCGTCGACCTCGACGTCGATGAACAAGCCGGAGATCACGCTGCCACCTCCTTGCCGAGCTTCTGCTTGACGAGGTCCGGGATGTCGGCGATGTCCTCGGCCACCGTGATGCCCGCCTCCGCGAGCCGGGCGATCTTCTCCGTGGCGGTGTCGGCCTTGCCCTCCACGATCGTGCCGGCATGGCCGAAGCTCATGCCCGGCATCTCGTCCATGAAGCGGCCGGCCATAAACGCCACGATCGGTAGCCGGGAGCCCGATTCGGTCACGTAGCGCGCGAGCTCGGCCTCCATGCGGCCGCCGGGCTCCGTGTAGATCACGATCGCCTCGGTCTGCTCGTCGGCCTCGAACAGTGGCATCAGCTCCGCGTAGGTCGAGCCGATGATCGCGTCGCCGCCGATCGAGATCGCGGTGGACACGCCGAGGCCGGCGGCCGTCAGCGTGGAGGAGATCTCCGTGGTCATGCCGCCGGACCGCGACATCACGCCGACGGATCCGGGCTGGTACGACTTGGCCGCGTCCTTCGCGGGACCGCCGATGCCGCCCATCTTGGCCACGCCCGGGCGGATGATGCCGAGGCAGTTGGGGCCGATGATGCGCGCGCCGCGCAGGTTGGCCAGCTCGACCATCTGCGCCACGTCGTAGCGCGGGATGCGCTCGGTGACGATCACGACCAGCTTGATGCCGGCCTCGATCGCCTCGAACACGGCGTCGCGCGTGAAGGCGGGCGGAACGGTCACCACCGAGCCGTCGGGCGCCTTGCCGCCCTCGGCCTCCACGAGCTGCGCGACCGAGTCGTACACCGGCACGCCGTGCACCTCGCGGCCGCGCCGGCCGGGGGTCACGCCGCCGACGATCTTCGAGCCGTAGTCGAGGCACTCGCGGGTGAGGTTCACGGCCTCGCGGCCGGTGATGCCCTGGACGATGAACGTGGTGCTTTCGTCGATCAAGTGCTGGCTCATGCCGCCACCCCAACCTTCTCCACCGCGCGGCGCGCGGCCTCGTGCAGCGACACGCTGCGGTCGCAATATTCGACGCCGTACTTCTCGAGGATCTTGAAGCCCTCGTCCTCCCAGGCGCCGGGGATCCGGAAGATCGCGATCTTCTCCGCCGGCTCAAAGCCCAGCTCGACGCACGCCTTGATCACGCCGCGGGCCACGATGTCCACCCGGGTGTTGGAGACGATCGACATCATCACCGCGATCTTGTCCACGCCCGGCTTGGACAGCACGAGCTTCGTGAGGTTGCAGGCCTTGGACACGCTCGGGTTGCCGCCGATCTCGCAGTAGTTGGCGGGCTTGCCGCCGTTCTTCTGCACCGCGTCGAACAGCGTCAGCGAGCCGCCGCCCGCGCCGATCACCAGGCCGAGGTTGCCGTCGAACTCGGTCACGTTGCCGGCCACGCCGCGGTGGTCGACCGAGTCGATCTTCTCGCCCTCGATCTCGAACGGGGTGGGCTCGCGCGCCTCGCGCGTCTCCTCGTCGGCGATCCCGAGCTCCTTCAAGAGCTCCTTCTGCCGCGGCCGCGCCTCGTTCTCCATGTCCATGTGGGCGTCGACCGCCACGAACGTGCCGTCCTCGAGCTGCGCCAGCGGGTTGATCTCGGCCAGCGTGAGCCCGTATTTCACGAACAGCTGGGCGAGCTTCGAGAGGATCGGCGTGAGCTTGTTCAGCTCGGAGCCGGTCACGCCCACGGAGGCGATCGCGTCCTTCGCGCGGAAGTCCATGTGGGGGAGGAGCGTGGAGAAGTGGCCGCGCCCGATGTGGTCCGGGTGCTGCTCGGCCACCTCCTCGATGTCGATCCCGCCCATGTCCGAGAACACGAACGTGGGCAGCTTGCGGACGCCGTCGTAGATCACGCCCGCGTAGTACTCCTTGGCGATCTCGGCCTTGGCGCCCACCAGGACGCCGCGCGGCATGTGCCCGTTGATCTCCAGCTCGAGGATCGCGGCCGCGTGCTCGCGCGCCTCCTCGGGCGTGTCGGCGAACTTCACGCCGCCGGCCTTCATCCGGCCGCCTGTCAGCACCTGCGACTTGATCACCACCGGCCCACCGACCTGAGCGGCAATCTCGGCCGCCTCGTCGGCAGTGGTGGCAAACCCACCGGGAGCAACAGGAACGCGCTCGCGCTCGAGCACCCGCCGCGACTCGTATTCGAACAGTCTCATGCGGTCACCATCCCGTAGGCCTCAGCCAGCTCGGGGTCCTTCTTGGCGAGCATCTCCGCGAGGTTGACCATCACCTTGCACTGCTTCCACGTCGCGTCGTCCTGCATCTTGCCGTCGATCATGTGAACCCCGCGCCCGTCGGGAATCGCCTCGATCACCTTGCGCGCGAACGCGAC
>DASXCV010000204.1:0-18305 GCA_036491015.1 Thermoleophilaceae bacterium | reverse complement strand
GCATGAGCTGAGCGAGGACAACCTCGACGAGGTGCGCCAGGCGCTCGGCGAGCACGACATCTACTGCATGGCCACGGGCCTCCACCTCGACCCGCGCTTCGGCAAGGGCGGCATGTCTTCCCCGGACGACGGCGTCCGGCGTGAGGCGCTCGACATCACGATGCGCGCCGTTGACTTCGCCGCCTCCGTGGGCGCCCACCTGATCTGCTGGCCGGGCATCGAGGGCTACAACTACCCGTTCCAGACTCCCTACGGCGAGTCGTGGGCCCGCTTTCTCGACGGCATGGCCGCCACGGCCGAGCGCTGCCGCGAGAAGGGCGTCAAGTTCTTCCTCGAGCACAAGAACTCGGAGCCCGCGATGAAGATCTTCATGCGCAACATCGGCATGTGCCTTCACGTGATTCACACGTTGCGGCGCAACGGGCTCGACAACGTGAAGGTGAACATGGACTGGCAGCACCTGCTGATGAACGACGAGAACCTCGGCGAGTACGCCGCGCTCCTGCAGAGCGAGGGACTGCTCGGCCACCAGCACGCCAACTCGGGCTGGGGCACGTTCGACGACGACAACATGGTCGGCGCGACGGCGTTCATGGAGACGCTCGAGCTCGCCCTCGAGCTGCGCCGTGCGGGCTATGGGCAGAACGGTGACGAGCGCCGGCTCGGCTTCGACCTCTATCCGTACACGGAGGACCAGGTGGCGGCCGTGAAGCGCTCCGTGATGCAGTGGCGCTTCATCGACGAGACCGCCGCGCGCATCGACGAGGCCGGGCTGCGCGAGGCCCAGCAGCGCAAGGACGCGGTGCGCGCGTACGAGCTCGTGTACGAGGCGCTCGGCGCGGCGCGGTGATCGTCGCCGGACTCGACGTCGGCACCACGTCGGTAAAGGGGCTCGCCCTCGACACCGGCGACGGCCGCGTGGTGGCGAGCGCCGAGCAGGGCTACCCGTTCGACACGCCGCGCCCAGGCTGGGCAGAGCAGGACCCCGAGCTGTGGTGGCAGGCGTCCGAGCAGGTGCTCGCCGAGCTGAGCGCGGCGGCCGGGTCCGGGGGGCTCGGCGGCATCGGCCTGAGCGGGCAGATGCACGGCCTCGTCGCACTCGATTCCTCGGATGCCGTGCTGCGCCCCGCACTCCTCTGGAACGACCAGCGCACCGCCGTCGAGACCGCCGAGATCGAGGAACGCCTCGGCGGTCTGGAGGGCGTGGTGCGCGCGACCGGCAACCGCGCGGTGACCGGCTTCACGGCGCCCAAGCTGCTCTGGATGGCGCACCACGAGCCGGAGCTGTACGCGCGCGTCGCGCACGTGCTGCTGCCGAAGGACTACGTGCGGCTGCGGCTGTGCGGCGAGCACGCCACGGACGTCACGGACGCGTCCGGCACGCTCTGGTTCGACGTCGGGGAGAGGCGCTGGAGCGACGCCGTGCTCGATGCGCTCGAAGTTGATGCGGCCTGGCTTCCGCGGGCGAAGGAGTCAGGGGTGGCGACGGGGACGACGTCCGGGGGAACGCCGGTTGCGGCCGGCGCGGGCGATCAGGGCGCGGGCGCGCTCGGCGTGGGAGTGGACCGCGCCGGCGGGCCCGTGTCCGTCGTCCTCGGCACCTCGGGAGTCGTGCTGAGCGCGCTGCCGGCCTACGCCGCCGACCCGCAGGGCCGCGTGCAGGTGTCGTGCCACGCGCTGCCGGACGCCTGGTTCGGGATGGGGGTGGTGCTGTCGGCCGCCGGTTCGCTGCGCTGGCTGCGCGACGTCACCGGCGACGTGCAGTTCGGCGGGCTCGACGCGGAGGCCGAGCGCTGGGCTCCCGGCGCCGAGGGCCTCACGTTCCTGCCCTACCTCACCGGCGAGCGCACCCCGCACTTCGACGCGGACGCCCGCGGCGCCTTCGCCGGGCTCAGCGTGCGCCACGACCGCGGCGCGCTCGCCCGCGCGGTGCTCGAGGGCGTGGCCTTCGCGATGCGCGACTCGCTCGACCTCGTGGCGTCGCTCGGCGGCCAGCCGAGTGTCGGGCGCGTGAGCGGCGGCGGCGCGGCGAGCGACCTCTGGATGAAGATCATGGCCTCCGTCCTCGAGCTGCCGCTCGAGCGCGTGGCCGTGGACGAAGGAGCCGCGTACGGCGCCGCGCTGCTGGGCGGCGTGGCCGCCGGCGAATGGGCGAGCGCCGAGGAGGCGGTCGAGGCGTGCGTGCGCACCCGCGCGACGATCGACCCCGTCGACGACTGGATCGAGCCCTACAGAGAGGCTCGGGAGCGCTTCATAGCCCTCTACCCAGCACTAAAAGAAGCGGCCGCCCCCGAAGGAGCGGCCGCAAACCAGCAACTAGCAACCAGCAACTAGCAGCTAGTTGCCCAAGCACATGCCGTGAACCCGTCGCCCGACCCGTTCGGCGCGGACGGCGTGCCGATCACGTTGCCGCTCGAGTCGGTCAGGTCGATCTCCTCGGACGCCTTGAGACCGGCGTTCGCACCATTGACGGTGCCCGAGGTGAACGGCGTGTTCGTCAGGTTCGGCAATGCGGCCAGGCCCGCGCCACTCGTGCCGAACGTGAGCGGCGTCTCCTCGATCCACTCGGCCGTCGCGTGCGTCGACGGATACGGCACGGTGGTGGAGAACGACTGGCCCGTGGTCACGTCCTGAAGCTGGATCGTCCACAGGTCCGCGTCGTTCACCACCTCGGCGATCGACGCGTGCATGTGGTCGCCCGGATGCACCGTGATGCCGCTGATCGAGATCGACGGCACCGGGACCAGCTCCCACCAGGCGGAGTAGGAGGCGGTGCCCCCAGTCACGTCCTGCTCGGTGCCGGTCTGGATCAGGGTGTTGTCCCCGGCGGTGCAGGCCGCGTCCAGGCAGCCGCCGCCGATGCCGATCCAGTCGGATGAGGACTCGTCCTCGCCGGCCTTGTGCTGCGAGGCCGTCGGCACGGTCCAGTCGCCGGTGATCGAGTTGAACAGCTTGCCGTTCTGCTCGAGCGTGCCCTGGTTGTAGCCAAACCAGTTGTTGCTCTGGGCCGCGTTGAAGCCGAGTCGCGGCTTCGTCACGTGCAGAAGGCTTCCGTGCGTCAGCGGTGCGGCCTGGGCGCCGGCGGAAAGACCGATGAACAGCGCACCGCACGCGAGCGCACAAACGAGCGCACGCGCGCGAGAAAACTTCGCCTCCATGTACTCCTCCTAGTGCGCTCGGGCGGGCTCGAGCGCGTCCCTGAGATTCCGTTCCCTACCCGCGTGCGCTATTTACCCAAGTTGCACACATTTCGATCCCAAGGAACCGCTCATGGCACTCACAGTCGGCAGTGGACCGTTCGGACAGCACCCCGCGGGCAGCTTCAATCGCGAAATGCCCCAGCAGAAGGGGCTGATCTACTTCGAGGACCAGCCGCGGCGGATCCGGGCGCTGTTCGGCGGCGAGACCATCGTGGACAGCAGCCACGGCAAGATGCTCCACGAGCACGGCCACCTACCGCTCTACTACTTCCCCGAGGCCGAGATCCGGATGGACCTGCTCGAGCCCACCGACCACCACACGCGCTGCCCGTGGAAGGGCGACGCGTCCTACTGGTCGGTGCGCGTGGGCGACCGCCTGGCCGAGAACGCGGTGTGGAGCTACCCGGAGCCGCTCGACACGGCGCCGCCGCTCGCCGGCTACTACGCCTTCTACTGGAAGCAGATGGACGAGTGGTACGAGGAGGACGAGCTGGCAATCGTCCACGCCCGCGACCCGTACCACCGCACCGACGTCGTGGAGAGCTCGCGCCACGTGAAGGTGAGCCTCGACGGCGAGCTGCTCGCGGACACCACGCGCGCGTTCGCGGTGTTCGAGACGGGGCTGCCTCCGCGCTGGTACATCCCGCTCGAGGACGTGCGCGAGGAGCTCTTCACGGACAGCGAGTCCCACACCGGCTGCGCCTACAAGGGCTTCGCGTCCTACAAGTCGCTCGGCAACGAGGACGACCTTGCCTGGTTCTACCCGGACCCGACACGGGACTTCCAGCGGCTCGCCGGCTTCGTCGCTTTCTACAACGAGCGCGTGGATCTGGAGCTGGACGGAGAGTCGCAGGAACGGCCGGTTACGCCGTTTTCACCGCACTAGCAACCAGCAACCAGCAACTAGCCCGGCTGAGAGGCGTTGCCGGTGGTGTCCTGCGTCTGCTGCTTCTGGTGACCGCCGACGGCAACCTCGTGGTCGCCGTACTTGTGGAAGGTCTTGCCGTCGTGGTGGACGATCTTGAAGGCCTGGCCGGTGCGCTCGTTGCCTGAGAGGTTCACGAACTCGTGGGCGCGGTTGCCGCCGTCGATCTTCTTGTAGTCCGCGTGATGCTGCACCGCGTTCCACGTCTCGCCCTTCGGGGGCTTGAGCGAGGACGGGTCCGTGGGCACCGAGATGGAAACCTTGTTCTTGCCATCGCCGTAGACGTGCAGGGTCTTGCCGTGCTGGTGCACGATCACGAACGCCTGGCCCTTGCGCGGGCCGGTGAGGCTCACGAAGAAGCCGTCGCGCGGGCCGGAGAGGATGTCGGCGTAGTCGGTGTGGCCGTCGACCGGACCCCAGGTCTCGCCCTTGGGCGGGACGAGGTCGGTCTTCAGGTCGCCGGTGATCGTGCCCTGGTTGGAGGACGACGAATCGGTGCTCGCGGTCTGAGCGGTCGCGAGCGCGGAGGCGAAGCTGGTGCCGCCGTTAGAGCCGGTCTTCGCCGACTTGGCGACGGACGCTGACTGAGCCGAGTTGTTGTCTACGGAATCGATCATGAGCGTGAGAGGGATGCCGCTCCCCCTGCGTACTCGGCAGGGTCGCCGAGTTCTTTAGCGCGACTTCAGGGAGCGCACGATCTGTCCCGCCTGGCGGGCGGCGTCGTGCGCGCTCGACGGAGCCACGACCTCGAGTGTGAAGCTGCGGCGAGCAGTGGGAGCGACCACGATCGACTGCACCTTGTGCGCCTTCGTGCGCACGAACGTGTAGACGACGGCCGGGCCCGTGGAGAGCTTCGCCACGCTGGCGCCGACCGGGCGGAAGTCGGGGAAGCGCTTCCCCAGCTGGGCGGGCAGCCCCTTCACGAGCTGGGCGAGCGTGCCCTTGAGGGCGGCGTGCTCGCGGACGAGCACCACGCCGCGATGGTCGCCGCGCTCGATCACGACGGCGGTGGCGCTCACGGCGGTGGCGTGCCAGCCGGCGGGGACGTTCACGCTGAAGGAGCGGTCACCGGCGACGTAGGTTGACGCGCGCGCGTGCGCCCGCGTGGGAGAGCTGCTCTTGCCGGTGAGCAGGCCGAGCGCCACCGCCACGGCGGCGAGCACGGCCAGCGCGGCGAAGGTGCGGCGGCCAAGACGGAAACGGCGCGGACGGGAGGGAAGGGAGGGTGCGTGTGCGGTTGCGGAGGGGTTCATGGTCCTCTAGTGGATGACCAGGTAGCCGAAGCTGTACGAGCCGGCGTCCGTGATCGGGTCGGTGGGGGTGATGTTGCAGATCCGAACCTGAATCTGGTTGGACCCGCCGGGGCCGGCCTCTGCGGTGAGGCCGTTCGTGAAGGTGGTCGGCACGTTGAGGATCACGTGGTCGCCCGTCTGGACGCCCGGGACGCTCGCGGTGCGGATCTCGCAGGTGGCGGTGGAGATGCTCCCCGGCACGATCGCGACGCTGCCGACGAGCGGGTTGCCGCCGCCGTCGTCGGAGGCGATGTCGGCGCTCGTGAGGCTGCCGTTCAGCACCTTGGCGCCGGTGACCGCGTTGGGGGCGAGGTCGGCGTTCTTGATCTCGCCGTCGAGGATCTTGGCGCTCGTCACGGCATCGTCGGCGAGGTCGCCGGTGTTCACCGAGCCGCTTGCGATGTTCGAGCTCGTGACCGCGTCCGGGCCGAGCTTGGCGTTCGTCACGGCGTCGTTTGTGAGCGAGCCGGTGTTGATCGAGGCGGGCACGATGTTCGTGCCGTCGATCGTGTTCGGCGCGATATCGCCGCCCGAGCCGCCGGTGATCGTGCCGTTCAGGATCGCGGCGCTCGTCACCGAGCCGCTGCCGAGCTGACTGGTGCCGATCGCGTTCGCCGCCAGGTCGCTGCCGCTGATCGTGCCGTCGAGGATGTTGCCCGTCTTGACGGCGTCCGGAGCGAGGTCGATGTTGGCGACGGTGCCGTCGGCGATGTCGGCGCTGGTCACGGAGCCGGTGCCGAGGTCGTTCGTGCCGATCGTGCCGTCGAGGATCTTGGCGCTCGTCACGGCGTCGCTCGCGAGATCGGCGGTGCCGACCGTGCCGTCCGCGATGGTCGCGCTGTTCACGCTGCTGGCGCCGAGGTCGGCGTTCCCGATGCTGGCGTCGAGGATCTTGGCGCTCGTCACGGCGTCGCTCGCGAGATCGCCCGTCCCGACCGTTCCGTCGGCGATCGTGGCGCTGTTCACGCTGCCGGTGCCGAGGTCGGCGCTGGCGATCGTGCCGTCGGCGATCTTGAGGCTCGTCACGCTGCTGTCGGCGAGGTCGCTCGTGGCGATCGTGCCGTCGAGGATCTTGGCGCTCGTCACAGCGTCGCCGGCCAGGTCGGCGGTGGTCACCGTGCCGTCGGCGATGGTCGCGCTGTTCACGCTGCCCGTGCCGAGGTCCGCGTTGCCCACGCTGCCGTCGGCGATCGTGCCGCTGTTCACGCTGCCGGTGCCCAGGTCCGCGTTCGCGACGCTGCCGTCGGCGATCGTGCCGCTATTGACGCTGCCGGTGCCGAGGTCCGCGTTCCCGACGCTGCCGTCGGCGATCTTGGCGCCGTTCACGCTGTTGCCGGCGAGGTCGCTGGTGCTGACCGTGCCGTCGGCGATCTGAGCGCTCGTCACGGCGTCGTTCGCGAGGTCGGCGGTCTTCACCTCGCCGTCGAGGATGTTGCCGCTCTTCACCGCGTCGGTGTCGAGGTTCCCGTTCTTCACCTCGGCGCTGCCGATCTTCGCGGAGGTCACCGAGCCGTCGGCCAGGGTGGCGCCGCTAACTGCGCCCGCCGCAAGCTTCGAGCTGGTCACCGAACCGTCGGCCAGCTTGCTGGTGGTCACCGCGGCGTCGGCGAGCTTCGAGGTGATCACGCCGGCGTCCATCAGGTCTGGCGGGCCGATGGTGCCGTCGATCACGTTCTGCGAAGAAACCGAGTTGGCGGCCAGCTTCGAGCCGGTCACCGCGCCGTCGGCGATGTCGGCGGTGGTCACGTTGCCGTCGACGATGCGCGCCGAGTTCACCGGCGTGCTGAGCGCCTTGTGGGCGTTCGTGTCGGCGCGCTCGGAGATGTGCAGCGCGCGGCGCACCATCGTCACCACGTCGACCTTGGCCTTCACGTGCGCCTTCTTGGCCACGGCAGGCGCGGCGAAGGCGATGGCGATCACCACGCCAAGCAGGATCGCGACGCGCGAACGGCTCATCGATCCGCTCCCCCCGGTGCGGGCTTCAGAACGGCCGGCGAGGCCGGCGGGGGCTGCTTGTTCGAATGCGTGCGCATGAGACCATTCCTTGGCAGCCCGGTTAGTCGGCCCTCCTTTCCAGGGCTTTAGCCCAATCGACGTATGCTGCGGCCGTGACCTGGGAGCCAGAGCTTCGGGAGCTCCGGCGTCGCGAGGAGCTTGCGCGGCGCATGGGCGGGGACGAGCGCGTCGAGCGCCAGCACGCCAGCGGCCGCATGACGGTGCGCGAAAGGATCGACCGGCTGTTCGATCCGGGCAGCTTCCGCGAGACCGGCGCGCTCGCCGGCCGCGGCACCTACGAGGACGGCGAGCTCACCGATTTCCTGCCCGCCAACTGCGTGATGGGGCGCGGCCTCGTGGAGGGGCGGCCGGCCGTGGTGCAGGGCGACGACTTCACCGTCCGCGGCGGCGCCGCCGACGCCGCCATCTGGCAGAAGATGGTCTACGCCGAGCGCCTCGCCTACGAGCTGCGGATGCCGCTCGTGCGGCTCGTGGACGGGACGGGCGGCGGCGGGAGCGTGAAGTCGCTCGAGGACATGGGCCACACCTATGTGCCGTTCATCCCGGGCTTCGAGCTGGCGGCCCAGAACCTCTCTGCCGTGCCCGTGGTGGCCGCCGCGCTCGGTCCCGTGGCAGGCCTGGGCGCAGCGCGCGTGGTCGCAGCGCACTTCTCGGTGATCGTGCGCGGCTCCGCCCAGCTGTTCGTGGCCGGGCCGCCAGTGGTGGCCGCGGCGATGGGGGAGTCCCCGGACAAGGAGGAGCTCGGCGGCTCCCGCGCCCAGACCCGGGCGGGGGCGGTGGACAACGAGGCCGCCGACGAGGACGACGCGCTCGTACAGCTCAAGCGCTTCCTCTCGTACCTGCCGTCGAATGTCTGGGAGGCGCCGCCGCTCGTGTCATCGAGCGATCCGCCCGACCGCCGCGAGGAGGCGCTCCTCTCGATCGTCCCGCGCGAGCGCCGCAAGCCCTACAAGGCGCGCGCGATCCTCGAGGCCGTGTTCGACGCCGGCTCGGTGTTCGAGCTGGGGGCGCGCTACGGGCGCTCGCTGATCACCGCGCTCGGCCGCCTCGACGGCAGGCCGGTGGGCGTGCTCTGCTCCGATCCCAACCACTACGCCGGCGGCCTCACCGCCGACGCCTCCGAGAAGCTCACCCGCTTCGTCGACAGCTGCGACCAGTTCCGTCTCCCGGTCGTCAACTTCGTGGACCAGCCCGGCTTCGTGATCGGCACGGAGGCCGAGCGCCGCGGCACGATCCGGCGTGGCACCCGCGCGCTCACCGCCGTCTACCAGGCCACTGTGCCGTGGGCATCCGTGCTCGTGCGCAAGGCGTTCGGCGTGGCCGGCGCCGCCCATAGCAACGCCGAGCGGCTGAACATCCGCTACGCCTGGCCGTCGGGCGACTGGGGCTCGTTGCCGATCGAGGGCGGCATCGAGGCCGCCTACCGCCGCGAGCTGGAGGCAGCCGAGGACCCGGTCGCCCACCGCGCCCAGATCGAGGAGCGCCTGAATGCGGTCCGCTCGCCCTTCCGCACAGCGGAGCGCTTCATGATCGAGGACATCATCGACCCGCGCGACACGCGCCCGCTGCTCTGCGATTGGGCCGCCCGCGCCCACCAGCTCGTAGCCCACGAGCTTGGCCGTGGACCGAAGGCGCGCGGGCTGCGGCCGTAGGTACGGCGGCCCGCCCGGGCCTTGCCGGGCACCCCAAATCGGTCGTTGGTGACCCATAGAAGTTCGCTATTTGCGAGCTTTTTCGCGTCATTCCGTGCAAAGTCTGTTTCCAAATGAATATGCCGGATACCGCTTTGGTGGTACCGGATCTCAAGCGCGAAACAGGTAGTCGATGCTCAGCAGCCGTAGTCAGCATCAATCGCAGACCCCGCCGCGACTCGCCGTCAGGCTTCCGCTCCTCTCGCTGGTCTGCCTCGTGTTGCTCGTTCCGTCGGTCGCGTCTGCCGGCGTGACATCGGCGGTCACCGGCGCCGGGTCCGATGCGGTAGCCAAGGTCGACCAGGCGGCGAGCGCTGTGCCGGCCGCGCCGAGTGCCGTGCCGAGCGTGCCGGCTCCACCGTCCGCGCCGCAAGCGCCGCCGAAGGAGACGGTGCCCTCAGCGCCCGCGACCTCTCCCGTGCCTGCCGTGACCCCGGCACCGCCGACGCCGGCCACCCAGCCCGTGACGGCACCCGCCGCTTCGACGGTGAAGTCGGTGACGGCACCGGCCGCTTCGACGGTGAAGTCGGTGGCGGCGCCGGCGGTGTCGACGGTGAAGTCGGTGGCGGCGCCGGCGGTGTCGACGGTGAAGTCGGTGGCGGCGCCGGCCGTGTCGACGGTGAAGTCGGTGACGGCGCCGGCCGCCTCGACAGTCGCCTCCGCAACTTCCACCCTAAGGTCGAGCCTTAGGCCCTCGCGGGATGACGGCGCTCCGCCGAGCGTGCCCACGCACGCCGGCGGACAGATCCCGACCGCGCCTTCGCACCCAGCCGCGACCCTCGTCCAGCCGCGCTCCGCAACCGGGCGGATACACGAGACCCGCCCGGCCCCGGCAACGCCTCGCGCCGACTCGCCTGCAAGCTCGCTCCGGCTCGTCACCGACCCGACGAGCTACGCCGCCGCCCGGCACATGCCGCGCGCCGCTCGCCCGACCGCCACCGGCCGGCGGCCGGTCGCGCCCGCCGAGCCACCCGCGCCCATCCAGAGGATGCTCGCCGCCGCGGCCTCCGCCGCGGCCAGCTCCGGCGCACCCATGTTCTTCGCCGTGCTCACGAGCTTGCTGATGCTCGCTGCCATCTGCTTCAGCAAGCTGCGCAGCGCGCCGGCCGCTTGGAGGTCGGTGGCGCTCGTCTCCCTGATCGAACGGCCTGGCTAAGCCCCTGCGGTTTTAGCCAGGGCCTGCACCGGGGCCTTTCGCCGGTGCATGCAAGTTCGTTCGATTTCAAGGAGACAGAGGACAATGCCAGCGATTACACGTGCTCTGTGCGAGCGCGCCAGACCAGCGGCAGTGCTGCTGGCGGTGGCGATCGCGCTGGGCATCTTGTTCGCAGGGTCCGCTGCCGCCTCAACGGCTTACAGCGCCGCGTCGGCACAGCCGCGTCCGATCGCCTGGACCGGATGGAACGGCCGGCCGATTCGTCATCCGCACAAGCCGGTCGACACGAAGGCGCTCGCGAGCGTCTCCTATCCGGTCGGCTGGAGAGCGGGAGCCGTTGACTACGGCACGGGCTACCACAACCTGGCCGGCTCACGGCGGGTTCGCCAGGTGCAGCGCCGGCTCACGAGGCTCGGCTACCACACAGGACCCATCGACGGCCTCTACGGACCGCTCACGCGTTCTGCCGTGCAGTGGTTCCAGATCAAGCACGGACTGCGCCCCACCGGCGTCGTGGCAGCGACGACACTGGCAGTCCTTCGCAATCCGGCTGCCCTGGTGCATCCGGACCGCGCACAGGCGAAGCGGAAGCGGGTCGGGAACGCCTCGCGACTGGCCAGCAGGGCGCACGTTCCGGTTCCAGCGCCGGAGCACAACGAGCGGCTCGATTGGATCCTGCCGCCTCTGATCGCGGTCGCCGCGGTGGGACTGCTCGCGCTTGTCCTCCTGTGGCGCAATCTGGGTCCGTCCCCCTTGGCCGAATACCGCGCCAAGGTGCCGCCCGCACTCCCGGCCGCGGACAGGGTGCGTGATCCGGATCCGGGCGCGCCGGTGCTCGGTTACGTGAGAAGCGACGACGAGGAGGGAGCGGTGCCTCATGCGGCGGCGATCATGGATGCCTGCGACCGGCATGGCTGGACGCTGGCGCACCTCATCCGCGACGGGAGAACCGGCGCCAGCCACCAGCCTGCTCAACCCGGCCTCAGGTATGCCATGCGCCAGCTGAGATATGGCCGCGCCTCCCGTCTCGTCGTGCACCAACTCGAGCAGTTGGCGCCGTCGCGGCGGGAGCTCGGGGTGACGCTCGGGTGGTTCATCCGCACCGGCACGCCTCTCACCGCGCTGGACGCGAACCTCGACACGAGCACGCATCAGGGACGCAGTGCCGCCCGTGCGCTGCTCTCCAACGCTCGGGCCGACGAGATCGCGCCGCCACGTGCAGTGGCGGACCGGCCGGAGCTGGCAGACCGGATCCGGCGCATGCGCGCGGAGGGCATGACACTCGGCGCGATCGCCGACGTGCTCAACGGCGAGAGCGTGCCGACCATGGGCGCCGGCCAGCGCTGGCGTGCGTCGAGTATCCAGTCACTACTGGCCTCCGAACGCTCGGATGTGCCCATGTCTTGACCCAGCAACACCTACCCCCCAAGCGGGGGGAAGCCGCGGCCGCGCACTGTTACGTTGTCCGTGCCCCCGGGATGATCTGAACATGGCCCCGCACGACGAAACCGCTGCCTTCCGCGCTGGGGATCAGGACTGCCTGGTGGCCGCTTCGCTGGCGTGCTCGATGTGCCTTTCGGGACACGTCGAGTGGCACCTCAGCGTGACGGATGACTACGAGTCGCACGTGGACTGCGTGTGCTCCGCCTGCGGCCACTCGCGCACCGTTTTCCTCGGACAGGAACAGGCGCTGCGCCTGGCTTTGCACGAGCATCGGCCCCTCGACCCGACGCCGCGGCCCGACCCAGAGCTCGTGGCGCTGTAGGTCGGCTCGGGCGCTCCGGGTACCGTCAGGTCATGGGGAACGGAGTCCTCTCTCCGCAAGTCGGGACGCTCGACGTCTTCGTCGAGCTGTTCTCGGAGATGGAGAGCGAGAGGGAGCCCGGCGAGTTCTACAACCGCCTCTGCGAAGCGCTCTGCCGTTTGACGACGATGCGCCGCGCGGTGCTGATGCTCTACGACGAGTCGCTCGGCCGCGTCGTGGCGGCGGGCTCGCATGGCATCGACCCGTCGTTGCTCGTGGACGTGCACGGCACGCTCGACGAGACACCCGTGGCGCAGCGGGCGTTCGCGCAGGACGAGGTGCAGGAGCTCACGCCGGAGCAGCTCGCGCGCGAGATACCGGCGCGCTACAAGGGCGCGCTCGAGGTGACCACGCTCACCTGCACGCCGCTGTCCGCGGCCAACCGCTGGTTCGGCGTGATCTTCGCCGACCGCGGCGGCGGTCGCTTCAAGCTGACCGACGACGAGCGGCACACGATGTGGACGCTCGGCAAGCTGGCCGCGCTCGCCGCGAGTGCGCGCATCGCCACGCGCCAGCAGGAGCGCGCGCAGCGACTGTACGACCGGATCCAGCTCGCGCGCGAGGTGCACGAGCGCGTGATGCACAGGCTGTTCGGCGTGTCGCTCGTGCTGAGCAGCGAGGTGGAGCTCGCGCCGGCCGACCGCGAGCGCTGCCGCACCGAGATGCGGGACGCGCTGGCCGACCTTCGCACCGCGCTCGAGCGCACCCTGTCGCCGCGTCCGCGTACCACTGGCACCACGCTTCGCGACGAGCTCGACCGCCTCGAGCGCGGCTACGGCGATGTGCCGGTGTCGATCCGCTGGGACGGCGACTCCGAGGTGCCCGAGCGGCTCGAGGCGCTGTCGCAGGCGGTGCTCGGCGAATCGCTCCGCAACGCGGTGAGGCACGCGGATCCGACCCTGATCGACATCGGCGTGGCGCTGTCCGCCGAGACCTTCTCGCTGGAGGTGGTCAACGACGGCGTGAAGGACCGCTCGAGCGGCACCGGCATGGGGCTCCGGCTCGCGTCGCTCGAGGCCCTGCAGCTGGGCGGGGTGGTGGAGTTCGGCGCCGCGGAGCAGGAGCGCTGGCGCACCCGCCTCGTGGTGCCGCTGTGAGCAAGCGCCGGTTCAGTGTGATCGTCGTCGACGACCACGAGGTCGTGCAGTGGGGCTTCCGCCTGCTGCTCGGCCAGCAGCCGTGGGTGGAGCGCTGCCTGACCGCGCGCGACTCCGAGAGCGCGCTCGACCTCGTGCGCCGGTACGAGCCGGAGGTGGCGCTCGTGGATCTCTTCCTGGGCGACCAGTCGGGCGCCGAGCTGTGCGAGACGATCCGGCGCGAGTCGCCGGGCACACGCGTGCTGCTGATCTCGGGCGCGGGCCGCATGTCCCAGCACGTGGCGCGAGCAGCGGGCGCGTCGGGCTTCGTGTCGAAGGACTGGGACGCCGACGACGTGGCGAAGGCCGTGCGCATGGTGGGCATGGGGATGACCGTCTTCCGCCCCCAGCGCGAGCAGGCGGTGGCGGCGCCGGCGCAGCTGTCGGTGCGCGAGCGCGAGGTGCTCGATCTGATCGCCACGGGGGCCACGAACAGGGAGATCGCCGAACGGCTCTACCTGTCCCCGCATACGGTCAAGGAGCACACGAGCGCCGTGTACAGGAAGCTGAGCGTTCGGAACCGTGCGGAGGCCGTGAGGCAGGCGCAGGAACTTGGGTTGATCGGCTGACGCCGATCAACCCGGAAGTGCGGAATTGCGGAACTGCGGAACTGCGGGGGCGAGATTCGAGGCCTGCCTGGCTTATCTGCGCGTGCCATCCAATTTCCATCGCCTCGTCGCCTATCGCCGCTCAGTGGCGCTGGCACACGAGCTTCACAGCGCCGTCGAACACTGGCCCTTGCTCGATCGGAAGACAATTGGGCCTCAGCTGATCCGCGCCGCCACGTCCGTCGGGGCGAATATCGCTGAGGCAACGGGCCGCTGGCACAAAGGGGATCGGCGGCAGTTCTTGCGGGTGGCCCGTGGCTCGCTGAGCGAGACGGAGCATTGGGTGACATATGCAGAAGAAAGAGGACTTCTGGCCCGCGGAACGGCCCGCCAAATCGACGACATAGCCCGCCCCTTAAACGGCCTCATAAAGGCGCTGGATCCCACCTGATTTCTCCGTAGCTCCGCAGTTCCGTAGTTCCGTAGTTCCAGCCGATCCCCCCGCCCTTCCACCCATCACCCCCCAACCAGGGGGTAACCCGCCATGGTGGCGTCGATTTAGCCCGTCTCCCGAGTAACTCTCCCTGACGGCCCCGATGCTTGCTCGCGCCCGTTCCTAGGGCCTCTGGAGGTTTCCAGTTTGATCGCAGCGCTTTTCCCAGGCCAGGGAAGCCAGACCGCGGACATGCGCTCCACAACGGAGCGCCTCCGCCCCGACCTGCTTCAGCTCTGCCAGGACGAGCTCGGACTCGACCCGTTCGAGCTGGTCGCCGAGGGCACGCACATGGCTCAGCCGGCGATCTACTGCGCGAGCCTGGCGGGCTGGTCGCTGCTCGAGGGGACGAGTGTCGACCTGATGGCCGGACACTCGCTCGGCGAGTTCGCGGCGCTCGTGGCCGCGGGTGCGCTGTCCGAGCGTGACGGCCTGGCGCTGGTCGCGCTGCGCGGGCGCCTCATGCACCGCGCGAAGGACGGCGGCATGATGGCCGTCGGCACCGACGTCGACACGGCGTCCGCGTTCGCCACGCGCTACGGCCTCCACCTCGCCAACGACAACTCGCCCGGCCAGGTGGTGCTGAGCGGCGACGCCGACAAGGTCGACACCGCCACCGACAACGCCAAGGCCGAGGGCCTGCGCGCCACGCGCCTGCGCGTGAGCGGCGCCTTCCACTCGCCGGCGATGGCCGCCGCGGCGCCCGAGCTTCAGGCCGCGCTCGACGCCGTCGAGATCGGCGAGCCGAGCGTGCCGGTCTACTCCGGCGTGACCGCCGCGCCGTTCGAGCCGGACGCGATCCGTGCCCGTCTCGTCGACGGCCTCACGAACCCGGTCCGCTGGCGCGAGATCGCGCTCGCGCTGCAGGACGCCGGCGCCACCCGCTTCATCGAGGTCGGCCCGGGCAAGGTGCTCACCGGCCTCGTGCGGAAGACACTGGGCGACGTGAATGCCGAGGTCGTGTCCGAGGAGCCCGCCCGTGCTTGAGACCACCACCGCACCCGGCGGCGAGCCCGCACCGGTGGAGGAGCGCGAGCTGCGCGGCGCGAGCATCGGCCACGCGGCCATCGCGGTGCCGCCGACAACGATCACGAACGCGCCGATCGCGGAGCGGCTCGGCGTGGACTCCGCCTGGATCGAGCAGCGCACGGGCATCCGCGAGCGCCGCGCGCTCCTCGACGGCGAGCGCCTCACCGACCTTGCCGCGGACGCCGGCGCGCTCGCGATCGAGAGCTCCGGCATCGCCGCCGACGAGTTCGACCTGCTGATCGTCGCCACCACCACGCAGGACGAGGTGACGCCCAACACCGCGCCGCTCGTGGCCGGCATCCTCGGCATGTCGAAGGCCGCCCCGATCGACGTGGGCGCCGCCTGCACCGCGTTCGTGTCGGCGCTGCAGGTGACCACCGCCCAGCTCGAGTCCGGGCGCGCGAGCAAGGCGCTCGTGATCGGCGCGGACTGCATCCATCGTTACCTCGACCCCGACGACCGCCGCACCGCCGCGCTGTTCGGTGACGGCGCCGGCGCCGTCGTGATGACCGCCTCCTCCGAGGGTCGCATGGGACCCATCGTCCTCGGCTCTGAGTCCGCGATCGACATGATCCGGATTCCACGCGGAGGCATGCTGGAGATGCGGGGCCACGAGACCTTCGTGAATGCCGTGGCCCGCATCTCCGAAGTCACGCTCGACGTGGTCGGACGCGCCGGGTTCACGCTCGA
Organism: Thermoleophilaceae bacterium; assembly: GCA_036491015.1. Lineage (GTDB taxonomy): Bacteria > Actinomycetota > Thermoleophilia > Solirubrobacterales > Thermoleophilaceae > JAICJR01. Next base: position 2,325 of record DASXCV010000204.1, on the reverse strand, counting down.
CGACGTCGACCTGTTCGTCTACCACCAGGCGAACGCGCGCATCATCTCCGCGGTCGGCGAGAAGCTCGGGCTGCGGCGCGAGCGCGTGGTGGACTGCATCGCCCGCTACGGCAACACGTCGGCGGCGTCGGTCCCGATCGCGCTGGCCGAGGCCGAGGCGGAGGGTCGCCTCAAGCCCGGGATGCGCGTGCTCGCGGGCGCCTTCGGCGCCGGCTTCACCTGGGGCGGCGCGCTCATGGAATGGGGGCTCGACGATGGCGCCTGAGGGTTGTGCGCTCGTCACAGGAGCCTCGCGCGGCATCGGCGCGGCGATCGCCAGGATGCTCGCCGGCGAGGGCTGGCCGGTGGGTGTGAACTTCCGCTCGGACGAGGAGGGCGCGAGCGCCGTCGTGTCCGAGATCGAGGCACAGGGCGGTCAGGCGCTCAGCGTCCAGGGCGACGTGGCGGACCCCGAGGCCGTCGACAGCATCTTTGCCGAGCTCGAGCAGCGCTTCGGCCCCGTGCTCGTGCTCGTGAACAACGCGGGCGTGCGCGCGGACGGCCTCTCGATGCAGCTCGACGACGAGGAGTGGGAGCACGTGCTCGCCACCAACCTGTCCGGCGCCTTCCGGACCACGCGCCGCGCGCTGAAGGGCATGATGCGGGCGCGCCACGGCCGCGTGATCAACATCGCTTCAGTGGTGGGCGGCGTACGCGGGAACGCCGGCCAGGCCAACTACGCGGCGTCCAAGGCGGGCCTCGTGGGCTACACGCGCACGGTGGCCGCCGAGGTGGCGCGCCGCGGCGTGACCGTCAACGCCGTCGCGCCCGGTCTCGTGCAGACCGAGCTCAGCGAGGGCATCGACCAGCAGCGCTTCATCGACGCCGTGCCGGCGCGCCGCGCCGGAACGCCGGAGGAGATCGCGGCGGCAGTCCGCTTCCTCGCCTCCGACGACGCGGCTTACGTAACCGGAATCACTTTGACCGTAGATGGCGGCCTTACCGCCTGAAAAGGAGAACCAATGCCTGCAGCAACCCAAGAGACTGTTGAAACCACGATCGTCGACGCGATCGCCAAGCTCGGCCCGGAGGCCGAGGACGTCACGCGTGACGCGACCTTCGAGTCGCTCGACATCGACTCGCTCGACCTCGTCGAGGTCGCGCAGATCGTCGAGGAGGAGTTCGGCGTGGTCCTCAAGGGTGAGGACATGGAGAAGCTGAACACCGTCGGCGACGCGATCGACCTGGTGGTGGCGCGCGCATCATGACCCGCCGTGTGGTGATCACGGGTGTGGGCGCCGTCTCGCCGCTCGGCAACGGCGCGACCACGCTCTATGAGCGCTGGAAGGCCGGCGAGTGCGGCATCGAGTCGGGCGTCGGCGCGTGCACCGACTTCGAGCCGGCCGAGGTGCTGACGAAGAAGGAACTGCGTCGCACCGACCGTTTCGCCCAGCTCGCGATCGCCGCCTGCGAGGAAGCTCTCCAGCAGGCCGGCTGGTCGGACGGCGACGAGCTGCCGATCGACCCGAACCAGGTCGGCTGCGTGGTGGGCACCGGCATCGGCGGCATCGCCACGATCGAGACCCAGCACGACGTGCTCAACGAGTCCGGGCCGGGGCGAGTGTCCCCGCTCGGGATCCCGCTGATGATGGGCAACGCCGCGGCCGCCAACCTGGCGCTCCGCCACGGCTTCAAGGGCCCGGCGTTCAGCACCGTGTCGGCCTGCGCGGCGGGCACGGACGCGATCGGCACCGCGCTGCGGATGATTCGCGCGGGCGACGCCGACGCAGTGGTGACCGGCGGCGCCGAGGCCGGCATCACCCCGCTCGCCTACGCGTGCTTCGGCGCGATGGGCGCGCTCTCGGAGTCCGGCATCTCGCGCCCGTTCGACGCGCGGCGCGACGGCTTCGTGATGGGCGAGGGCGCCGGCGTGCTGGTGCTCGAGGCGGCCGAGGTCGCCGAGGAGCGCGGTGCGACCGTGCTCGGCGAGCTGCTCGGCTATGGCGCCAGCGCCGACGCATTCCACTTGACGGCTCCCGAGCCGGGTGGGGGCGGCGCCGCGCGCGCGATCGTGCGTGCACTCGAGGACGCGGGCGTGTCCCCGTCCGACCTGCACTACGTGAACGCGCACGGCACGTCCACCCCTCTCAACGACCGCTCGGAGACTGACGCGCTCAAGGCCGCCCTCGGCGAGGAGCTGGCCAAGAGCATTCCGGTGTCCTCCACCAAGTCCGCCGTCGGGCACCTGCTCGGCGCCGCCGGCGCGGTGGAGGCGGTGGCCACGCTGCTCGCCCTGCGCGATCGGATCGCGCCGCCGACGCTTGGCTATGAGGTCCCCGACGAGGG
>DASXCV010000203.1:0-44114 GCA_036491015.1 Thermoleophilaceae bacterium | reverse complement strand
CGCTGCCTTTGCGCTCTCGGAGCCCGACGCCGGTTCAGACCCCGGTGGGATGCGGACCCAGGCCGTGTTCGATGACGGCGAATGGGTGATCGATGGCACCAAGAACTGGATCACCAACGCCGGGGTCGCCGACTTCTACGTGGTCTTTGCGGTCTCGGACCCGAGCGCCGGTCATGCTCATGGGATAACGGCGTTCGTCGTCGAGGCTGACAGGCCGGGCTTCAGCGTCGGCAAGCTCGAGCACAAGCTCGGGATCCGCGGCTCCCCCACCGGGCAGCCGGTGTTCGAGGATGTGCGCGTGCCCGCGGAGAACATCGTCGGCGAGGTGAATGAAGGCTTCAAGGTCGCGATGGCGACGCTCGACCGCTCGCGGCTCGGCGTCGCCGCCCAGGCGCTCGGGATCGCCCAGGGGGCGACCGACTACGCCGCCGGCTATGCCCGCGAGCGTCGGCAGTTCGGCAAGCCGATCAACTCGTTTCAGGCGATCCAGTTCAAGCTCGCCGACATGGAGACGCAGTGCGCCGCCGGGCGCGAGCTGCTCTACCAGGCCTGCGCGCGGATCGACCGCGGCGATCCTGGAATCGGCAAGTATTCGGCGATGGCGAAGCTGTTCTGCTCCGACGCGGCGATGCGGATTACCGTCGAAGCGGTCCAGGTGCTGGGCGGCTACGGCTACGTCAAGGATTACCCCGTCGAGCGGATGATGCGCGACGCCAAGATCACGCAGATCTACGAGGGCACGAACGAGATCCAGCGGCTAGTGATCGCGCGGACGCTCTGATGGACCAGCGCGTGAGCCTCGTGACCCTCGGCGTGTCCGACCTGGCTCGGGCGCGTGCGTTCTACGAGGCGCTCGGCTGGAAGAGCGGGGCCGCGCCCGCCGAGGACGTGCTGTTCTTCCAGGCCGGCGGCATGATCGTCGCGCTGTGGGGCCGCGACCAGCTCGCCGAGGACAGCGGCGTGACCGACAACGGCGGCTGGGGCGGCATCACGCTCGCCTACAACGCGCGCTCGCCGGAGGAGGTGGACGCGGTGATCGCTCAGGCCGAGGCGGCTGGTGCGACGATCCCGCGCCATGGCGCCGAGACATTCTGGGGCGGCTACTCAGGCGTGTTCATCGACCCCGACGGCCACCCGTGGGAGGTCGCGCACAACCCTCACTGGACGGTCCATGACGACGGCTCGGTAAGCCTTTGAGCGACGATCCGAGCGGCTGGTTCGAGGAGCTCTACGTCGCCGCCGAGGCGGGCGAGCGGGAGGTGCCGTGGAACCGCGACGAGCCGAATGTGCGGCTCGTGGCCTGGGCCGAGCAGCACAGCCTCTCAGGCGGCGGCCGCCGCGCGCTCGTGGTGGGCTCGGGGCTCGGCCAGGACGCGGAGTACATCGGCCGGCTCGGCTTCGACACCACGGCGTTCGACGTCGCCCCCACCGCGATCCGCTCGATGGAGCAGCGGTTCCCGGGCTCGCCGGTGAACTACGTGGTGGCCGATCTGCTCGACCCGCCCCGCGACTGGCTGCACGCATTCGACTTCGTGCTCGAGAGCATCACGGTGCAGTCGATGCCGCAGGACTACCACGCCGAGTCGACCGCGCGCGTGACGGAGTTCGTCGCGCCGGGCGGCACGCTGCTCGTGCTCTCGGCCGCGCGCGAGGAGGACGAGCGGCCCGACGGCCCGCCCTGGCCGCTCAGCCTCAGCGAGCTCGAGGCGTTCGAGCAGGGCGGCCTCGAGACCGTCCGGATCGAGGAGATCCGCGACACCACCGACGAGCCCTTCCCGTTCCGCTGGCGTGCCGAGTTCCGCCGGCCGGGCTAGCCCCAGCGGAAGCCGATGTCCGAGCCCTGCGGCTCGATCGGGCTCGAGGGCAGCCCGGGCTGCGGGTCCGGCAGGTTGTAGCCGGTCGGCGCCACGTCGTTGGGCGTGTCCGGGTGGAAGAGGGAGGCGAGGTACTGGATCTGCCCGCGGCCGGGGCCGAGCTCGAACTGCCCGCCGCCGTAGGCGCCGATGCCGTGCTCCTCGCAGTGGTCGTAGGCCGCGCACAGCTCCTGCAGGCCGCCGAGCCGCGACGGCTTGATGTTCACCATGCGCGGCGGGAACGGCAGCCCCTCGATGTCCGCGACCGAGTGGATGTTCGCGTCCCAGGTGATTCGGTCCCGATAGGGCTCGAGCACCGGGTCGGTCTCCTCGTTGAGCCGCGGATCCTCGATCCACGCGTTCGGGAACGCCTCTGCCACGCGCCGGTAGAGCTCGGGGTCGGCGCCCGCGTCCACCACGGTGCCCGAGTAGAGGCCCTTGAGATCGACGGAGTCCACCGCTCCCGTGTCCACGAGCTCGGCGATCAGCTCGTCGGTCCACTCGTCGGTCGGGTCGAGCTTGAAGCGCAGCGTCGGGTAGAGGTCGAGCCGCTTGCGCACGGGCGCCATCGTCGGCGGGTCGCCGAGCCGCAGGGACACGACGAAGGTGAGCGGCCGCAGCGAACGCCCCACCACCTCGGCGAGCGACTTGCCCGCCTGGCGCAGCGCAAGATCCAAGGCCGTCGACTCGAACGCCCAGCGCCGGTAGCGCCGCGACACGTCGCGCACCGGCTCGGCCGGGAACAGGTCGAGCCCGCCCACGAGGTCGCAGAACTCGCCCATCGTGCGCTTGCCCGCGAGGTCCAGCACCGGTCCCGCATCCTGCAGCGCGACGTGGTCGAGCTGGTCGTAGGTCACGTCCTCGCCGACCCCCTCGTGCCCGCCGCCCTGCATGTGGATGACGGTGGAGAGCCGCGTGAAGTCCGACGACACCTGCGCCTCGAGCCCCTCCAACGAGTAGCCGTCGACTTCCACCGGCAGCGACGCGAGCAAGTCGAAGGTGGCCATAGCCGCAGCAGGCTACAGCCCTATGACCTATGACCTATGACCCATGACCCATGACCTTGCGCTGACGCGCCAGACCGCACTACAGTGGCTCCTGGATGAGCACTGGCTCGGAAGCTATCGGGCCTGGCGTACCGCTTACTGGTCAATCGGACGCCGCGGCGCAGCCCGAACTCAAGAAGAACGCGATCACGTTCGTCTCGAACATCGTGATCGGCGTCGCGTCGACGGCACCCGGGTACTCGCTGGCGGCCACGCTCGGCTTCGTGACGGCCGTCGTGGGCTTCAAGGCGCCGGCGATCATGATCGTCGCGTTCCTGCCGATGCTCTGCATCGCGCTCGCCTACAACTACATGAACCGCGCCGACCCGGACTGCGGCACGACGTTCTCGTGGATGACGAAGGCGATGGGACCACGCTCCGGCTGGATGGGCGGCTGGGCGATCATCGTCGCGGACGTGATCGTGATGGCCAACCTGTCGCAGATCGCGGGTCTCTACTCGTTCCAGCTGTTCGGCAACGCCAGCCCGACCACGTTCGAGGTCACGCTCATCGGCGTCGCCTGGATCGTGGTCATGACCTGGATCTGCTGGCGCGGCATCGAGCTCTCGGCCCGTCTTCAGCAGTTCCTGCTCGGCGCCGAGCTCACCACCCTGGCGATCTTCTCCGTCGTCGCGCTATGGAAGACCTACAACGGCCACAACCCTGCGTCCACGCACGTGCAGGCGAGCTGGTTCTCACCCTTCGGCCTCTCGACCACCGATCTGGTGGCGGGCGTGCTCCTGGCGGTGTTCATCTACTGGGGCTGGGACAGCGGCGTAGCCGTGAATGAGGAAACGAAGGACGCCGACACCGGGCCGGGCAAGGCCGCTGTGATCTCCACGCTGCTGCTCGTGGGGATCTACGTGCTCGTTTCAACCGCGGCGGTGGCGTATACCGGACTGCACGTCCTGAACGCGAACCCCGATGACGTGTTCGCCCCGATCGGCAAGGCCGTGCTCGGCTCGGGCCTCGACAAGCTCCTGATCATCGCCGTGCTCACATCGGCGTCGGCCTCCACGCAGACGACGATCTTGCCCACTGCGCGAACAAGCCTCTCGATGGCGCGCCAAGGCGCGCTGCCCAAGGAGTTCAGCCGCATCCACCCACGCTTCCAGACCCCCGACTTCTCGACGATCCTCATGGGGGCCGTCTCGATCATCTGGTACGTCGGGCTCACGCTCGTCAGCACGGACGTGCTGGGCGACTCGATCCTCTCGCTCGGCCTCATGATCGCCTTCTACTACGGGCTCACCGGCCTCGCCTGCGTCATCTACTACCGCCGCGAGCTCACGAAGAGCGTCAAGAACTTCTTCTACATCGGCGTGCTCCCGTTCCTCGGCTTCCTCAGCCTCGGCTACCTGTTCATCAAGTCGTGCATCGAGCTCGGCAAGACGGACGCCGGCTCGCTCGTGATCTTCGGCATCGGCGGCCCGCTCGTGATCGGCCTCGGCGGCCTGCTCCTCGGCCTCGTGTTCATGCTCTGGTGGAACGGCGTCAGCCCCAGCTTCTTCAAGCGCAAGCCCGAGGTGGCGGATCCGCGCATCCTCACCGGCGAGCTCAAGGCCCAGGCCGTCACCCCGGATGTCTGACGAGATCGTCCTCGGCTACGACGGTTCGGACGGCGGCAAGGCCGCGCTGAACGTGGCCTGCGGGCTCGCGAAGAAGCTCGGCTCGAAGATCGTGATCGCGTACGCGTACGAGGTGTCGGCGTTCGGGGGCGAGGTGCAGGACCTCGGCAAGGAGCTCCACGAGCGCGGCGAGGCCCTGAACGCCGAGGCAGCCGCCGCGGCGGCACAGCAGGGCGTGGAGAGCGAGACCCTGATCGAGCGCGGTGAGAAGGCCGACGCCCTGGCGCGCGTGGCCGCGGACCGCAACGCGGCGATGATCGTCGTGGGCAGCCGCGGCGAGCGGCCGCTCAAGGGGGTCGTGCTCGGCTCGGTGTCGCAGAAGCTGCTGCACCTGTCGGAGACGCCGGTGCTGGTAGTGCCCCTCCGCAAGGGCTGACCCTCCGACCTCCGTCCTCCGTCCTCGCGCCTTGACGCGCGCGGTTAGAGTGGCGTCGACTCGCGCAGAAACCGGAGGACACCATGACTCGCAGATCGTCCCTCCCGCTGGCTGCGCTGACGGCGCTGGCTGTCGCGCTGGCGTCCGCCGGCGGCGCGTCCGCCCACTTCCCGAGCTTCAAGAACCACAAGATCGTTCCCGGCAAGTCGATCGGCGGCCTCAAGGTCGGCATGACGAAGAGGCAGGCCCGGAAGGCCTGGGGCAAGCCCGACAAGATCGACACGGTGGCCTTCCAGGGCTACACCTGGTACCAGTGGCTGGTGCCGGTGGATATCGGCACTGGAACGCTCATCCTCGACCCAAAGGTCGGCTACTTCATGACCAAGGGGAAGGTCGCGGTGATCGACGTCGAACTGCCCCAGGACCCCGTCCTCGCGACCAGGGTGAACGTGCTCAAGACGAGCAAGCGGATCGGGCTCGGCAGCTCGATGGCGGACGCCCGGAGCAAGTACGGCATCCCCACGCCGGGACCCGGCGAGGCCGCTCAGTCGCGGGCGAATCTCAAGCAGGGCAAGCGCTGCACGCTGTTCTACGCGCCGACAAGTCCCTGGGACACCGTCGAGAACATCAACGTGGGACTCTGCGGCGCCGTGCCGGGACGGTTCAGCCGCTAGACCGCGACAGCTTCCTGCTCCGGCCGCACCGACGCCATCCGCTCGGCGCGCCGCCCCTGCACGACCGTCCCGATGGCGATCGCCACTGTGAGGACGAAGATCATCGTGGCCACGATGTTCACCTCGGGCGGGATCGACACGCGCGCGGCGCCCCAGATGAAGAGCGGGTAGGTGACGGTCGAGCCAGAGTTGAAGTTGGTGATCACGAAGTCGTCGATCGACAGGGCGAACGCCAGCAGCCCGGCCGACAGCACCCCCGGCGCGATCAGCGGCAGCGTGACGAGCCTGAACGTCTGCCACGCGTTGGCGCCCAGGTCCTGGGCCGCCTCCTCGAGCGAACGGTCGAAGCCGATGAGCCTCGATCTGACCACCACCACGACGAACGAGATGTTGAACATCACGTGTGCGATCACGATCGTGAGGAAGCCCGTGTTCACGCCGAGTGACAGGAACAGCGACAGGAGCGCCGCGCCGAGCACGATCTCGGGCGTGCTCAGCGGCAGGAACACGAAGAAGTTGAGCGGCGCGCGCCCGCGGAACTCGTAGCGCACCATCGCGAGCGCCATAGCCGTGCCGAGTGCGGTGGCGATCACGGTCGAGATCAGGGCCACCTCGATCGACACCTTCAGCGCGTCCAGCAGGCCCGGCACCTGGAACGGGTCCTTCCAGTGCTTGAGCGTCCAGCCCTGCCATACGAAGTTGAAGCGGCTGTGGGTGTTGTTGAACGAGAACCAGATGATGATCCCGATCGGGAAGATCAGGTAGAGGATCGCCAGGGCCGAGTACACCGGCAGGATCCAGTGCAGGACCTGCCGCCCGGCGCGCGTGGCCAGCGAGGTGCCCGGCGGACGCTTGGCGCTCCGCGCGCGGGAAGCGGGTATCGCCTCGGCGGCTATCTCGCCTCACTCCCCATCAGCGCCTCGGTGCCGGCGAAATACGCCCACAGCCCGACCAGCACGAGGATGATCGCCATCAACGTGAACGACAGCGCGGCCGCGGTCGGGAAGTCGTTCAGCTCCAGATAGCGGCTCTGGATGACGTTGCCGATCATCGTCTGGTTGGGCGAGCCGAGCAGCGTCGCGTTCACGTAGTCGCCTGCCGCCGGGATGAAGGTGAGCAGCACGCCGGCCACTACGCCGGGCATCGACAGCGGCAGCGTGACCTTCGTGAACACGGAGCGGCGGTTGCCGTACAGGTCCGCGCCCGCCTCGAGCAGCCGCCCGTCGATGCGTTCGAGCGACGCGTACAGCGGCAGGATCATGAACGGCAGGAAGTTGTAGGTGATGCCCGCCACCACCGCTCCCGTCGTGGCCAGCACCCTCCCGTGAGGACTGATGATGTGAAGCGTCTGGAGGATCGAGACGAGCGGGCTCGAGTCATCCAGGATCGTCTCCCACGCGAGCGTGCGCACGAGATAGGTCACGAAGAACGGCAGGATCACCGCGAGCAGCAGCGCGTTCCGCCAGCGCCCACCGCGGAACGCGATCGCGTACGCGAGCGGGTAGCCGATCAAGAGCGACAGCACCGTGGACAGTCCCGCGTACCAGAACGAGCGCAGGAACTGCGTCTTGTACAGCGACAGCGCGTCCGTGTAGGTCGCGAAGTGCCAGTTGAAGGAGAAGCCGTTGAAGATCGAGCCCGTCTCGAGCGAGATCTTCCCCTGGTAGTAGAGCGGCAGCGCGAAGAAGATGATCAGCCAGGCCAGGCCCGGCAACAGCAGCGCGAGGGGCAGGAGCCCCTTGTGTCGCCGGACGAACGACATCCGCGCCGCGCCGCTAGGCGCCGATCACCGCTTGGAAGGCGTTGTTGATCTTGTCCTCGTCCGCGGGGGCGAGCTGCTTGAAGGCATGCCCCTTCGACAGCACGTTCGCGCTCGGGAAGATCAGCGGGTTGTTCGCCACGCCCGGGTCGAGCTTGAGCAGCACGGCCTTGGTGCCGGCCACCGGCGGGACGTAGTTCACGTAGTCCTCGATCGGCGCCTCCACCTGCGGCTGGTAGATCCAGTTCATGAACACCTCGGCGGTGTACGGGTGCGGCGCGCCCACCGGAACCATCATGTTGTCGGTCCAGAGCATGAAGCCCTCTTCCGGGTGGACGAACTGGATGTTCTTGTTGTCCGACTGGAGCTGCACCGCGTCGCCCGACCAGCCGTAGACGATCCACGAGTCGCCGTGCGGCAGGTCCTTGAGGTAGTCGTTGCCCGTGAAGCGGCGGATCTGGCCGTTCTTCACGTACTTGTCGATCTTTGCGATCGCCGCAAGCGCGTCGGCCGTGCTGCCGGTGGTCGGGTCCTTGCCCATGCCGAGCATCGTCAGCCCCACCGTGTCGCGCATCTCGGTGAGCATCGTGACCTTGCCCTTGTACTTGGGGTTGAAGACCTCGTTGACGCTCTTCACGTCGCCGACCTTGTCCTTGCGGATGATCAGGCCGGTCTGCCCGCTCTGCCACGGGACCGAGTAGTTGCGGCCCGGGTCGTAGTCGATGTGCTGAAGAGCCGGGATGAGGTTCTTGGTGACGTTCGGCAGCGCGGCCTTGTTCAGCTTCTCGATGTAGCCGAGCTTGATCATCTTGCCGGCCATCCAGTCGGTCATCACGATGATGTCCCGGCCGCCCGAGGTGCCGTTCGCGAGCTGCTGGCGGATCTTCCCGAAGAACTCGGTGTTGTCGTTGATCTCCTCCGTGTACTTCACGTTCACGCCGAACTTCTTCGTGAACTTCTCGAGCGTGGGGTGCTTGCCGTGGCTCACGTCGATGTAGAGCGGCCAGTTGGAGAAGTTCAGCTGGGTGCCGAGCTGGCCTTTCGGGATGACCTTCGAGACCGTCTTGCTCCCGCCGCTCAGCGCGGAGCCGCTGCCACAGGCGGCGAGGAACCCGGCGGCTCCGACCGAGAGCGCCCCCGCGCCGCCCATGCGAAACAGCTGCCGCCGGCTGATCTCCCGCCGCACCAGCTCGTCCATCTCTCGGTCGATGTCACGCTCGCTCACGGTTTTTCACTTTCTCCCTCGGGGTCTTGGCTCTCGAATTCCTTCGCTTCGCTCTCTCTCACCACGTGCATGTGATCCGTCGCCCAGCTGAGTCGCACGCGCGCGCCGGCCCCCGGCAGGCGCTGGCGCTCGTCCTCGTCGGCGTTCGGCACAAGCACGGTCATGGCCACCTTGTCGGGCAGCCGCACCACCATCTGCGTGGCGGTGCCGAGGTAGATCGAGCTCTCCACGAGCCCCTCCACCGAGGGCTTGTCGGTGGGCGCGGGCTCTTCGATCAGCTTGACGGTGAGCTTCTCCGGCCTCACCACCGCCCACACGCGCTCGCCGGGCTTGAAGCCGTTGGCGCTGGTCTGCAGCGCCACGCCGCTGTCGAGCTTGAGCTCGGTCGCGCCGCCGGGGGCCGGGCCGGCCACGCCGGGCATCAGGTTGGACACGCCGATGAAGCCGGCGACGAAGGTGGTGCGCGGACGGTTGTACACGGCCTCGGGCACGTCCACCTGCTCGACCACGCCGTGGTTCATCACGGCGATGCGGTCGGACATCGTGAGCGCCTCTTCCTGGTCGTGCGTGACGTAGATGAACGTGATGCCCACGTCGCGCTGGATGCGCTTCAGCTCGACCTGCAGCCCCTTGCGCAGCTTGAGGTCGAGCGCGCCGAGCGGCTCGTCGAGCAGCAGCACGGTCGGCAGGTTCACGAGCGCGCGCGCGAGCGCCACGCGCTGCTGCTGGCCGCCGGAGAGCTGGCGCGGCTTGCGCTTGGCCTCACGCGCGAGGCCCACCCGCTCGAGCTCCTCGGTCACCCGCCCGGCGGCCTCCTTCCTGCCCATGCCCTGGCGGCGCAGGCCGAAGGCCACGTTCTCCTCCACGCTCAGGTGCGGGAACAGCGCGTAGCTCTGGAAGACCGTGTTGGTGGCGCGCTTGAAGGCCGGCAGGCCTGACACGTCGGTGCCGTCGAGCAGGATCCGGCCGTCGCTCGGGTCCTCGAAGCCGGCGACCATGCGCAGCGTGGTCGTCTTGCCGCAGCCGCTCGGGCCGAGCAGGGTGAAGAACTCGCCGCGCTCGATGTCGAGCGTGAGCTCACGGACGGCTGTGAAGTCCCCGAAGCGCTTCGTGACCTGCTCGAGGCGCACACTCGGTAGCGGCGTACCGCCGCGCACAGCGCCGGATTCCGCCGACGAATCGGTGGTCGCGATCTGTGCTCCCGTGACTCCTCCTCAAAGGCCAACTCGGCGCGGCGTTGATCGCCAAGCCGATGGGGCGTCTCAGAAGTTATGTCTGAGAACCGACTTTCGCAAGTAAAAGATGCCCAAAAAGTGCGCACCGTGCTTGTACGTCATGTATAGGCCGATGTAGTCCTATTTGACCCATCGCTCCCTTGTTCGCTTTCCAGCCGGGCGCTACCGTTGTCCACAGCGTCCAGTCCGTCCAGGAGAAGGAGAGTGTTCTGAATGGCAACCAGGCTCGAAGGCGCGCCTCAAACAGAAGTGGCTGAGAGCAGTCGTCTGCAGGAGCTTGCCAAGCGGCACCTCTGGATGCACTTCACGCGCATGGGCGCGTACGACGACCATGAGCTGCCCATCATCACGCGCGGCGAGGGCTGCTACGTCTGGGACGCGAACGGCAAGAAGTACCTCGACGGGCTGTCCGCGCTCTTCTGCGTGAACGCGGGCCACGGCCGCGCGGAGCTCGGCGAGGCGGCCGCGCGCCAGGCCAAGGAGCTCGGCTTCTACACGAACTGGACGTTCGCCCACCCGCTCGCGATCGAACTGGCCGCGCGCATCGCGGACCTCGCGCCGGGCGACCTCAATCGCGTGTTCTTCACCTCCGGCGGCTCCGAGGCCGTGGAGAGCGCGATCAAGCTCAGCCGCCAGTACCACCGAGTACGCGGCGAGGGCGCGCGCTACAAGATCGTCGCGCGCGACACCGCCTACCACGGCACCACGATGGGCGCCCTGATCGCCACGGGCATCGGCTCCATCCGCAGCATGTTCGAGCCGCTGCCCGTGGGCAGCGCGCACGTGGCTAACACCAACAGCTACCGCAACCCCGAGTGGCTCGACCCGGCGGAGGAGATCCAGAAACGGATCGAGTTCGAGGGTCCGGAGACCGTCGCGGCCGTGATCCTCGAGCCGGTGCAGAACTCGGGCGGCTGCTTCATGCCGCCGGAGGGCTACTTCCAGCGCGTGCGCGAGATCTGCGACGAGTACGGCGTGCTGCTCATCTCGGACGAGGTGATCTGCTCCTGGGGCCGCCTCGGCCACTACTTCGGCTGCGAGCGCTTCGGCTACCAGCCGGACCTGATCACCACGGCCAAGGGCCTCACCTCGGCGTACGCGCCGATGGGCGCGGTGATCGCGCGCGACGAGATCTTCGAGCCCTTCGCCGAGGGCACGAGCATGTTCACCCATGGCCTCACGTTCGGCGGGCACCCGGTGTGCGCGGCGGTGGCGATGGCCAACCTCGACATCTTCGAGAACGAGGACCTCTGCGGCCACGTGCGCGAGCACGAGGGTGAGTTCCGCGCGATGCTCGACCGGCTGAAGGACGACCTGCCGATCGTCGGCGACGTGCGCGGCGCCGGCTACTTCCACGCGATGGAGCTCGTGAAGGACAAGGAGACCAAGGAGAGCTTCAACGACGAGGAGTCCGAGGAGCTGCTCCGCGGCTTCCTCTCCGGCGAGCTCTACAAGCGCGGGCTGATCTGCCGTGCGGACGACCGCGGCGACCCCGTGATCCAGTTCTCGCCGCCGCTCATCGCGGGGCCCGAGCAGTTCGCCGAGATCGAGTCGGTGATCCGCCCGGTGCTCACGGAGGCCTGGGAGCGGATCGTCAAGCATTGATGGTTTAGGAGGCGGTGCGGTGCTCACGGTGCAGCGGCTCGTCCAGGACATCGACCTGGAGCTGCTGACAGGGGAGGAGGCCGCCGAGGCTCCCGTCCGCTGGGTGCACATCACCGAGTTGCTGGACCCGACGCCGTGGCTCTCGGGCGGCGAGCTCGTGCTCACCACCGGCATCCAGCTCGACACGCCGGAGAAGCAGCGCGAGTTCGTCGCGCTGCTCGCCGGCCATCACCTCGCGGGGCTCGGCTTCGGCACCGGCTTCGACCACAAGGAGCTGCCGCCCCCGCTGCTCGAAGAGGCGGCCGAGCTCGGCTTCCCGGTGTTCGAGGTGCCCTACGACCTGCCGTTCATCGCGATCACCGAGAAGGCGTTCACGCGGCTCGTGAACGAGCAGTACGAGGTGCTGCAGCGCGGCATCGCGATCCAGAAGCGGCTCGAGCGGCTGGTGCTCGAGGAGCGCGGGCTGCCCGAGGTGGTGCGCGCACTGGCCGCCACGATCGGCGGCGCGGTGCTCGTGCTGAGCGCGCGCGGCGAGACGATGACCGGCAAGGCGTTCCGCCGGGAGCTCACCGAGGAGCAGCTCACCGCGCTCCGGCTCGAGGTGGCCACGCGCAGCGCCCAGGGTGGCAACCAGAACGGCACGCGCACCCAACCCGTCACGTTCGCCCCCGAGCATCCTGAGCTCACGGGCCGGACGCTCGCGCTCCCGGTGGCCACGCGCGGCAGCGGCGCGCCGCAGGCCTGGCTCGTGGCGGTGCGCGACACCGGCGGCCTCGGCGACTTCGAGCGCCTGATCCTCCAGCAGGCGGTGACCGTGGTGGCGCTCGAGCTGATGCGCCAGCGCGTGATGCGCGACACCGAGCGGCGCCTGGCCGGCGACGTTCTGGCCGAGGCTCTCACCGGGCGTCTCGACCCGGACGAGCTGGCCATGCGGCTGCGCCCCTTCGGCGTGGGCGACACCGCGGCGGTGCTCGTGTTCGGCATGCAGGACCCCGCGGCCGGCGAGGCGCTGCTCGACCGCTTCATGGCGAGCGCCGGCGTGGGCGCCCTCGTGGCCGCGCGCGAGCGCCTGCTGTGCGCGGTCGTGGACGTCCAGGACACCGACCCACTCGAGCTCGCGGGCCGGGCGCGCAAGGCGCTCGGCGCTGAGTACGGCGACGTGCGGGCGGCGGCTTCGCGGCCATCGCCCGCGCGCGCCTTGAGGCGCAGCTTCCACGAGGCGCGCTGCGCGCTCGAGGCGTCGGTGCTCGGCGGCGAGGAGGCGCCGGAGGTGGCCTCCTACCGTGACCTCGGCGCGTTCCAGCTACTGCTCTCGCTACAGGACGAGGACGCGCTCCGGCTGTACTGCGACAACCTGCTCGGCCCGCTCGAGAACGGCGAGGGCGACTACGGCGACGAGCTGCTCCGCTCGCTCGAGGCGTTCATCGAGCAGAACGGCCAGTGGGAGCGGGCCGCCCGGCAGCTCTTCTGCCACAGGCATACGCTGCGCTACAGGATCCGGCGAGTGGAGGAGCTCACCGGCCGCGACCTCAGCCGGGCGCGCGACCGCATCGAGTTCTGGCTGGCGCTGCGCGGGCGGGAGCTCGTGAGATGACAACGATTTGGAGGCGACTTAGCCGATGAGGGTTGGAGTTCCGACGGAGATCAAGACCGACGAGTACCGCGTGGCGATCACGCCCGCGGGCGTGCGCGAGTTCGTGGAGCACGGGCACGAGGTGTTGATCCAGAAGGGCGCGGGCGAGGGCAGCGTCATCCCCGACGGGGAGTTCGTCGAGCAGGGCGCGCGCATCCTGCCGGACGCGCAGTCCGTGTTCGACGAGGCCGAGTTGGTGCTGAAGGTGAAGGAGCCGATGCCCGAAGAGGTGGCGAAGCTGCGCGCCGACCAGACGCTCTTCACCTACCTGCACCTAGCGCCCGCCCCCGAGCTGACGAAGGGCCTCTGCGACTCCGGCGCCACCTGCATCGCCTACGAGACCGTCGAGGACTCGCACGGGCGGCTGCCGCTGCTCGCCCCGATGAGCGAGGTGGCGGGCAAGATCGCCACGCAGGCCGGCGCGTTCATGCTCGAGCGCCCGCTCGGCGGCCGCGGCGTGCTGCTCGGCGGCGTGCCCGGTGTGGCGGCCGCGACCGTGCTCGTGATCGGCGGCGGCGTGGTGGGCATGCAGGCCGCGTTCATCGCGATCGGCATGGAGGCGGACGTGTTCGTGTTCGACCGCAACCTCGACCGCCTGCGCGAGCTCGACGTGGCCTTCGGCGCCCGCGCCTCCACGGTCTACTCGTCCACGCTCGCGGTGGAGAAGATGCTGCCCGCCGCGGACCTCGTGATCGGGGCCGTGCTGATCCACGGCGCCCGCGCTCCGTGGGTGATCCGGCGCGAGCAGCTCGCGTTGATGAAGGAGCGCGCCGTGCTCGTGGACGTGTCGATCGACCAGGGCGGCTGCTTCGAGACCTCGCGCCCGACCACGCACTCGGACCCCACCTACGAGGTCGACGGCATCACGCACTACTGCGTGACCAACATGCCGGGCGCCGTGCCGATCACCTCCACCTTCGCCCTCACAAACGCGACCCTGCCCTACGCGCTCGCCCTGGCGGACAACGGCGTACGCGAGGCGATCGCCCACGACCCCGGCCTACGCGGCGGAGTGAACGTGGTGGCGGGCCAGGTCACGCACCCGGCGGTCGCGGAGGGCGTCGGAATGCCGTTCACGCCCGTCGAGGACGCGCTGGCCGAAAGCGCAGAAACAACCAAGAACGCCTAGAAGCCGCTGTCGGCCGCAACCGCGTTGGGCCGCTCGTCCGGGTCGCGCACGACCGTGTTCTTGTTCGTGTCCACGAACATGCAGAACGCCTTCGCGCGGTTGTCCAGGTTCACGCAGATCCGGAAGTAGCCGGCGGCCAGGCGCTTGGTGTTCGCGTCCTGGAGGTTGGCCCTGGCCTGCGGCGTGCCGTGGGCGAGCACGAAGTGCTCCGCGCGCACGGCGGCCTCGTGGGTGGCGTTGGTCTCGGACACGATCACCGGCCGGTTGCCGAGCCCGGCCGCGAGCAGCCCGGCCGCCGCCAGGCTGAGCAGGATCGTGGCGGTGCGGTCGAGGATCACCTCGCGCGGGAGCGGCTCCCGGCGCTCGGCGGTGTGCACCCTGCGCTCGCGGGCCACAAGCCGGCGCGTGATCCAGTTCGCGATCGCGCCGATCAGGAACAGGTTGGCGAACGACGCGATGATGATCCCGGGGATCAGCTTCACCCCGGTCGTGTTCGGCGGCAGGTAGTGCAGCACCAGGCCGTCGGCGATCGTGAAGATCGCGAACGCCGGCCACATCAGTGCGCCGCGCAGACGCCAGCGCAGCCGCCGCGTCCAGAAGACCTCGCTGCTCACCCCAGTGAGGGTAGACCTGCGTAATTAGAGGGGCTTCGCCAGGGCGCTTGCTACCTCAAATGGGGTGGGTTAAGGTCGGTCAGCTCTCTGACATTCCCCCTCCAGGAGGCCCACATGCTCAAAAGGACTCGCACCCCTCGAGCCGGCCGCCCACCGGCTCGCAGGTTCCTCGCAGCACTCTTCGCAGTCTGCGCCGTATTGGGCGCCACGGCCACCGTGGCACTGGCAGGTCCGGTGGCCACTCCCACGGCGATCAACGGCAACCCGCTCACGATCTACGTGGGCCCACAGGGTCAGTCGCAGGCGGTGGTGGCGTGCGATTCGCCTCCGTGCCCCGGCATCTACTTCCCCGGCACGCCCGGCGGCAGCACGCTGGGTGACGCCGGCTTCTTCCTGGCGTTTCCCTCTGCGCTCACCAACCCGACGAACGAGGACGGTTTCGTCTTCGGCTTCGACGGCAACGCCGGGCCTTTCCCCAAGGCGCAGTACTCGAGCGTCAACCAGGGCCCGGTCACGGGCGACGGCAGCGCCGGCAACCCGCTCACGCAGGTGACGAAGTACGCCACCGCGGCCGCGGTGCAGCAGGTGCTCGTCACGGAGACCACCACGTACGTGAACGGCGCGCACCAGTTCACGACCAAGTGGCAGGTGACCAACAACGAAGCGGCCACCATCAAGTACAACGCGTTCGCCGCCGCCGACTTCCTCTTCGAGGGCGACGACCGCGGTACCGGCGTGTTCACCGTCGGGCCACCGCGCTTCATCGGCGGCACCAACGTCGACAGCGGCCAGTCCGGCGGCTTCCAGGAGACGACCGCAGACGGCTCGCCACCCTGGTCTTTTTACCAGGAGCTGCCCTACCCGGATGTCTGGACCCACGTGATCCAGGCGTCCGCGGACGATCCGCCCGCCCAGTTCGACGACACGGTCGACCCCGATGACGTCGACAACGCCGGCGGCGTGGAGTGGGACAACACGAGCACCGGTCTGCCGGCCACCCAGACCGCCACCTACGAGCTCGTGAGCCGCGTGACGGTTCCCGCCGCGCTGCAGCTCAACCCCACCAACGGCGGCGCGCCGCAGGGCGTGCCGATCAACATCACGGCCACAGCCGTGGACTCGGATGGCAACCCGTACGCGGGGAAGACGTTGCACTTCGACACCACGGGCGTTAACCCGGCCTCCGGCAACGTCACGCTCAACGGCAGCGGCCAGGGCGTGATCACCGACCCGGGCACCAACGCGGGCGGCGACACGATCGCCGCGTTCGTGGACTTCAACAACGACGGTGTGCGCGAGGCGGCTGAGCCTCAGGCGTCTGCGCTCGCCACGTTCGTGGACCACGTCGCGCCAAGCTGCAAGGTGTCGGTCAAGGGCGACCGTCCAGGCGGTGGCGGTGGCGCGGGCAACGCGCTCGTGATCAGCGTGAACTGCAACGAGACGGCCACGCTGAGCGTGAGCTCGTCGCTTCTGCTTCCGACGGCGCACCACAGCAGCGTGGGGGCCGCCAAGAAGCACAAGAAGAAGAGGCGGCGCGCGATCAAGCTGCCGAGGACGACAGCGACGATCACACCCGGCCATGCGGTGCCGGTGAACATCAAGGTGCCGAAGGGCATCGCCCGCAAGTACGCGGGCAGGAAGCTCACGGCCAAGTTCGTGATCACCGTGAAGGACGGCGTCGGCAACCACAAGACGATCAAGAAGACGAAGAAGGTCAAGATCGCCAAGCCGAAGCACAGGAAGCATAAGAAGCACTAGTAGGGAGTAGGGAGTAGGGAGTAGGGAGTAGGGAGAGGCGCCCGGGGAAACCCGGGCGCTTCTGCTTTGTCCACAGTTGTCCAGGCTTGGGTGCCGCCGACGGTCGTCGCGGGTACCCTTGGGCTTAGAAAGCGGAAGGGTGCGGTGGGCGGAGACCCCACTCGGCGTGCCCACAACCACGACCGCCGGGTGGAGATCCCACTCCGGCGTCGGAGGGAGAGACATATGGCCACGACCACCGCGAAAGTCGCGGCGATCGAGGATGGCAGCCCCAAGGCAGTCCTCACACAGGACGACCGCCGAGCGCTGTTGCGCTACATGCTCCTCATGCGCGCCACCGAGGAGCGGGCGCTCACGCTCTACCGCCAGGGGAAGGTGCCCGGTTCGTACTACGACGGCCGCGGCCAGGAGGCGATCTCAGTCGGAACCGCCTTCGTGCTCGGCCCGCGCGACCGCACCTGCATCCTCCATCGCGACCTCGGCGCCCACCTGATCCGCGGCGTCCGCCCCGGACGCGTGCTCGCCCAGATGATGGGCCGCGCCGGCGGCATCACCGGCGGCAAGGACGGCAACATGCACTTCGGCGACACGGAGCTGGGCTGCGTGGGGATGGTGTCCATGCTGCCCGACATGGCACTCGTGACCTGCGGTCTCGCGCTGACGTTCCAGATGCGCAAGGAGCCGCGAGTAGCAATGACCTGGTTCGGCGAGGGTTCCACGGCCAACGGCCAGTGGCACGAGGCGATGAACGTGGCCGGCGTGCGCAAGCTGCCGGTCGTTTTCATTCTGGAGAACAACCAGTTCGCCTACTCCACGCCCAACGAGCGCGAGTTCGCGGTCGACCCCGTGAAGCGCATGGAGGCCTACGGCTTCCCGGGCGTGAAGGTGGACGGCAACGACGTGGAGGCCGTGTTCTACGCCGCGGCCGAGGCGTCCGAGCGCGCGCGCTCCGGCGGCGGTCCGACCCTCATCGAGTGCGAGACCATGCGCATGCACGGCCACGGCGCGCACGACGACATGCGCTACGTGCCGAAGGAGATGTTCGAGGTCTGGGCCGAGCGCGACCCGATCGACCGCTACGAGAAGAAGCTCGCGGACGACGGGATCGACCTCGACGAGATCCACGCGTCGGTGAAGGACGAGATCGAGCGCGAGACCGAGTGGGCGCTGTCACAGCCGATGCCCGAGGCGCCGACGGCGCTCGAGGGCGTGTTCGCCACCTCCGAGCCGCGCCTCGGCGACGGCAACGCGCCGTGGTCGCACTGGAAGGGGGCCGGCAATGCCTGAGATGACCTATCTCTCGGCGATCTCGGACGGGCTCCGCGAGGAGATGCGCCACGACGAGTCCGTGTTCTGCATGGGCGAGGACATCGGCGCCTTCGGCGGCGCGTTCAAGGTCACGGACGGCTTCATCGAGGAGTTCGGTGCCGACCGCGTATGGGACACGCCGCTCGCGGAGAACGCGATCATCGGCACCGCGGTGGGCGCGGCCGTGGAGGGCATGCGGCCGGTCTGCGAGATGCAGTTCGCCGACTTCATCGCATGCGGCTTCGACCAGCTCGTGAACGTGGCGGCCAAGATGCACTACCGGCAGGGCCTGGCCGTGCCGATGGTGGTGCGCCTGCCCTCGGGCGGCGGCTTCTCCGGCGGCCCGTACCACTCGCAGAACCCAGAGGCGTGGTTCCTGCAGTCGCCCGGCCTGAAGGTGGTGGCGCCGTCCACCGCCGAGGACGCGAAGGGGCTGCTCGCCAGCGCTATCCGCGATCCCAATCCGGTCGTGTACCTCGAGCACAAGCACCTGTACCGGCGCGTGAAGGGCGAGGTGCCCGAGGGCCGCTACGAGGTGCCGCTCGGGCGTGCGCGCGTGGCGCGCGAGGGCACGGACCTCACCGTGATCTCGTACGGCGCGATGGTGAGCGTCGCCCTCGAGGCGACCGAGGACATCGACGGCGCCTCGGTCGAGGTGATCGACCTGCGCTCACTGGTGCCGCTCGACACCGAGTCGATCCTCAACTCGGTGCGCAAGACCAGCAAGGTGGTCGTGCTGCACGAGGCCAACCGCTCCTGCGGTGTCGGCGCCGAGGTGTGTGCGCTGATCGCCGAGGAGGCGTTCGAGGACCTCGACGGTCCGGTGGTCCGCGTGACCACCCCGGACGTGCCGATCCCGTTCAGCCCGCCGCTCGAGCGCGCGGTGCTGCCGCAGGTGGACGACGTGAAGGAGGCGTGCCGTGAGCTCCTCGCGTACTAGCACGACGGTCGAGGTGAACATGCCGCAGATGGGCGTGTCCGTGGCCGAGGGCACGATCGTCGCCTGGCGCAAGCGCGTGGGCGACTGGATCGAGGCCGACGAGCCGATCGTGGAGATCTCGACGGACAAGGTGGAGACGGAGATCCCTTCTCCGGCGTCTGGCCGTGTGGCGGAGATTCTCGTCGAGGTCGGGGAGACGGTGGATGTCGGGGTGTTGCTCGCCCGCATCGATTCGGACGCGCGTCCCGGTGAGGCACACGTCGATGAGGGCCCCGCGTCCGAGGTCATAGGTCATAGGTCAGAGGTCATAGAAAAAGACGGCAATGGGCATGCGCCGCCGATCTCTCCGGTCGTCCGCCGTATGGCCGATGAGCATGGCGTCGACCTGTCGCAGGTCGAGGGCAGTGGACGGCGCGGCCGCGTGACCAAGAAGGACCTGCTCGCGTTCCTGGGAGACAAGCCCGACACCCAACACCCGACACCCGAGACCCCGGCGGCGGAACCGGCGCTCCACTCCGAATCCCCATACCGGGAAGAAGAGCCGGCACCCGCCGCCGCCACCGGCAGCCAGGAGCTGTCCGTCATGCGCCGCCAAATCGGCGCCCACATGGTCCGGTCGCTCCAGACGGCGGCTCATTGCACGACCGTGGTCGAGGCGGACATGAGTGCGATCGAGGCGGCGCGCGGCAAGCTGTCGTACCTGCCGTTCGTCGCGCGGGCGACGATCGCGGCCCTGCGCGAGTACCCGATGCTGAACGCCACGCTCGAGGGCGACCGGCTGACGGTGCACGACGAGGTGAACCTCGGCATCGCGGTGTCGCTCGGCGAGGACGGCCTGATCGTGCCCGTGGTGAAGAACGCGCACGAGCTGTCTCACGAGGGTCTCGCCACCCGGATCAAGGATCTGGCGGTGCGGGCTCGCTCGAAGAAGCTCACGCCCGACGAGGTGTCGGGCGGCACGTTCACGATCACCAACCCGGGCGCGTTCGGCGCCCTGCTCGCAACACCGATCATCAACCAGCCGCAGGTGGCGATCCTCGACCTCGAGGCCGTGACCAAGCGGCCCGTGGTGGTGAACGGGGATAGCATCGCGATCCGGCCGATGACCTATCTCTGCATGTCGTGGGACCACCGCGCGCTCGACGGCGCGGTGGCGGCGCAGTTCCTGTCGGCGGTGCGGAGGCACATCGAAGGCTTCGATGGCTGACCTCCGGGTCACAGAGCTAACCGAGCTCGTGCCCTACGAGGAGGGGCTGCGGCTGCAGGACGAGTGCCGCGACGCCGTGCAGGCCGGTGGGGTGGATCAGCTCCTACTCCTGGAGCACGAGCCCGTGTACACGAAGGGCCGGCGCACGAAGTCCGAGGAGCTGCCCATGGGCGAGGACTGGTATCTCGCCCAGGGCATCGCCATCTCCGAGGTGGACCGCGGCGGCGCGGTGACCTACCACGGCCCGGGCCAGCTCGTGGGCTATCCGATCATGCGCATCGAGGGTGTGCACGAATACGTGGCCGCCCTCGAGCACGCGCTGATCGCGGCGCTCGCGGACGAGGGCGTGGAGGCCGAGGTGCGCGACGGGCTCACCGGCGTGTGGGCGTCGAAGGGCAAGATCGCGTCGATCGGCGTGCACGTGTCGCGACGCGTGACGACGCACGGGTTCGCCGTGAACGTGGACAACGACCTCCAGCCGTTCGAGTGGATCGTGCCGTGCGGCATGGAGGGCGCGCAGATGAGCTCGATCTGCAAGGAGACCGGCCGCGACGGGCACATGCGCTCGTTCCGTGAGGCGATGGTCAGGCGGCTCTGCGACGCGCTTGACCGCGAGCCGCAGGTTGTAGTCTCGGCTTCGGGATGAGCGCCACCAGATCCAGAGCCAACCCCGGCGGCGCCCGGGTGCTCGAGATGGGCGAGGTGCTGCCGTTCCGCGAGCGCAAGCCCGAGTGGTTCAAGCGCCCCGCGCCGGGCAGCGCGCGCTACCGCGAGTTGAACGCGCTGATCGAGGATCAGGGCCTCCACACGGTCTGCAAGGAGGCGGCCTGCCCGAACATCGGCGAGTGCTGGCAGCGCGGCACCGCCACGTTCATGATCCTCGGCGACACCTGCACGCGCCGCTGCGGGTTCTGCAACGTGAAGACGGGCAAGCCCACGTTCAACGACCCGCTCGAGCCGCTGCGGGTGGCGCAGTCCGTGAAGAAGATGGGCCTGCGCCACGCGGTGATCACGAGCGTGGACCGCGACGACCTGCCCGACCTCGGCGCGAGCGCCTTCGTGGGCGTGATCCGCTCGATCCGCCGTCTCTCGCCAGGCACGAAGGTCGAGGTGCTCACGCCCGACTTCCGCGGCGAGGAGATGCCGCTCGCGCGCGTGATCGCCGAGCGCCCCGACGTGTTCAACCACAACGTCGAGACCGTCCCGCGGCTCTACCCACTCGCCCGCCGCGGCTCCAGGTTCCTGCGCTCGTGCCGCGTGCTGCGAACCGCCAAGGAGATGGGCGGCGACGAGGTGGTCACCAAGTCGGGCC
Source organism: Thermoleophilaceae bacterium (assembly GCA_036491015.1). Classification (GTDB taxonomy): domain Bacteria; phylum Actinomycetota; class Thermoleophilia; order Solirubrobacterales; family Thermoleophilaceae; genus JAICJR01. The sequence goes on along the minus strand of DASXCV010000203.1, from coordinate 22,812 downwards.
TCATGACCGGGCTCGGCGAGACGAAGGAAGAGCTGCTCGAGACCTTCCAGATCCTGCGCGACCACGATGTGCAGGTGCTCACCGTCGGCCAGTACCTGCGCCCCACGCGCGACCACCTGCCGGTCGTGCGCTACTGGCACCCGGACGAGTTCGCCGAGCTGGAGCGCGCGGCCTACGCGATGGGCTTTGATTCAGTGGCGGCGGGACCGCTCGTGCGGTCGAGCTACCACGCCGAGCAAACGCTGGAGCAGGCTGTCACGGGCAAGGTGTAGTCCGCAGGTCCGCAGTCCGCAGGTCCGTACTTCCGTCGTTTGATTCCGATCAAGGACAACATTCCGACGCGCCGCTTCCCGGTGCTGACGGTTGCGCTGATCGTGATCAACGTAATCGTCTACCTGTTCCTCCAGCACGGAGGGATCACGCACGGGCCGACCGACAGCAGCGTGATCAGGTACGGGCTGATTCCGTACGAGGTCACGCACCCGGGCAAGCACTGCGAGGACGTGTCGCACAAGCTCGTCGGGGATGCGGCGACGAACGAACGCGTGGACGTGGCCTGTCAGGGCGACCAATACATCACCGACTCCGGCGCCCCGTACACACCAAAGCCGGGACCGCAGCCGAGCACGTGGCTCACGATGTTCACCTCGATCTTCATGCACGGCGGGTTGCTGCACATCGCCGGCAACATGCTGTTCCTCTGGATCTTCGGCAACAACATCGAGGACTCGATGTCCCGCTGGAGGTTCGTGATCTTCTATCTGCTGGGCGGGCTCGTGGCCAATCTCGCGCAGGTGTTCGTGGGACCGGGCTCGACCGCGCCCGGGATCGGGGCCTCCGGGGCCATCGCGGCCGTACTAGGGGGGTACGCGCTCTTGTATCCGCGAGCGCGCGTGATCACGGCCGTGATCCTGATCTTCTTCATCACCCTGCTGGACCTGCCGGCGCTCGTCGTGCTCGGCGGCTGGTTCCTGCTGCAGGTCCTCGACGCGGCCCTCAACTCGCCGCTCGGCGGGGGCGTCGCGTTCTTCGCCCACATCGGCGGGTTCGTGTTCGGGTTGCTGTTAATCAAGCTCTTTGCGAACCGCGTGAACACCGACTACCAGCAAGTCAACCGATTGCCGGTGTACTAATGCAGCGTCTGCTCGTGCGCGGAGCAGCCATCGCCGTGATTGCGCTGCTCGCGTTCCTGACACTCGGGGTGGCGCTCGAGCATGGCGTGGACGTGTTGGTGGTCGTGTCGTTCATCGTGCTGGCGATAGTGGGAATCGGGGTGCTGGGGGCACTGGGATCGGATGACTAACGGAAGTCCGCTACAGGGCGGATCGAGGCGCAAGGAATGGCGCAGGCGGCGACTCAGGCGCAGGCGGCTGCGCGCGTTCTTGGCCGCGCTGATCCCCGTGCTCGGCGTGGTGGCCGCCTGGTTCCTGCTCGCCGACAACGGCAGCACGGTGGACACCGGCAACGCCTCGCAGGCATCGCTCCGCCCGGCCGTGACCCCGCCCGTGCCGATCGCCACGCCGCCCCTGCCGGGAACGCCGCTCGCCGTCGACCTCGCCCGCCCCGACGTGTTCCGGATGCAGTTCAAGCACCCGCCGCGCGGAGCGCTCGTGTTCGACGTGAAGACCGGGCGGGTGCTCTACCGCCGCGACCCGCTCGAGGTGATGCCGATCGCGAGCATCACCAAGCTGATGACCGCGCTGCTGACGGTCGAGCACACCACCAGCACCGACAAGGCGCTGATCACTCCCGACGCGCTGCACTACACCGGCTCCGGCGTGGGCGAGCTGCCGGAGGGCAAGCACGTGACGGTCACCGCGCTGCTCTACGGACTGCTGCTGCCCTCGGGCAACGACGCCGCCATCGCGCTCGCCGATCACGTGGCGCACACGCAGAAGCGCTTCGTGGCGATGATGAACGCGAAGGCGCGCTCGCTGGGTCTCCGCTGCACCCACTACGTGTCGCCCCACGGGCTCGAGCCGGGCAACCGCTCGTGCGTCGCGGACCTGGCGGCGCTTGCGCGGATCGACCTGCGCAAGTCGCGCATCGCCCCGATCGTGCGTTCGGAGCACGCCGTCGTGCGCTTCCCGATCAAGGGCGGCAAGCTCTACCTGAACAACACCAACCCGCTGCTGCGGATGGGCTATCCGGGCACGATCGGGCTGAAGACGGGCGATACCGACGACGCGGGGCATTGCCTCATCGCGATCGTCAGGCGCGGGCCGGTCACGCTCGGTGTCGTGCTGCTCAATTCGCCGAACACGCAGGAGCAGGCGAGGAAGCTGTTCAACACCGCGTTTCGCGCCTACCGGCCGTAGGGGTTCGTTGACCGTTGACCGTTGACCGTTGACCGGCTAGCTGATCGTCTGTAGCTCGCGGGCCTGCTGGGCCAGCTCGGGCACGTTCAGCTTCTCGAAGTCCCTTGCGGCGTCCGCGAGGATCGCCCCGGCCTTGTCGTCGCCGGACTTGCGGGCGAGGCGGCCGGCCAGGAGGCGGGTGCGGGCGGCGTCGAGCGGGCGGCCGATGTCGAGCCAGGCGCGGCGGGCTTCCTTCAGCCGCTCGAGGTTGCCGCCGGTGAAGCCGTCCGCCTGGAGGGCGGCTGCGTGGCCGACCGGGTAGTGGAGGCGCTCGGCCAGCTCCACCGCCTCCTCGGCGGCCTCGCGTCCCTGCTTCTCGCGGCCCGACATCGAGTAGGCCTCGGCGCGTGAGGCGATCGCCTGGATCGACTGCGCGATCAGGCCGGCGCGCTCGCAGATGTCGAGCGCCTGACCGAGCGCCGTCACGGCGCCGGCGAAGTCGCCGCGGTCGCGCAGCACCTGAGAGAGGCCGAACAGCGCCGAGAACGCCGCCTCGGACCAGCCGACCTGCTCCGCCAGCTCGTGAGCGCGCCGGAAGAGGCGCTCGGCGTCCTCCCACTCGCCCTCACGCCAGCGCAGGATGCCGCGCAGCACGTAGGGGAGGCAGAGCTTGCCGACGAGGCCCTGCTGCTCGCTGAGCCGGGCGCTCGCATCGCTCGAGTCGCGCACCGCGTCCCAGTCCGCGCGGTAGAGCGCCAGCCAGCCGAGCTGCGCGTGCAGCTCCACCTGAGAGGGCACGTCGCCGATCTCCTCGGCGAGCGCCAGGGCGTCGACGTAGGCGGACTGCGCCTGGGCGTAGTCGGCCTGGGACACCTCGAGGTGCTGACCGAGCGCCAGGAGCGCCAGGATCGTCTCGCTCTGGTCCGAGCCGCGCGCGAGCTCGACCGCGCGCTCGAGGTTCTCGCGGGCCTTGGCCATGTCGCCGATGCGGCCGAACACGCGCCCGAAGATTCCGTGGGCGCGGCTGGCGGCACGAGTCTCGCCGAGCCGCTCGGCCAGGCGCAGCGCCTTCTCGGACGCGTAGATGGCGAGCATGTTGTCGCCCGTCTGCATGTAGAGCCAGGCCGCCTCCTCGTAGAGGCGCACGAGCTCGAGGCAGGGCGGCCCGTCCTTCAACAGGTTGATGCCCTTCTGGTGGTGCTCGATCGCCGCGCGGCGGTCGCCCTTGTGCCAGTAACCCGAGCCGATCTTGCGGTGGAGATCCGCGAGCCGCTCGAGGTTCTCGTCCATGCGGTGGCGCTCGAGGCACTCCTCCCACACCTCGATCGCGGCATCCACGCGGCCGAGGCGCAGCGCGGCGTCGCCCTGCTTCTCGCCCACGCGCGCGAGCGCCTCGGGGTCGTGACGCCGCGTGAGGTCGCGCGCGGCCTCGTAGTGCGAGAACGCCTCGCGGTTCGAGTAGAACGTCATCGCGGCGTCGCCGGCGGCCTCCAGGAAGTGGAGCGCCTTGCGTTCGATGCGCTCGAGGTCGGCGGGGTCGATCGTGGCCTCGCGGCCGAGCGCCGCGGAGCGCCCGTAGTGCTCGGCGAGCAGCGCCACCACCTCGTCGGTGCGGTCGCCGGAGCGCTCCTCCACGAACGCGCCCACCTCGAAGTGCTTGTGCGCCCGCACGGCCTTGGGCAGCATCCCGTACGCCACGTCGCGGATGAGCACGTGCTTGAAGGCCAGCTCGGGCTCGCCCGCCAGGCTGCTGCCCTCGCCGGGCACGATGATGTCCTTCTCCTGCAGAGCGGCGAGGGCCTGCGACAGATCGCGTCCCTCACCCTCGGCCACGTCCAGCAGCGAGCCGTGCCAGAACGTGCGGCCCACCACCGAGGCGTGCTGCACCAGGCGGCGCTCGAACGGGTCGAGCGAATCGAGGCGCGCCGCGAGCAGCGCCTGCACGGTGTCCGGGAGCTGGCCGCCGTTCGAGCCGCCCTCCTCGCTCACGAGCCGCACCATCTCCTCGGCGAAGAACGGGTTGCCGCCCGCGCGCTCGACCACCACCGGCACGAGCTCGTCGTCCGCGGCGCCGGCCGGCAGCAGTGCGGAGATCAGGTCGCGTGTCTCGTCCGGGCTGAGCGGCTCGAGGAAGATCGACGTGGTGCCGCGGCGGCCGCCGCCCCAGCCGGGCCGGCGCTCGAGCAGCTCGTCGCGCGCCAGGCAGAGGATGAGCAGCGGGCCGCGGACCCACTGGCCCAGGTGCTCGATCAGGTCGAGCATTCCCTGGTCGGCCCAGTGGATGTCCTCGAACACGAGCACGAGCGGGTTGCGCCGCGCCATCGCCTCGATCGCCTGCTGCACGGCCGCGAAGAAGCTCTCGCGCATGCGCTGCGCGTCCTGCATGTCCGGCATCGGGATCTCGGGCGGCGCCTCGATGCCGAGCAGGCGCCCCATCAGCGCGGCCATCCGCTTGGGGTCGCCGTCGCCGCCGAGCATCTCGACCTTCTTCGCCATCTTCGACCAGGCGAGGTCGGCCGGGTCGGTGTCGACGATCCCGCACTCGGCCCGCAGCACCTCGCCGAGCGCCCAGAAGACGATGCTCGAGCCGTAGGGCAGGCAGCGGCCCTGGCGCACGGTGGGCGGCGTGGGCCGGCGCTCGAGCTCGCGCTCGAGCTCCCGCGTGAGGCGGCTCTTGCCGACGCCCGCCTGCCCGATCACGGTGACGAGGTGCGGGCGGCGCTCGGTGACCACGCGGCCGTACAGCCCGCCGATCAGGCGCAGCTCCTCGCGCCTGCCCACGAGCGGCGCCTCGCTGCGGCCGAGCACGCGGCCGGCCGGTTGGGCGGCCACCACTCCGATCGCCTCCCAGGCGCTCACGCGGTCGGCGCGGCCCTTCAGCTCGAGGGGCTCGAGCGGCCGGTACTCCACGGCGTGGCGCGTGGCGCGGTGGGTGCGCTCGCCAACGGTCACGCTGCCGGGGCGGCCGGCGGTCTGGAGGCGGGCGGCCACGTTCACCGTGTCGCCGATCACCGTGTAGTCGCGCCCCACGGCGCCGGCGAGCACCTCGCCGGTGTTCACGCCCACGCGCAGGGCGAAGGTCACGCCATGGGTCTCGTCGAGGCCGGCGTTGATGTCGGCCATCGCGTCCTGCATCCCGAGCGCGGCGCGCACCGCGCGCTCGGCGTCGTCCTCGTGCGCCACGGGCGCGCCGAAGATCGCCATCACGTTGTCGCCGATGTACTTGTCGACGGTGCCGCCGTAGCGCTCCACCTCGTCGCCCAGGCGGCGCAGGCAGCGCTCCACGAGCCCCTTCACGGCCTCGGGGTCCATCCGCTCGGCCACGGCCGTGTAGCCGGAGAGGTCGGCGAACACGACGGTCACCTGGCGGCGCTCCTCCGGCAGCGCGGGCTTGGCCTCTACCGGGCCGGGGCGGGAGGTCTCCTCGAGCGGCGCTCCGCACGACATGCAGAAGCGCGCCTCAGGCGGGAGCGGCGTGTCGCAGACGGGGCAGCGGCGCTCGAGCGCGGCGCCGCAGGACATGCAGAAGCGGGCACCCTCAGGGTTCTCGTACGAGCAGCTTGAACAGGCCTTGCCCACTTCGCAGGTGACGATATCCGGGCGCGCTCAGCCGGTGCGTGATGTTTGTTGCATAACCCGTCCGCAGTCCGCAGTCCGCAGTCCGCAGGTCAATCCTCCGCCTTCCCTGCCGATCACCCGGGGACCTAACCCTTTCTCCATGGAGGATTGCCGTGAAGGAGTACCGCGACGAAGCGATGAAGCACCTCGAGGCCGCCGAGCGCGCCACCGGCACGCCCGACGAGGTCACGCTCGCGTCCTACCAGGTGAACGCCGCCATCGCTTCCAGTCTCGTCGCCATCGCCGAGACCCTGCACGCGATCCGCGCGAGCCTCGACAAGCTGACCGCCTAGCCCACTACCGGGCAGGCGGCAGCGCGATCGGCTTGGCGACCGCCACGGCCGCGTGCTGCACCCAGGAACGCAGGCTGCTGAACGTCCGGCGCGCCTTGCCGTGCGAGTTGAGCAGGGACGTGTCCCAGTTCACGTGCATCGGCGGTGAGACGAGCCCGTACTGGAGCATCGACTTCACGTGCGGGTTGTGGTACGCGATCGAGAACGCCTCGCGCAGGTACTTGGCCTGCTTGGCGGCGCTCAGGCGGAAGCGCCCGCTGACCATGTAGCCGTACTCGTTGAGGTACAGCGGGAGCGCGCCGCCCTTCGGCGTGCGCAGCCTGTGCTGGCGGCGCAGCACGCTCAGCTCGTGCGTGAGGCGGCCGAGCGTGGCGATGGTCACGTCCTGGCGGCCCTTGCTGGCCCGGTTGGGAGCGTGCGTGTAGTCGTACGGATGGTGCGCGTAGCCGTCCGCGAACAGGTGCGAGTGGCCGACCATCCGGCGCAGGAACGTGAGCGGCGCCATGCCGGCGCTGCCGCGCGCCTGCGGTGAGGTCTCGCCGATGAGGACCTTCGCCTTCGAGTCCGAGCTCTTGATCGCGCGGTAGCCGTCGAGGTAGAGCAGCTTGTAGAGGTGCGGCGCGCTGTTGTGCGGCGCGAGCCAGCTCTTCCAGTTCGGCTCGTTCCAGATGCTGTAGCGATCGACCCTGCCCTTGAAGTGGGTGGCGACGTCACGCACGAACTTGGCGTACGCGCTCGCGCGCGGCTTGTAGACGCCGATCTTGTGGTTGCCCGTGGCCCAGGCCGGCGCGGGGCCGGTGAGCGTCAGCTCCACGCGGATGCCGTTGGCGGCCGCCTGGTCGATCAGCGAGTCGAAGTGGTACCAGTTGTAGCCCGGGTCCTTGGGCGCGCGCTTGAGCCGCGGGTTGGTGATCTCGTGGGCCCAGATGAAGTTCACCCGCAGGCGCGTGACGCCGAGCTGGCGGGCCTTCTCGAAGGCCTTGTCGCGGCCGTACCAGGACTGGTTCAGGAAGACCTGATCGTCCTGGAGGGCGACCTCCATGTGGCGCGCCGCGTGTGCCTGCGTGGCGGGGATGAGCAGGCCTGCGGCGGCGAGGGCGGTGGCTGTGAAGTGCTTTAGGTGTCGTCGCATGTAGGGGGTCGCAACACGGCTCGCCCCTGGGAGGTTGCGGTCGATGTCAGGTTCCTGACACAACCGTGGGATGGCGCTCCCGGCGGCGGCGCGCTACATTCCCCGCCGGTGCGACAAAGCTTTGATCTGTTGCATTAGGAGAGGAGAGGGAATGCGTCGGGGAAGTTGTGGATTTGCGGTGGCCCTTGCGGCGGCGGCCTGCCTCGCGCTGGCACCGGGGGCAGGCGCCAAGACGATCTGGTTGTGCAAGCCGGGCCTGGCGCACAACCCCTGCACGAGCAGCATGACCGCCACGATCGAGGCCGCGAGCGGCCCGGGCGGGCTGCAGCACGCCTCGCCGGCGCGCAAGCCGAAGATCGACTGCTTCTACGTCTATCCGACCGTCAGCGGTCAATCGACCGTGAACGCGAACCGGAAGATCGAGCCGGAGGAGACGGTCGTCGCCAAGAACCAGGCGTCGCGCTTCTCGCAGGACTGCCGCGTGTTCGCGCCGATGTACCGGCAGCTGACGACCAACGGCATCCTCGGCAACCCGAGCGCTGCCCAGCGGGCGCTCGCTTACAACGACGTGGTGGCCGCCTGGCACGACTACCTGAAGCACTTCAACAAGGGCCGCGGCGTGGTGCTGATCGGCCACTCTCAGGGCAGCTTCGCGCTCGACCAGCTGGTGAAAACCGAGGTGGACCGCAAGCCCGCCGAGCGCAAGAAGCTCGTGTCTGCCGTGCTGATCGGCGGCAACATCCAGGTGCCGATCGGCAAGGGCGTGGGCGGCGACTTCAAGCACGTGCCGGCCTGCGCCAGGGGCAGCCAAACCGGCTGCGTGATCGGCTACTCGACCTTCGACACCGTGCCGCCCAACCCGAGCCTGTTCGGCCGCGTGCCGGGCTCGACCACGCGCCAGGTGCTGTGCGTGAACCCGGCGTCGCTGTCGGGGGATCACGGGAAGCTGTCCAGCTACTTCACGACGGAGGCGGAGCCGGGGCCGCTCGCGCCGGTCACGACGCCGCAGTTCCAGGCGTCCACACCGTGGGTGTTCGTGCCGAACCTCTACACCGCCCAGTGCATGAGCCAGGGCGGCGCCAGCTGGCTGCAGATCAACCACACGGCGGGTGACCCGCGGCCGGTCGTGCCGCCGTCGCTCGGACCGACGTGGGGCCTGCATCTTGCCGACATGCAGCTCGCGATGGGCAACCTCGTGAAGGTCGTCAAGCTCGAGACGAAGGCGTATCTGAAGAAGCACTAGGGCGGATCGACAAGGCCGCCGCCGGCCACGAGCGCGCCCAGCTCCGCCCGGGAGCGGATGGCGAGCTTGCGGTAGACGCGCCCGAGGTGGGACTCCACCGTCTTCGGGCTGATCTGGAGCGCGCTCGCGATCTGGCGGTTGGTGAGGCCTGAGCCGGCCAGGCGCGCGACGCGCTCCTCCGAGGGCGTGAGCGTGTCGGAGGGGCCGGCGCGCATGCCGAGAGCGGCCTGCTCGCTGCGCACCTGGTCCGCCCAGCGCGGCGAGCCGACGCGCTCGAGGATGTCGAGCGCCAGGGCGAGCGTGCCCTCGGCCGCCTTGCGCTCGCCAAGCCGCCGCTCCACGCGGCCGAGCGTGAGCAGGGTGCGGGCGTGCTCGATCGGCATCGGCAGGAGGTCGTGCGCGACGAGGGCGCGGCGGAGCGAGGCGGCGGCGGCCTCGACGTCGCCCTGGGAGGCGAGGATCAGCCCGCGGCAGCGCGCGCCGACGGCCACGGCCCAGGGGCGGTCGAGCGCCGCTCCGCGCTGCTCGAGGAGAGTCACGAGCTGCTCCGCCTCCTGCACGCGGCCCACGAGGATCAGCGCCTCGGCGGCGTCGCCATGCACGAGCACGCCGTCGGCCGACGGCTCGGGCAGGCCGCTCTCGACGGCCGCGACCGCGAAGGGCGCAAGGCGCTCGGCGGCGGCCGCGGTGTGGCCCACCGACAGGTCGAGGAAGCCGAGCGTCATCAGCTGCCAGGCGATGGCGCCCTTCCAGTCCGTCTCCTCGGCGAGCGCGAGCGCCTCCTCGGCAACCCGCCGCGCCGCCTCCACGCGGCCCGCGTAGGCGTCGGCCTGGGCGCGCGCGGTGAGCGCCAGCATCCGGCCCACCGGCGTGTCGAGCGCGAGCAGGCGGTGCTCGGACTCGGCCACCCAATGCTCGGCGGCGTCGAGGTTGCCGCGCCAGCATTCGAGCCAGACGAGCCGCGAGCCGAGCCAGGCCAGGCCGTGCTCCTCGCCGCGTTCCGCGAACTCGCGGTAGAGCGAGGTCATCAGCTCGACGGCGTCGTCGAGCCTGCCGGCGAAGCCGATCACCATCGATGCCGTGAGCGTCGGGCGGAACTCGTTGGACGTGCGCAGGTCCGGGTCCTCGAGCGCGAGCGCGCGGGCGAGGCGCTCCTCGTCCACGCCGGAGCCGTTGGCGAAGTCCACCGTGGCCACCACGCCGAGCGCCTGCGCCAGAAGGCCGGGTGAGGCCACGCCTTCCGCGAGCTCGAGCGCCTCGTGGGCGACGGCACCGGCCTCCACCCGCTGGCCGAGGTTGTAGAGGATGAAGGTGAGCTGGAGCCCGGCGACCACCTGCAACGGCGAACCGGGCGCGGCCTCGCGGCGCGCCTGGTCGAGCAGGACGCGCGCCTCGAGGAAGCTGTCGCCGTGGGTACGGAGCTCGGCGAGCAGGACGAGCGCGCCGGCGCGCTCGTCGCCCCGCGGCAGCTCGGCCACCGCTTCCTCGAGCAGGACCTGGGCGCGCGGCACGTTGCCCGCGTCGAGGTGGTGCTCGGCGGCGCGGCGCTTGTGCGAGCTGTCGCCGCCGAGCTCGACGGCCAGCTCGAGCAGCTCCGCCGCGGCCACCGGCGCGCCGCGGCCGCGGGTGTGGCGGGCGGCCTCGTCGAGCGCCGGCAGCGCGTCGGGCACCATCGCCGCGAGTGCGAGGTGGCGGGCGCGGTCCTCCACGTCGGTCACCGCCTCGCTCAGGCGCCGGTGCATCGCGCGGCGGCGGGTGGCGGGCGCGCGGGCGAGCGTCCCCTCGGCCAGCAGCGGATGGCTGAAGCGCACGCGCGTGCCCCGGCGCTCGACCACGCCCTGGGCCTCGGCCTGCTCGAGCAGTGCGGGCGCCTCGGCACCGAGCGCCTCGGTGAGCAGGTCGAGCGTGGGGTCGGCGAGCGCGGCGATGGCGAGCAGCAGCTCCTCCACGTCCGGGCCGAGGCCCTCGAGGCGCGCGGTCACCACGTCCTGGAGCGTGGGCGGCAGCACGAGCGGGCCGGTGGGCGCCTCGCCCGGCGGCAGCGCGCGCAGCAGCTCGAGCGCGTACAGCGGGTTGCCGCCGGAGGTCTCGCTGATGCGCGCGAGCACGCGCCGGCTGAGCGGCCACTCGGCGCGCTGGCGGAGCAGCTCTCCGAGCGCCGCGGAGTCGAGCGGCGGCACGCGCTTGAACATCGCCTGGCCACTCGGCGCAAGGCGCGGCAACGTGCCGCCGTCGCCGCCCGCGCGCTGGGACACGATCAGCGCCACGCGGCCGCTCAGGCGCGGCGCACAGAACTCGATCACGTGCGCGCTCGAGCGGTCGAGCCACTGCAGGTCGTCGATCGCCACCACCACCGGGCGGTCGCGGGCGAGCCGCTCGATCACGGACAGGCCGGCGGTGGCCACGGCGCTCGGGTCCGCCCGGGCCTCCGCGCTGCCCGCGCGCAGCAGCGCGGCGTCGAGCGCGATCCGCTGCGCCGGGGGGAGGTCGGCCAGCACGCCGCCACCCACCTCCGCGAACAGGTCCGCCAGCGCCACGTACGAGAGCCGCGACTCGCTCACCGCGCCCGCGCAGGACAGCACCCGCAGGCCCTTGTGCTGGGCGCGCTGCACCGCCACGCGCATCAACGTGGTCTTGCCGATCCCGGGCTCACCCTCGAAGGCGAGCAGGGCCGGTCCGTCGTCCAATCCGTCGAGGACGCCGTCGATTGCGAGCAGCTCGCGATCGCGTCCGATGACCGAGTCCAAGGCGCTCGGATCTTCTCACTCGGGGGGAGAGCCGACCGGGCGCACTACGCGACGATGCGCCGCAGCTCGGACTCCTCCGACCGGATTCGAACCGCCATGTGGGCGCCCAGTTCGGCGCGCGAGTGGATGCCCAGCTTCCGGTACGCGCGGCCCAGGTGCAGCTCGACCGTCTTCGGGCTCACGTGCATGCTCGCCGCCACCTCGCGGTTGGTGCGCCCGGAGGCGGCGAGTCGCGCGACGAGGTCCTCGGTGGCGTTCAGGCCGTCGGGTCCGTTCATCGGCAGCTCGATGCTCGACAGCTCCTCGCGGGCGCGCTCGGCCCACAGCCGCGAGCCGATGCCCTCGAAGATCGCGAGCGCCTGCTCGAGCGTGTCTCTCGCCGCGAGCCGCTTTCGACGGCGATGCTGGACGCGTCCGAGCAACAGCAACCCTCGCGCTCGCTCCATCGGAACGGGGAGATTCCTGTGAGCCGTAACCGAATGCTCCAGCATCTCCTCCGCTGCCGACAGGTCTCCGCGGGCGGCCAGCATCAGCCCCCGGCAGCGGGCCCCGGAGCCGCGCGGCCAGGCGCCGCCGGGCGCGCTGCCGCGACGTTCGAGCAGCGGCACGATCAGCTCTGCCTCCTCGAGCCTGCCGACGCCCACGAGCGCCTCGACGGCGTCCCCGTAGGACAGCGCGCCGCCCCAGGTGACGGCCGCCGCGAGACCGGTGGACACGGCGCCAAGCGCCGCCGGGCCCAGCCGGTGAGCGGCGGTCTCGTAATCACCCAGCGAGAGGTCGAGGAAGCCGAGCGTGGCGCGCGGCCGCCAGGCGGCCGTCTGCCAGCCGCTCCAGTTGAACAGGGTGAGCGCCTCGTCGGCGTTGCGGCGCGCGTCGTCCTCGCGGCCGGCGTAGGCGGCCACCTGAGCGCGTGCGGCCAGCGCGAGCGCGCGGCCGTTGCGCGTGCGCAGCTGCGAGAGTCGCTCGAACGCCTCGTCCATCGCCCGGTTGGCGGCGGGCAGGTTGCCGCTCAGGCACTCGAGCCAGACGAGCGCGTAACACGCCCAGCCCAGCTCGTGCTCCTCGCCGCGCTCGGCGTGACGGTCGCACAGGCCGCTGAGGAGCAGCCGCGACTCGTCGAGCCGCGCGGTCCAGAGGTAGAGCAGCGCGGCCACAAGCGACGGGCGGAGCACGCTCGAGGTGCGCTCGTCGGCGATCTCAAGCGTGAGCGCCCGCGACAACCGTGACTCGTTCACGCCGCGTCCCAGCGCGAACTGCACGGCTGCCTCGAGCGCCAGCGCCTGTGCCAACAGCGCGTCGTCGCGCAGCGCCTCGGCTCCCGCGAGGGCGGCGCGCAACGGCGCCTCCGCCTCCGTCACGAGCGCGAGGTTGCACAACACGAACGCCAGGCGCAGTTCGATCATCACCCGCAGGCGGCGGCTCACGCCCCGCTCGGCGCGTGCCTCCTCGAGGAGCGCGCGGGCCTCGGGGTAGCTGTCGTCGTGGTAGCGGATCTCGGCGAGCAGGAGCAGCGCATGGGCGCGCTCGTCACCCCGGCGCAGGGTGGGGATCGCCTCGCTGAGGAGAGCCTGCCCGCGCGACGCGTCGCCGGCATCGAGGTGGTGCTCGGCCGCCCGCACGCGCAGCTCGCTGCCGCCCCCGAGGCCGAGTGCCAGTTCGAGCAGCTCCGCCGCCGCGGCCGGCGCGCCACGGCCCCGCACGTAGTGAGCGGCCTCGTCGAGCGCGGCCAGAGCCTCCGGCACGAGCCGCGCGTGTGCGAGGTGCCGGGCGCGCTCCTCGATGTCCGGCACCACCGCGCTCAGGCGGCGGTGCATGTCGCGCCAGCGCGCCGCCGAGGCGCGCGCATGGATCGCGCTGGCAAGCAGCTGGTGGGTGAAGCGGACGCGGCGGCCGTCGCGCTCCAGGATGCCGCGGTCCTCAGCGTCGTCGAGCAGCGCCTCGGACTCCGGCCCGAGCACCTGCGCCACCAGCTCGACCGTGGGCCGTGCGAGCGCGGCCACCGCAAGCAGCACCTCCTCGAGCTCCTCGCCGATACCCGACAGGCGCGACTCGGCCATCTCCTGCAGGCTCAGCGAGAGCGGCAGCGCCGGCGGCGGCGGACCGTCCGCCGGCATCACACGTGCCAGCTCGAGCGCGTACAGCGGGTTGCCGCCGGACACCTCGTAGATGCGCTCGATGCCGCTGCGCGAAAGCGGCCGCAGCGCGCGCTGGCGGACGAGCCGGCGCAGGTAGCGGCCGTCGAGCGACGCGAGCTGGAGCACGACTGTGCGCTCGCGATCGCGCATGCGCAGCTCGGGTGAGAGGCGGCCGTCGTCGTCGCCGCGGCGCGTGACCAGCAGGCCCACGCGTCCCTTGAGCCGCCGCGCGCAGAAGGCGATCACCCGCGCGCTCGGCTGGTCGAGGCAGTGGATGTCGTCGATCGCGAGCAGCAACGGCCGCTTCTCAGCGAGCCGCTCGAGCAGCGTCAGCACGGCCGTGGCCACCGCCCGTGGCTCGGCATCGTCGGCGGAGCCGTCCCCGGGCACGAGCGCCTTGTGCAGCGCGTCGCGCTGCGGGCGCGGCAGCGCGTCCACCTCGGCGCCGTCCACGCCCGAGAGCAGGTCCACGAGCGCGTCGTAGGACAGGCGCGTCTCGCCCGCCCGCGCACGGCACGAGAGGATGCGGAACTTGCGCCGTTCCGCCGCCTCGCGGGCCGCGCGCAGCAGCGTGGTCTTGCCCAGTCCCGGTTCGCCTTCGACCACGAGCGCGGCGGGTCCGCCCTCGAGCGTGTCGAGCAGGCGCTCGATCGCGGCCAGCTCGCGTGCACGTCCAACCACGTCTCCATCCATCTGAACGATCATCAGTGAGTCCTCCGCATCAGCCGGCGAGAATCGTGAAGCTGCGGCGAACCTGCTTTGAGCGGTTGCCGGCTCCGTCGGTGGCGGTCAGGATCAGCCGGTAGTGGCCCGGCGCCATGCGCCGCTTGCCGATCCGGCCGCTGAGAGCCACCTGGTTGTGGCCCACCTTGATGTTGCGGGTGAGCTTTCCCGTGCGCCGATAGGCCGTGCAGGCCTTGTGCTTCGGGCGCGCGTGCACCGGTTTGCAGATGTGCTGCCGGCCCTTCTTGACCCTGCGCCCGGGGCCGGCGCGCTGGATCAGGATCGTCAGCTTGGCTGCCTCGCTGCTTGTGAAGCGAAGCTGAGTACCGCGGTGGAGTTTCGTGTGCCGCTTGGCGGCGATGCTCGTGGCGGCCTTCGCCACGCGGAACTTCGTGTGCGTGAGCGAGACCCTGCGCAGCACCGGGGCCGTGGTGTCGCGCGCCGGCGGCGCCGGCTGCGGGCGGCCGCAGTCGGCCGCGAAGGTGCGCAGGTAGACCTGGCCGAAGTCCTCGGCTCCCGGCACGTCGCCGAGCAGGCCGCCGGTCGCGTCGAAGGACACGCAGGCGCCGTCGCGCGTGATGCCCACGGCCACGCCCGTGTCAGCGGGCGCGCCGTCCGGCCCGGCGGCGCGGGACACGAGCGCAGTCGCGTTCGCCGCGAGATCGCGGCGGAAGGATTGGAAGAGCAGCTGGCCCAGGATCCCGCGCGGGTGGATCCGCGGCGCGGCGGCCGGGCGCACGTCGGCGACGCCGGTCCCCACCGAATAGGCAACCACTTTGCCGTCGCTGCTCAGGAAGGGACCGAACGCCTCCAGAGGGGAGGGGGCGCCATCCGCGCCGTCATCGCGGCTCGCGAGCGTGGTGGTGCCGGTGTTGAAGTCGTGCACCCACACCTCGGTCGCCTGCGGGACGGGACCGAAGTTCGTGGCGTCCGACTCGAACGCGACACGGGAGCCGTCTCCCGAGATCGACGGCACGGTCGACCGCTGGTCGCCCTTCACGCCCTCTGTGTTCACGCTCGCGAGCCTGGTGGTTCCCTCCGCGAGGTCCCGGACGTGAACGTCCTGCTTGTCGTCGGTGTCGCCATCGCCGAGGTTGGTGGCGAAGGTGTCGAAGGCCACGTGGTCGCCGTTGGCGCTGAGGCTTGGGTCGAACGAGCTGTCGTTTGACTTGTCGCCGTTCACGGCGCGGCTGGCCAGGGTGGTGGTGGCTGCCGTGAGGTCGCGGACGAAGATGTCGAAAGTCGTGTCCGTGTCGTCCGGGTTGAGGTTGTCGGAGTCCGACTCGAATGCCACGCGATCGCCCGCTGCATCGATCGAGGGCTCGTCCGAATCCCGGTCCCCGATCTGTCCGTCGGGGCCGTTCGCGCGGTCGACAGGGATCGTTGAACCGGTGGCCAGGTCGCGCACCCAGACGTGAGAAGCGCCCTGACCCGGGAGCTGCTCCACGAACGCCACGCGCTTCCCATCGGCGCTGATCGACGGTTCGATTGCGCGAGTCATCGGCGCGCCGTCCGGCCCGTCGGCGCGGCTCGCGATCGTTGTCGCGCCCGTCACGGTGTCGCGCACGACGATCGCGCTCTGCACCGCCGCCGGCACACCTAGGCCCGGCGCCGAGCTCTGGAACGCCGCGAAGCGTCCGTCCGCGCTCAGCGAGCCGCCGACCGAGTTGCCCGCCTGGTTGTCGAATGGGGCGTTCCCCGGCGGGTGGGCGATGGGAATCGTGGTCTCCGCGGCGAGGTTGCGCAACGCGATCGTCTCGATCCCCGGCAGGTCGTCACCGGTCACGCTGCCCACCGAGTCGAACGCCACCTGCCGGCCGTTGCCGCTGATGCTCGAGTCCTCGGCGCTGGTTGCGAGGTCTCCGCCCGCTCCATCGCCGCGGCTCGCCAGCGTGATCGTGCCGCCCAGCTTCGCGGCGAACACCGCCGTGGTCCCGTCCGGCCCCGCCAGCGGGCCGAGGTTGGTGGCCGGCGACTGGAAGGTCACCACGTCACCGCCGTCGTCGATCGCCGGCCGGCTGGCGAACGAGTTGGCCTTGGTCGTGCCCACGGTGTCCACGATCGACGTCGCGTTGCCGGCCAGCGCGCGCACGTAGACGTCCGTGTCGCCGTTCGAGTCGATGGCCGGGGCGAGGTTGGACGAGGACGATTCGAACGCCACAGCGCTGCCGTCGCCGGCGAGCGCGGGATCTGTCGAGTTCCCGTTGCCGACGTCGCCGGTCTGCCCGTTCGCGCGGCTCGCGAGAACCACGCCGCCGGTGGTCATGTTGCGCACGAAGACGTCGGTGGCCCCGTTCGTGTCGTCGCCCGCGAAGTTGGTTGCCCGGCTGTCGAACGCGATCAGGTTGCCCTCGTCGCTCACGGACGCGTCCTCCGATTGCCCGTCGGGCGGGTTGGTCGTACCGGGGGGATCGCTCACCAGCGTGGTGGTGTTCGTGCTGAGGTTGGTGGCGTACACGCTCTCGATGTCGATGCCGGCGAGGTTGGAGGCGAAGGAGCTGTAGGCGACGACCGTGCCGTCGTCGTTCAGGCTGGGCGAGAACGACTCGTCGTTGCCCACGTCGCCCTGGTTCGACTTGCGGCTCACGAGGATGGTCTGGTTCGTCGTCAGGTCACGCACGTACACGTCCTCTTGCCCATTCGTGTCCGCGTCGTCCAGTGGGCCGTCGCACGCGAACGCCACCCTCGTGCCGTCGTCACTGATCGCGGCATCGAAACACTGGTCGTGGGACGGCGCGCCACTGGTGCCGCTGCGACGGCTCACGAGCGTCACGGCACCGCTAACCGTGTCCTTCACGAAGACGTTGTCCACGCTGTTGTCGTCCTCGCTGCTGAGGCCGTCCGCCGCGGAGTCGAAGGCGACGAAGCGGCCGTCCTGGCTGACCGCCTGATGCGTAGAGAAGGAGCTGTCCGCGGGACCCGGCAACTCGCCGAACAGGGAGGAGTCACCGCTCAGGATCGCCGTCGTGTTCGCCGGCAGGCTGGCCGCGTGGGCCGGCGCACTCCCGACTGCGAGCGCGGCTAGGGCAACCATAATGAGGAAGCGTGGGGTCATAACGACTGACCGTAAGGACCCCGCCCCGCATACGCATCGGGTGTTTCCCTATTTCGCCCGTACGCGTAGGGAAACACCCGATGCGCGTGGGTACCCGCGCGTCGCAGGATGTTGCCTCCAACAAGGAGGCAGTCAATGCAAGGAAGCCATATCGCCGCCCTCGTCACGGGCGGCTTTCTCGCTCTAGGAGTCGCTGCCTGCGGTGGCGGCGCCGGCAGCGGATCGAGCCAGGCCGGCTCCACGCCGGTGGCGCCCGCGGGCGGCTCGGCGCCGTCCACGCAGGCTTCTTCCACCAAACCGGCCAACTCCGGCGCTCGCCTTACTCCGCCCGGCACGAAGCTCGGCGCGGGCGATCGCGCCACCGTGGGCTGGGTGCCGCCGTCGCAGTTCTCGATCAGCAGGCCGCACAAGGCGATTCCGCTGGCGGTTTCAGTTGAAGGCATCGAGAAGGGGACGCTTTCGGACTTCAAAAACGTCCAGCTCGATGCAAATGAGCGCGCGGCCACTCCCTATTACGTGAAGGTCCATGTGACCAATCTCGGGTCGGGCGGCAGCGGCGCGAACGACAATCCGGCGCTCGCATTCCGCGCGATCGACGACCGCGGGCAGCCGCAGTCGAGCATCACCTTCCTCGGCGAGTTCCAGCGCTGCAACGACGCGCTTCCGCCGAAGCCGTTCTCGCACGGCAAGAGCTTCGACACCTGCCTCACCTACCTGATGCCGGGCGGCGGCTCGATCCAGTCCGTGGACTGGAACGACGGGCCTTCCCGGGCGAATGCGGTCACGCCGTACTTCGAGAAGCCCGTGGTGTGGAGCGGTGCGTCATGAGCGGGCGGCGACCCTGGGCGGCGCTGCTCGCCGGCCTCGCCTGCTCCGCGGCCGTGCTCGTCGCGCCCTCCGCGGGCGCGGCCGGCGGGCGCCTCACCTGCCACTCGGGCACCACCGTGTTCCACAGCGGGAGCACGCGGCTGTTCTGGGCCACGCGCGGGCGGGCCGGTGCCCGCCATCCGGTCTGGTACGCGTGCGGCTCGGCGCTGCGCACGCCCCACCGCTTCGTCGGCGGCTCGCATGCCAGCGTCGACGTGGTGGGCCACTTCCGAGCCTCCGGCACGCGCGTGGGCTTCGTGTGGGAGCAGCTCCGGACGGTTGGCTTCGGCGTCGAGGCGCGCATGTCGATCGGCTGGGTGGACGTGACCACCGGGGCCGAGCGCGACGCGCTGCTCGGCTCGCCTGGCGGAGTCGGCTTCGGCGATGTGATGAGCGTGGCGGTGGGCGACGACGGCGCGATGGCGTCCGTGGTCAAGGCCGGCGGCGACAGCGAAGTGATCGGCTACGCGCCCAACGGCCCGGCCGGGCTCGCCCCGCCGCAGCCTGTGGCGACGGTGCCTGGTGGCGACGTGATGCCGGGCTCGCTCACCGTGTCGAACGGGCAGGTGAGCTGGAGCACGCGCTCCGGCGCGATGGGAGCGGTGCGCGTCGGCGGGTGACGGAGCCTGCGGGAGCGGCCGGGGCCCCGCCGCTGTGTCATCCAGGTGTTGCCTGGCAACACCCAGGTGGGATTGCTCCCGCCGAAGCCATCCCATCGGAGTGTCCCTATAGGGCACCAGGCTGGGATTGCTTCGGTGATGGAGCCTGCCGGGATCGAACCGGCGACCTCCGCCTTGCAAAGGCGGCGCTCTCCCAACTGAGCTAAGGCCCCGTGACCTCCCAATGGTAGGGCCGCGACCAACTCAGAACTCGAGATAGTCCTCCGCGAGCCGTATGCCCGTGCGCTGGTTGTTCCGTGGAGGCGTCAGCCTGAGGTGGAGGTACGTCTTACCTTCGCCGAATTCGGAGGACGGGACGTAGTAACAGCAATCCGTGGCTGCGTCATATACGGCGATCCAGTCCACCTTGCTCGCCGTGTATCGCTTCACGGAACGCACTTTGCCGTTGGTGAGTGAGGCGGAGAAACACTTCACCTGGATCACGGAGCCGTCAGACTGGACGTACTTCGTTTGTACTCGCTCCAGCACGTCCTGTCGGCAAACGATCAGGTCGAAGTCCCAGTTCTCGCCATAAGGAATCGCGATCTTGTGGCCACGCCTCAGCACGTCTGCGGCAACCTGGATCTCGGCTAGATCGCCTTTGTCCTTTCGTGTTCGCAGTCCTTCCATGGACGTTCCGAACCTAGTCTGTGTAGCGGACGAGGCGTGGCCGCGCGCGCCGAGGCTCAGCAGACGTCGCGGCGCCTTGCGACGTACGAGCTGGGCAGCGAGCGCGTGCTTCACGCCGCGAGGACCCGCGGGTACTCGGGTGACCCTCGCGACGCGTAGAAGCGGCAGCTGAGGGGACCGCGCGCCCGCGGTCCCCTCGCTGCCGGTTAGCGGCTTCTGTGCCGCTCCGAACGACGGAACCCTCCATGCCGTCGTGCTCTGGTTATCGTCGCCACCCGCATGGGGCAGCAGCGTTCTAAACCCGTTCTGGACGAACGTCCGGGACGCTCGAAAGGACTATTCGAAGTCGAAGTCGCGCGGCGGCTTCTGCTCGAACCACAGGCGGTCGTGCTCGGGCGCGTCCTGGAGGAACTCGGGAGTGTCTTCTAGAACGTCCTCGTCGCTTGGCTCGTGTGGCTCGGCTGGCTCGCGCTCGTCTTCGGTGACTGGTGACTGGTCACTGGTGACTGGATCAGGCTCCGACGCCGGTTCCGGTTCTGGCTCCGGTTCTGGCTCAGGCGCGAAGGCCTCCGGCTCCGGTTCTGGCTCAGGCGCGAAGGCTTCCGGCTCCGGCTCCGGCGTCGCGGGCTCCGGCGCCGCAGGCTCGACCGCCGTTCCTGTCTCGTCGGCGATCGGGATCGAGGCTTCGGCCGCGGGCTGCGCTGGGAAGTCGCGCCGTGCAGGCCCGAGCGCCTCGGCCTCCTCCTTTGCTACAGCCTCGTCGCTAGCGCCGTGGCGGCGCTTCAGCTCGAGGTGCTCCCGTATCGCGTCGTCGAGAACCCCCATCGCGCGCGTAGCCTAGCGACCTCGCGCCTGGAACCTCACGTGGCCGCGCGTACAGGCTCCGCCCGGTCCACCCTGTTCTTGCCGCCGCGCTTGGCTCTGTAGAGCGCCGCATCGGCAGCCGCGATGAGCGATTCCTTGTCGCCCGCCGACTGCGGCAACGACGCCACGCCGAAGCTCGCCGTGACGCTGAGGCTGCCCTGGCCGTCGAGCCGCTTGATGTGCAGCGCCTCAATGGCAGAGCGCATGCGCTCGGCGAGCAGCTCGGCGCCGTTCAGGTCGGTCTGAGGCAGGATCACGGCCAGCTCCTCGCCGCCATAGCGGGCCGGCTCGTCGATGTCGCGCGACAGCGCGCGCAGGCAGCGGGCCACCTCGAGCAGCACGAGGTCACCCTGCTGGTGGCCGTAGGTGTCGTTCACTCGCTTGAAGTCGTCGATATCGAGCATCGCCAGGCCGACGGAGCTCTGGAAGCGGCGGCTGCGCTCGATCTCGTTGTCGAGCGACTCCTGGAAGTGGCGCACGTTGAAGAGGCCGGTGAGCTCGTCGGTGACCGCCTGGTGCTGGACGGTCTCGTGCAGGTTGGCGTTCTCGATCGACACCGCCGCCTGGCCGACGAGGTAGGCGAACAGCTCGCGCTCGGTCTCGTTGAAGTTCGGGCCCTCGCGCACGATCGAGATCACGCCCACGTAGTCGACCTCGCTGCCCGCGCCCACGCGCGCTCGGAGCGGCCCGGCCATCGCGTGCACGCCGTCGATCGAGGCGGACGTGGGGCGGAGCTGCTCGACCGGCTGGTCGTTGCCCGCGGCCTCGAGGTTGGCGAGCAGGTCCGCCACGTTCTCCTCGCGGATCATGAAGGCATCGCGCTCGGCCGCGGTGATCGCCTTCATCAGGCGGTCGTGCGAGCCGCCGATGTGCACGGAGTGCATGCGCCGCGCGTCGATCGGCACGGCGCGGCCGGCGTCCGCGTCGCATGCCTCGACCGCGGTTCGCACGGCCAGCTCGAGCAGGCCCTGGCGGTCGAGGCCCGCGGCGAACGCGTCGCCCACGCGGCGGATCGTCTCCTCCAGCTCGGTGCGCTTGGCCTCGACCTCGGCGATCTTCGCCTCGAGCTCGCGCGACATCTTGTTGAACTCCTGGCCGAGCGCCGCGAACTCGTCGTCGCCGTGGGTCGGCACCGGGGTGGAGAAGTCGCCCTTGGCGAGCCGGCGCGCCGCGCCGAGGAACTGGTCGATCTGACTCTGCAGCGCGCGCACGATGAACACCGACAGCACCAGCGCGAGCACGAGGAAGCCGAGCAGGATCACTCCGATCAGCACGCGGCTCTGGCCGATCGACGACGTGATGTCGTCCGACTGCACGAACGTGCCGAGCTGTACCGGCCGGCCGACCGGCTCCTGGATCTCCTCGAAGCGGCCGCGGTAGCCCGTGCCGTCGATCGTCACCTTGCCGGACCTGGGCAGACCGCTCGGACCGGTCTCGTTGATCGTCGACCCGATCCGCCGGCCGCCGGCGAACAGCCGCACGTCGAGGTCGGTGAGGCCGCCCACGGACTCGACGAACGAGCTCGGGCTCGTGACCGACACCGCCAGCGAGCCGAACTGCTTCCCCGCCTTCGTGGTGGGCCTGGCGAGGGCGGGCGCGATCGCCGGGCTGTCCCCGACGATGGCCACCTGCTTGCCGTTCTTGTCGTAGAGGGCGATGCTGCGCACCGGGGGCCTCAGGAGGAGCTTGAGCTGGGCCTGGGCGGCCGCGGGGGTCTTCGCGCTCAGCGCACGCCGAAGCGCGGGCTCGCGAGCGATGCGCTGGAGCTGGGGCAGCGCCTCGCTGCGGTCCTGCCGGTAGACGGCGAAGCCCACGCGGAGAGCCTCGGCAATGCGTGCGTCAGCCTTGCCGAGCTGGCTCTGCGACGTGATGCTGAAAAGGACCAGCGCCACCGCGCCCATCGGCACGACCACGATGATCGTGAAGAAGAGCAGCAGACGGGTGCGAAAACTCATGCGTGCATAAGGCCGAACGGAAGGGTACCTACGACCCCTGTGCCCGACCCCCAAATGGGACATTCGTTCGAGGCCCTGGGACCCCTGCCTGCCGCTACCATGGACGAGCCAATGCGCAAGTTGCGCACCTCGGGGCTATAGCTCAGTTGGGAGAGCGCCTGGATCGCACCCAGGAGGTCGCCGGTTCGAGCCCGGCTAGCTCCATCCGGGAGTGCCGGACGGCGAACCGGCGACGTCGCTCGCCGTCCGGGCTCGCATCCGGTTCGAGCCCGGCTAGCTCCATCTCCTCGTAAGTGCCGTCCAGCGCGACGGCGTCATCCCGTAGGTGCGCTTGAACTGGCGGGTCATGTGGCTCTGGTCGGCGAACCCGGCGTCCGCCGCTGCGCGCGCGAGCGTCTCCCCGTCCGCGATCGCGGCGCGGGCGAGCTCCAGGCGGCGCTGCGTGCGGTAGCGGTCCGGGCTCGTGCCGAACGCGAAGCGGAAATGGCGGGCGATCGTGAAGCGGTCCGCGCCGGCGATCTCCTCGAGCGTGGCCGCCGGCGTCTGCTCGCACGCGTGAGCGGCCAGGTAGTCGCGCACGGCCTCGACTGCCCG
>DASXCV010000202.1:0-12319 GCA_036491015.1 Thermoleophilaceae bacterium | reverse complement strand
CCGGCGCGCGTGTGGGAGTTACCTGCACTCCGTCCGCCTTCCCAGACTGCTGCGAGCCCTAACCTCGGCTCCCCCACCTGGGGGAGTTCGAGAAGTTCGTCTGCGGGAGGCCGCTTCGAATACCTAAAAGGCGTGTTTGGGAATCGAGGCGCCATGGAAGGCTGAAGGCAGTGCTAGTCGGCCCGGGCAGGGGTCGCATTTCACGTAGACGGACCTAGATGCGGCCGGGATTCCCGGCCGCTGTCGCGTGCTAAGGACCCGACCAAGGCATCGAGATGACCCTGAACGAGCACGAGCACGAAACGGATACGCAGGAAATGACCGCACCGCGCTTCGAGCGCCGCGCGGGCAGCGCCGCCCCGCCCCGCCCCGAGCACACGCCGTGGCGGTCGGAGCGGCAGCGCACTGGAGGCCGCCCGCTCCTGCGGCGCGCCCGCCCCGTCGAGGAGACCACGGGCTTCCCCGAGGAGCCGAGCGACGCGTTCGGCACCGACCGCGACACTCGCTTCCGGCGCGTGCTGGCGGCTGTCGACCTCTTCGGCGCCGGGCTTTCGCTGGTGATCGCCCTCGTGGTGATCGCCGGGGAGTCGCTGAGCTTCCTGCCGGCGCTCGCGTGCACTCCCGTCCTCACCCTCCTTGCGAAGACGATCGGTCTCTATGACCGCGATGAGAATCTGCTCAGGAAGACCACGCTCGACGAGGCGCCCGGCGTGCTTGCCGTGTCCGCCTTCTACGCGTTCCTCGTGTGGCTCGGCGGCCCGGTGCTGGTCAACGGCCACCTCGGCCGCGGGCCCGTGGTCGCGCTCGCGCTGCTGTCGTTCGTCTCGCTGATGATCGGCCGCACGCTGGCGCGCGTGATCGCAATCGCACGCAGCCGGCCGGAGCGCTGCATCGTGATCGGCAGCGCCTCCGCCGCCGAGCGCGTGGCGGAGAAGCTCGAGACCGTGCACGGCGTGAAGGCCGAGCTCATCGGCCGCGTGCCGCTCGAGCCCGACTACCTCGATGCCGGCTCCGGCTCGCCCGTGGCGGTGCTCGGTGACATGAGCACGCTCGGCATGGTGCTCGGCGGCGAGGACATCGAGCGCGCGATCATCGCGTTCGAGGGTCCCGACTCGGAGGATCTGCTGCACACGATCCGCCTGGTGAAGGCGCTCGGCGTGAAGGTGAGCGTGCTGCCGCGACTGCTCGAGGTGGTCGGCTCGGCCGCCACCTACGACGACATCGACGGCCTGCCGTTGCTCGGCGTCCGCCGCTACGGGCTGAGCCGAAGTTCGGACATGCTCAAGCGGGCGGTCGACGTCGTGGGCGCGTCGCTGATCCTGCTCTTCCTCTCGCCGCTGTTCGCCGCGATCGCGATCGGCGTGAAGGTCGACAGCCACGGCCCGGTCTTCTTCCGCCAACGCCGCATCGGCCGCTCGAGCGAGGGCTTCGACATGTTCAAGTTCCGCTCGATGGTGGCCGATGCCGAGGCCGCGAAGGAGGAGCTGCGCGTGCACAACGAGGCGGCAGGCGGCCTCTTCAAGATCGAGGACGACCCACGCATCACACGCGTGGGCACCCTGCTGCGCAAGGCGTCCGTCGACGAGCTGCCGCAGCTCTTCAACGTGCTCAAGGGCGACATGAGCCTGGTAGGCCCGCGGCCGCTCGTGCCCGACGAGGACCGCAAGATCGAGGGCTGGCAGCGCCGCCGCGCGGGCTTCCGCCCGGGCATGACCGGCATGTGGCAGATCTTCGGCGCCTCGCGCATCCCGATGCACGAGATGGTCAAGATCGACTACCTCTACGGCGCCAACTGGTCGGTGTGGCGGGACCTGAAGATCCTCGCCCGCACCGTGCCCGTGGTGATCGGGCGGCGGGGCCTCTAGCGGCGCCCGCTCAGCGGTGGCGCGGGGGGACCACCTTCACGCGCCGCGACACCGTGGTGGTGGCGCCGTTGCGGCCCACGGCCACGACGAGCACCTGCACGTGACTCGACTGCTTGAGCACCTTGCGCGGGATGCGCAGGCGCAGCACCTGGCGGCGCGTGGTGAAGCCCGTCACCCGGGTGGCCACCCGTGAGGTCACGGCGGGGGAGCGGCGCGGCTTGCCCATCAGTGACACGTTGAGCTTGCAACCGGAGTGGCACTGGCCGGCCACGATCAGCGTGGTGTGCTGGTGCTTGTGGCGGCGCACGCGCAGGATCAGGCGCGGGCCGTGGGTTGTCCGCGTGGTGGGTGTCACGGCGGGTGGCGCCGGCGGCTTCGGGCTGTAGTCCACGCTGCAGATCGGGACCGGCGTGGTGGGGGCCGCGGCCGCGGTCATGCCTCGCATCAGCTCGACGGTGTTCAGGTAGGCCTGGCCGGAGGGCTTGGGCGTGCCGTCGCGGTTCCAGATGCCGAACCACGACTCGGGGTCGCTCGGGCTGCTCTCCTCGGTGCGCCAGGTGTAGGGCAGGAAGGCGTCGATGTTGCAGTCGGAGCGCGGCAGGTCGAGCGCCATCTGGGCGAGGTCGGCCGCGCGGTCGGTCTCCGAGATGGCGGTGGTCGACCAGCCCACCTCGGTGATCTCGATCGGCACCGACGGCCCGGCGATCGCGTTGATCCCCTGGCGGAAGCGGGCGATGCGCATGTAGGTGTCGCCGACCGTCGCCTGGTAGGGGTGGAGCCCGATGCCGTCGACGTTGCCCGCCAGGTCGGGACGGTGGGCGTACATGCGGCGGACGAAGTCCACCTCGTCGGTCACCGACGGCGGGTTGTCGAGGGCCAGGCCGCCGACGATCACGCGCGAGCTCGGGCTCACGGCCCTGATCGCGTTGCGGGCGGCCATGTACAGGTCCGCGTACGCCTCGGCGTTGCCGCCCTGCTGGTGCCAGAAGACGGTCGAGTTCTCCTCGTTCCAGATCTCGTACTCGGTCACCGGCACCACGGGGACCGAGGTGTGCGAGCTCCAGAACGTCCCGCCCGGGCCGTAGCGGTGTGCGAGCGCGGCGGCGAAGGCGGCGAAGTCGGGGATGTGCGCCGGCGAGACGGCGGACAGCGTGTCGCCCTGGGTCACGCCCGCCCAGGTGGTCGAGTAGTCCACGATCGGCAGCCAGCGCAGGCCATGCTGCGCGAGGCCCTGCACGATGCCGTCGTACATCGACCAGTTGTAGGTGTGCTGGCCCGAAGCGCTCGGCGGGTTGGGCTCGACGTTCTGCCAGCGCGCATCGATGCGGGCGAGCTGCAGCCCGCCGCCTGCCATCGCCGACAGGTCGGTGTTCCAGCCTGCGCTGGGACCGTTGAAGACCTGTTGCACGTTCACGCCGTAGAAGCCGGCGGGCGCGTTCGCCCGCGCGGTAGCGGCTCCCACACCACCCGCGAAGAGGGTTATGGCGACCCCAAGCAGCCCTAGCAGCCTGGGACCGGCGCTGACACGTACCAGGCTTTTGCCCGCTCGTGCTGACACACGAGGCGAATCGGCGTCTCGCGCGCGTGTCCAGCCCTGTCCAGGCGGATCTGGACGAATGTTCGATGGCGGATTTGTCGAGGCCCGGATATGGGCCCGAAGTTGCAGTCCCTCAGCGGATTCGGACGCTCCGCGCACGGCGTGTCACGCCGCCCGTCCGGGCTACTGCGATGGCATGTACGGCTCCGCGCCGCTTCAGCGAGCCGGCCCGCCGGATCCTCAGCCTCAGCACCTTGCGGTGGGAGCGCAGGTCGGCGGCGCGGGTGGAGAGGCGCCGCGCGCCCTTGCGCGAGCGGCCGTAGAGATCAACACGGAGCAGGCAGGCGGGCTGGCAGCTCACGGCCAGGCGCACCCAGTGCCCGCGCCGGACGCTCAGCACGCGCATCCGCAGCTTCGGCCCGCGAGCGCCGGCGGCGTCGGCGGAGGTCCCGGGGTGGCAGATCTGGAGCGGCTTCGTCGGCGCCGGGGTGGACGTCAGCCCGCGCATCAGCTTGACCGCGTTCAGGTAGGCGATCCCGGAGGGCTTGCCCGAGCCGTCGTGGTTCCAGATGCCGAACCACGACTCGGGATCGGACGGGTTGCTCTCCTGGGTGAGCCAGGTGTAGGGGATCAGCCGGTCCACGTTGCAGTCCGAGTGGGGGAGCTGTTCGGCGAGCAGGCTCAGGTCGAGCGCGCGGTCCGGCTCCGGCACCGACGTGGTCGCCCAGCCCACCTCGGTGATCTCGATCGGCACCGACGGCCCGGCCACCTGGTCGAGCGCCTGGCGGAACTTGGCGAGGCGCGTGTAGGTGTCGGCCAGCGAGGCCTGGTACGGGTGCAGGCCGACCCCGTCGACGTTGCCCCTGAGGTCGGGCCGGTGTGCGTACATGCGCTGGAGGAACTGCACCTCGTCGATCACGCCCGGGCCGCCGAGTGCCAGCCCGCCCACCACCACGTCGGCCTGCGGATCGACCGAGCGGATCGCGCTGCGCGCGGCCATGTAGAGGTCGGCGTAGGCCTCCGGCGCGGTGTCCTGCTGCTGCATGAAGGCGGCCGAGTTCTCCTCGTTCCAGATCTCGTAGCTCGTCACCGGCAGCTGCTGAAGCGAGGGGTGCGAGGACCAGAACGAGCCGCCGCGGCCGTAGCGGCGCGCGAGCGCCCAGGCGTAGTTGGCGAAGTCGCCGACGTGCGCCGGCGCGACCTCGGAGTTGTCGCCGCGGGCGAGGCCCGACCAGCCGGTGTTGTAGCCGACGATCGGGTACCAGCGCAGGCCGCGTTGCGCCAGCGCCTGCACGATGCCGTCGTACATCGACCAGTTGTAGGTGTGCTGCCCCGACGCGCTCGGCGGGTTCGGCTCGACGTTGCTCCAGCGCGCGTCGATGCGCGCGAGCTGCAGGCCGCCGGACGCCATCGCCGAGAGCTGCGGCTGCCAGGAGGCGGGAGAACCCGAGAAGACCTGCTGGACGTTGACGCCGTAGAAGCCGTCCAGGCTTGCCGCTCTTGCGCTTCCCGCACAGATCGCTACCGCTACTCCGACGAACGCCCCGATATAGGAGAGCCGCCGCGGGAGGATTGGGGTGCGGTGGCGCGGTTCATCCCACTGAACCACGCCTGGATTCTTGACACCTCAGACGAAGCTCAAACCCGCCTACCGTCAATGAGCAGCTATCTACCTCAAACCGTCATCGTCAAGGCAGGGAACTCCACCAAAAGGGTTATGTGAGCAGGACTTTATGGGTCGCGCGGGAGCTCGTCCCGGAGGGGTCGGTGGCCACTACGACGACCTCGGCAGAGCGCCGCAGCGAGGCCGTGTGGGCGGGCACCCTGAGGTGCAGCAGCTGGCGGCCTGTCTTGAACTTCCGCGTGCGCGTGGTGGACTGCGTGCGGAAGCGCTTGGCGGAGCGCTTGCGCGTCATCAGGTACGCGTTCAGCTTGCACGAGGCGGCGCAGCGGACGGTCACGTCGAAGGTGCCGTGGCGGCGATTGCGCCGCACGCTCACGCGCAGCCCCGGCCCGCGCAGCTTGGGCGGCGTTGACGCCTGCGGCCCCGGCGGCGGAGTGACCACGAGCGCCTGGGGCGCCACCGGTGGCTGCGGGTCGGCCGGCACCGGATACTGCGAGTCGCACAGGTTGAGGTCGGTGCTCGGCGCCGGCGTGGCGGAGAGCCCGCGCATCTGCAGCACGGCGTTCACGAACTCCTGCCCTGAGGGCTTCGGCGTGCCGTCCCCGTTCCAGATGCCGAACCAGTCCTCCGGGTTCGTGGTGTCCTGCTCGCGTGAGGTCCACTCATACGGGAAGAAGTCGTAGACGTTGCAGTCCGAGCGAGGCAGCTGCTGCGTGAGCGCCGTCAGCTCCTGGCCGCGCCTGGCGTCCGTGAGTTTGGTGGTCGTGTAGCCCAGCTCGTTGACGGCGATCGGCTCGTGCTTGCCGGCGAGCAGGTCGAGCGTCTGGCGCCAGCGCGCCAAGCGCCGGAAGGTCCAGTAGATCGTCTCCTGGTAGGGGTGGAGGCCCCAGACGTCCACGTCGTCCTTCACCTGGGGGTCGTGCGCGAACATGCGCTTGATGAACTTCACCTCGTCGCTCGCGATCGGCGGGTTCACGAGCGCCAGCCCGCCCGCCATCACGATCGCCGACGAGTTGAGCTCTTTGATCGCCGTGCGGGTGGCGAGGTAGAGGTCCGCGTAGCGCTCGGGCGCATTGGTCTGCGGGTTCCAGTAGAAGGTCACGTTGGGCTCGTTCCAGATCTCCCACTCGCGCACCGGCGTCGGCGGCAGCTCGGGGTGCTCGCTCCAGAACGTGCCGCCGCTCCCGTAGCGGGCGACCATCGCCTGCGCGTAGGCCACGAAGTCGGGCACGTTGCTCTCGTTCATCTCGGAGCCGGCGTCGCTCGGGTCCTCCTGCGCCCACGGCGGCGGATAGTCGAGCGTCGGCATCCAGCGGAGCCCGTACTTGGCGAGGTTGCCGACGATCGTGTCGAACGCGCTCCAGTCGTAGGTGTGCTGGCCGCCGCTCGGCGCGATCGGCTCCGCGGTCGACCAGCGGGCGTCCGTGCGCACGGTGGTGAGGCCGCCCTGCACCATCGCCTGGAACTCGGCAGGCCAGGTGCTCGGGTCCGTGCTGAACAGGTACTGCGCGCCGATCCCGTAGTAGCCGGGGTCGACGGCGGCGTTCGCGGCCGGCGCGGCCACGCAGGCGCCAAGGGCGAGGGCGGCCACCACCGCGGCGAGTCCGGCGCGACGGGTCACGATCTGATCAGCGCCAGTACCTCGTCGCGCTTCTCCTCCATGTCCTCGGGCGAGGCGAGCGACTCGAGGTTGAGGCGAAGCAGCGGCTCGGTGTTGGAGGGGCGCACGTTGAAATGCCAGTCGTCGTAGTCCACGGACACACCGTCGAGCCAGCTCACCTCGCCGTCCGAGTAGCGCTCCGCCAGCTCCTGCATCTTGGCGTCCTGGTCGGCCACCTCGGAGTTGATCTCGCCGGAGATGAAGTACTTGTCGCGCAGCGGGGCCAGCAGCTCGCTCATCCTCTTCTCCTTAACCGACAGCAGCTCCAGGATCAAGAGCGCGGGGATCGTGCCCGAGTCGGCGCAGTAGAAGTCGCGGAAGTAATAGTGGCCGGAAACCTCGCCACCGAAGGCGGCGCCTTCGTCGCGCATGCGCGTCTTGAAGAAGGCGTGGCCCACGCGGTTCACGTCCGCGCTGCCGCCCGCGGCCTCCACGATGTCGCGCACCGCACGGCTCGCGCGCACGTCGTAGAGGATCTTCGCGCCGGGCTCCTTCTCGAGGATCGACTGCGCGAGCAGCGCGGTGAGGAAGTCGCCGTCCACGAACTCGCCGGTGTCGTCGATGAAGAAGCAGCGGTCCGCGTCGCCGTCCCAGGCGATGCCGAGCTCGGCGCCCTCGGATAGGACCTTCTTGATGATGAAGGTGCGGTTCTCGGGCAGCAGCGGGTTGGGCTCGTGGTCCGGGAAGTTCCCGTCGGGCGTCCAGTACGTCTGCGCCTGGTCGAGCGGCAGCTGGTCGAGCAGGGGACCGACCATCGGGCC
This sequence comes from Thermoleophilaceae bacterium, assembly GCA_036491015.1. Classification (GTDB taxonomy): domain Bacteria; phylum Actinomycetota; class Thermoleophilia; order Solirubrobacterales; family Thermoleophilaceae; genus JAICJR01. Next base: position 4,872 of record DASXCV010000202.1, on the reverse strand, counting down.
GGCCATGCCGTTGCCGCCGTCGAGCACCACGGTCATCTCGCGCACGCGCGAGGGCTCGATGAACTCGAGGGCGGCCGCGCGGAAGTCCGCGCTGATGTCCAGCTGCTCGAGGCCGCCGCGCTCGGCCGGCGGGTCGCCGAAGTCGCCGGCGACCACCATGTCGCGGATCTCGCCGATGCCGGAGTCGCCCGAGAGCGCGATCGCCCCGCGCTTCACGATCTTCGCCCCCGTGTAGGCCTTGGGGTTGTGCGAGGCGGTGCACATCAGCCCGCCCGGCAGCTCGCGCGAGCCGACCGTGAAATAGAGCATCTCGGTGCCCACCTGACCCACGTCGAGCACCGAGGCGCCCTGGTCCCGGATGCCGTCGATGTAGCGGGCGGCCATCTCCGGTGCCGTGAGCCGCATGTCGCGCCCGACGGCCAGCGTCAGGTCGCTCGGCTGGGCGCCCTCCATGTCCGCTATTACACGCGCGAAGGCGCGGCCCACGTCGTAGGCCACGTCGGGGCCGAGCTGCTCGCCGTAGAGCCCGCGCACGTCATAGGCCTTGAAGATCCCTGTGTCGACGGTCGTCATTCGTTCTCGAACCTCGCGCTGAGCGCCTTCCAGCTGTCGGAGAGCACCTGCGGGAGCACGCGTGTGCCGCCCACCACAGGCATGAAGTTGGTGTCGGCGCCCCAGCGCGGCACCACGTGCAGGTGCGCGTGATCCTCCACTCCGGCGCCCGCGATCTTGCCCTGGTTGATGCCGATGTTGAAGCCCTCGGGAACGTACTCGTCGCGCAGGACGCCGATCGAGCGCCGCGCCAGCACCATCATCTCGGTGAGCGTGGCCTCGTCAAGCGGCTCGATGGACGGCTCGTGTGCGTAGGGCGCGACCATCACGTGCCCGTTGTTGTAGGGGTACGCGTTGAGGATCACGAAGCAGTGCTCGCCGCGGTGGACGATGTAGGCCGTCTCGTCATCGCCGAGCGCCTCGGCCGCGCAGAAGATGCACTCGCCGTCCTTTGGTCCCTTTATGTACTCGAGGCGCCAGGGCGCCCACAGCCGCTGCTCCGCCATTGCCGCGCGGAGGCTAGCGGGCGCAGCCCGGGCCTACAGCCAGCCGCGCTTTCGGAAGATCGTGACGAGGCCCACGAGCGCCACCAGCATCACGCCGATGATGATCCAGAAGCCGGTGATCGACTGCTCGCCCGGCACGCGCACGTTCATTCCCCAGATCGAGGCGATCAGCGTCAGCGGCAGCAGGATCACGGACACCGAGGTGAGCACGCGCAGCAGGTTGTTCAGACGGTGCGTGATCACGGACTCGTTCGTGTCCTCGAGCGCCTCCACCACTTCCTTGTAGTTCTCGAGCATGTCCCAGATGCGCTCGGACGCGTCGACGATGTCGTCGAAGTAGATCTCGAGGTCCGCGGCGAGGTAGCGCTGCTTCGTGCGCTCGAGGTCGCGCAGCACGCTGCGCTGCGGCCGGATGATCTTGCGGAAGTTGATGATCTCCTGCTTGGCGTTCGAGATGTCGCGCACGACCTCCTCGGCGCCGCCCTCGAAGATGTCCTCCTCGAGGCGGTCGAGCTTGTTGCCCACCTTGCGCAGCATCGGGAAGCAGTAGTCGAAGCTGTCGTCGACGACCTTGTAGAGCAGGTAGCCCGGCCCGTTCGAGAACAGCTGCGAGCGCAGGTCCTCCGACGCGCGGCAGCTCTCGAACAGGTACTCGACCGGCTGCAGCGGCACGTTCGGGATCGTGATCAGGTAGTCGGGGCCGACGAACATGTCGAGCTCGCCGGCGTTGAGCCGCCCCACGTTCTTGTCGAACACGGGGAAGTGGAGCACGATGAACAGGTAGTTCTCGTACTCGTCGATCTTCGGCCGCTGGTTGCGGGAGACGACGTCCTCGTAGTCGAGCGCGTGGAACTCGAAGTGCTCCTCCAGCCAGGCGCGATCGAGGGTTCCGGGGCGCTCGATGTTGATCCAGCGCAGACCGTCGTGCTCGACGATCTCGACGTTGGGCTCAGGCGGAGCTTGTGTGGAGGCGTACGAATCGACCCGTGTCCGGGCACCGCGGCGCAGGCGTGGCTTCGGGAGGTTCGGCATTGCGTCTGAGTGGGTCGTCCAACATGTTCGTGCTCACCTCATTCGTGATTCTACTTTCGCGGCCGATTACCTGGGGTGCCCGGGCGATTCCGCCCGCGGCAAGTGGTTCGACGTATGGCCGCGGAGCCGTTATTCTTCGCGGCTCAGACATAGCCGTTCGCATCTAGAGGGGTGGAGGGATATGGCCCTAAGAAACCCCGGCAACCACTTGAAGCGGCCACGGTCGCGACAAGAACGGTGCCAATTCCATCGGACTCCATCAAGAGGTCCGGGAGATGTGACTGGGGCGCTCCCAAAAAGCCTCCGTCACAGCGAAAGCGGCGGAGGTTTTCGACATAGAAGGGAGCATTTCCAATGCCCGTTGAGGCGCTCCAGTGCAAGGAATGCCATGCGCAGTACCCGCTAGACGCACGCTACGTGTGCGACCGCTGCTTCGGTCCGCTCGAGGTCAAGTACGACTACTCGGAGCTCGACCCGGAGGGCGCGCGCCGCAAGATCCAGGCCGGACCGCGCTCGATCTGGCGCTATTCCGACTTCCTGCCGTTCGAGACGCGGCCGCCGGCGCCGCTCACCACCGGCACCACGCCGCTGCTCAAGGCCGACCGTCTGGCCGAGTGGCTCGGGCTGCGCGAGGTGTACGTGAAGAACGACGCCGCCAACCCCACGCACTCCTTCAAGGACCGCGTGGTCACGGTCGCGCTCGCCAAGGCGCGCGAGCTCGGCTTCGAGATCGTGGCGTGCCCGTCCACGGGCAACCTCGCCAACGCGGTGGCGGCCCACGCGGCGGCGAACGGCCTCAAGTCGTTCGTCTTCATCCCGTCCGACCTCGAAGAGCAGAAGGTGCTCGCCACCGGCGTCTACGGCACGACGCTCGTGAAGGTGCACGGCTCCTACGACGACGTGAACCGGCTCTGCATGGAGCTGGCCGCCGAGCGCGAGAACTGGGCGTTCGTGAACGTGAACGTGCGCCCCTACTACGCGGAAGGGTCGAAGACGCTCGGCTACGAGATCGCCGAGCAGTTGGCCTTCACGCTGCCCGACCGCGTGGTGGTGCCGATCGCCTCCGGCTCGCTCTTCACCAAGATCGCGCGCGGCTTCCAGGAGTGGCAGGAGGTCGGGCTGATCGCCGACGCCGACAAGCAGCCGGTGTTCAACGGCGCCCAGGGCGCGGGCTGCGCGCCCGTCGCGACCGCCTTCGAGGAGGGCTGGGACATCTGCAAGCCGGTGAAGCCGACGGGCATCGCCAAGTCGCTCGCGATCGGCAACCCCGCCGACGGCCCCTACGCGCTGGAGCTCGCCCGCAAGAGCGGCGGCTCGGTGGAGTCCGTGACCGACGAGGAGATCCGCGACGGCATCCGCCTGCTGGCCGAGACCACCGGCGTCTTCACCGAGACGGCCGGCGGCACGACCACGGCGGTGCTGCGCAAGCTCGCCGAGCGCGGCGAGATCGACCGCGACGAGCGCGTGGTGCTCGTGATCACGGGCGAGGGCCTGAAGACGCTTGACGCTGTGCGCGACACCTTCGAGGTGCACGAGATCGATCCGTCGACGGACGCCTTCGAGGCGATCGAGGCAGCCGCGCTGACCAGCCGCCGCTGATTCCGCTTTAACAAGTTCCGCCGGGTTTTGACCCGGGTACCTGACCGTCTGGATCGCGAGCAGAGCTCGCACGGACGGGAGCTACGGTCATGGCACGCGGAACGATCACGGTCACCCTCGCCCTCGCCTACGGGCGCGATCGCGCGGCGGCGGGATGACCGGCGAGCCGGACGCTGCCAACGCGCTCGAGGTAGCGATCGCCGAGGTGCTCGAGGACGGCGGCGACGCGCAGCGGGTGCTGTCGCTGCTGTGGACCTCGGCGGTGCTGATCTCGAAGGCCGAGGACGGCGACGACCCGGATGCCCTCAACCTCACGACCATCGAGGACGAAGAGGGCAAGCTCTACCTGCCGGTCTACACCTCGCCCGAGCGGCTGGCGGAGGCGCTGCCCGAGGGCGCCGACTACGTGGCGATCCGGCTGTCCGACCTCGCCGATGGCTGGCCGGAGGGCGTGTCCGTGGCCGTGAATCCAGGCACGGAGCGCGGCTTCGTGGCCGAGCTCCCCGAGGTGAGGCTGGCCGCGGAGGCCTCAGGCGCCGCCGAGGCGGAGATCCTGGTGGGCGAGCCCGCGGACGAGCCGAGCGGGGCGCTCGCCGATCTGGCGGACGTGCTGCGCTCCGAGCCGGGCGTGCGGCGCGCCTTCCGCGCGCAGGTCCTCGACCCGCGGGTGAGCTTCGAGCCTCAGCTCGCCATCGGGCTGGAGCTCGAGCCGGGCGCGGACGAGCGCGACCTGTTCCAGCGCGTGCTCGCGCGCTCGGGTGAGCAGGTGGAGTTCGACCGGCCGGTGGCGTTCATCCCGGTGCGGGAGGATGGGGACGAGCCGATCGCGGGCTACATGCGCGAGCGCGACGAGCCCTTCTACGTGGCCGCCGGCGACGACGAATCGGCCACTTGACGCGCGGCCCACGGCCCTGTCTAAGATACGCGGCCCGATGCCCGTCACGGTCAAGATCCCAACCCAGCTGCGCAGCGTCACTGGCGGCGAGGCAGAGACCTCGGTCGAGGACGCGTCCACCGTCGGCGAGGTGCTCGACGGGCTCTACGAGCGCTTCGACGGGTTGCGCGAGCGCATCGCCGAGGACGGCGACCTGCGCCGCTTCGTGAACGTGTACGTGGAGGGCGAGGACATCCGCTTCCTGGATGGCCTCGAGACGCCGGTGGAGGATGGCGACGAAGTGACGAT
>DASXCV010000201.1:0-17122 GCA_036491015.1 Thermoleophilaceae bacterium | reverse complement strand
CACAGCATCCGCGCGGTCTCGAGCCCGATGCCGCGGCTCGCGCCGTTCACCACGCACGCCTTGCCGGCGAGGCCGAGGTTCATAGAGGCATCATGTCCGCGTTCGACACAGGAGAAGGCATTGAAGAGCCATACGGTCTATCGAACTTTCCACACCGAGCGCCGCCGCGAGTTCGTGCGCATCACCGGCGACGTGCAGCAGGCGGTCGACGAAGCGGGCGTCGACGAGGGCATGGTGCTCGTGTCCGCGATGCACATCACGGCCGGCGTGTGGGTGAACGACGACGAGCCCGGGATCCAGGCCGACGCGCTCGAGTGGCTCGACAAGCTCGCGCCCGCCACCTGGCAGGAGCCGCCGAACGAGTTGGCGCGTGAGCTACTGCCCCAAGGCGGGGACTACCGCCACCACCGGGGTGGCGAGGACAACGGCGACGCCCACCTGAAGAACATGCTCGTGCACCACCAGGTGATCCTCCCGATCACGGCCGGACGCCTCGACCTCGGTCCCTGGCAAGCGGTTTTCTACTGCGAGTTCGACGGTCAGCGGGACAAGCGGCTGATCATCAAGGTGCTGGGCGAGTAGCGCCGACGGGCAACTCGCGCTTAACAACCTGCCGCGGTTGGCGCCGGGCATGGCCGGGTAATGAATCGCCCAGGAGAGCTAGTTAGACCCCCAGAGGGCGCCGTCCGGCAAGCCCTCACACGAGGAGGCTGATCTTGAATACGAAGCTCGCAAGCGCTGGGGCGATACTTGCGTGCGCCGCGGTGGCCGCAGGTTGCGGCAGCAGCGGCAGCGGCGGAAGCAGCGGCGGGACCACGGTCGCCGGCGTTGGCAGCAGCGCCAAGACCGTCACCCCCGACATGGCCAAGAACCCCAAGGGCAGCGTGACCTGGTGCATCGGCAAGGACACCACGGGCGCGTTCAGCCAGGTGATCAAGCTTTATAACCAGCAGAACCCCGGCGTGAAGGCGAAGCTGCTCGAGCTTCCCACCTCGGCGGACGCCCAGCGCACCCAGCTCGTGCAGCGTGAGCAGGCCAAGTCGCCCGAGTGCGACGTGCTCGGCATGGACGTGACCTGGACCGCGGAGTTCGCGGCGCAGGGCTGGCTGCGCGACGTCACGCCCGCCATCCAGGCGCGCGAGAGCGATTTCATCCCGTCCACGCTCGACACGGCCAAGATCAACAGCAAGTTCTGGGCCGTCCCGTTCAACACGAACGCGGGCTTCCTCTACTACAACACGAGCAAGGTCAAGAACCCGCCCGCCACCTGGCAGCAGGCCTACCAGCTGGCCAAGCAGGACGGCGGGATCGGCTACCAGGGCGCTCGTTACGAGGGCCTGACGGTGGACTTCCTGGAGATGCTGTACAGCAACGGCGGCAGCGTGCTGTCGAGCGACGGCAAGAAGGCGACGATCGACTCGCCGCAGGCCGAGCAGGTGCTCTCGTTCATGCAGCAGGGCATCAAGGACGGCGCGGCGCCGAAGACCAACCTCACCTACATGGAGGAGGAGTCGCGCAACGCGTTCCAGTCCGGCAAGGTGGCGCTGCTGCGCAACTGGCCGTACGTCTACGCGCTCGCAAAGCAGGCGAAGGTCAAGTTCAACCTCGAGCCGCTGCCCAAGTTCGGCAACGGCCAGGCCGCCAGCATCCTCGGCGGCTACAACCTGGGTATCTCGAGCTACTCGAAGAACCCGGGGGCGGCGTTGAGCTTCATCAACTTCGCCACCGGCGCCGCGGCGCAGAAGAAGTTCTTCATCAAGTCGTCGCTGCCGGCCGTGCTGACTCAGACCTACAGCGATCCCTCTGTGAAGAAGAGCCAGCCGTTCGCGCCTGAGCTGCTCAAGGCGGTACAGCAGGGCAAGCCGCGTCCGGTTTCGCCCGTGTATCCGCAGATCAGCGAGGCGATCTACGACAACGTCTACTCGGCACTCTCGAGCGGCACCTCGCCGAAGAGCGCGCTGAGCAAGGCGCAGAGCCAGATCAACAAGGCGCTGAGCACGTTCTAGGCGCAGCGTGAGCGCAGCTCAGGCAACGGTTTCAGCCAGGCCCCGCGGGCGGCGCCGCTCCGGTCTCTCGGAGCGGCGGCTCGCGGCGGCCATGGTGTCGCCGTCGCTGATCGTCATCGCGATCGTGGCGGCCTGGCCGATCGTGTACGCGATCTGGCTGTCGCTCCACCAGTACAGCGTCCGCGTTGCGGGACTGTCTCGCTGGGTCGGATTCGACAACTACACAGCCGCGCTCTCGTCGTCGGAGTTCTGGAGCGCCACCAAGATCACCTTCCTGTTCACGGTGATCTCGGTGTCGCTCGAGCTCGTGATCGGGATGGCGATGGCGCTGCTGATGCATTCGGCATTTCGGGGCCGCGGCGTCCTCCGGGCCGTCGTGCTCGTGCCGTGGGCCGTGCTCACGGTGGGCACCGCGATGATGTGGCGGACGATCTTCGACGCCGACCTCGGCTTCGTGAACCAGGTGCTCCTGGCGCTGCACCTGCCCGGAGGACACACCGTCTGGCTGGGGCAAAACGGCTACGCGATGGCGGTGATGATCATCGCCGACGTGTGGAAGACGGCGCCGTTCATGGCGCTGCTGATCCTGGCCGGGCTGCAGGTGATCCCGGATGACGTCTATGAGGCGGCGAAGGTCGACGGCGCCACGGCGTGGCAGCGCTTCGTCTCGATCACGCTGCCCCTTCTGCGCCCGGCGATCCTGGTGGCGCTCATCTTCAGGACGCTCGACGCGCTGCGGATCTTCGACCTGCCGTTCGTGCTGACCCAGGGGTCGAACGGCACCACCACCCTGTCGCTCTACGCCTACCAGCAGCTCACACAGGACCGCCTGATCGGGCCGGGCTCGGCACTGGCGATTCTCACGTTCATCATCATCATGGCCGTCTCGTTCCTCTACATCCGGCTCGTGGGAGGCAACATCCGCAACCTCGCACAGGAGAACTGATGGGCACCGAGGCAGTCGCACGGACCGGGACAAGGACGCGGGCGCGGTCTCGCACGCGGGCCAAAGTCGGCGGCGGGCACAGCAAGCGCGACCACGTGCTGCTCTGGGTCGGCGTGATCCTCACGCTGCTGTTCTGCCTCTTCCCCTTCTACTGGATGGTCAACACGTCGCTGAAGACGGGCTCCGAGCTTGCCACCGGTCACCTCTTCCCCCACCACCCGTCGCTCGACAACTACAGCTCGATCTTCAAGAACGGCGACTTCACGACGGCCCTCGGCACGAGCGCGATCGACGCGGGCGCCGCAACGCTGATCGCCCTGACGATCGGCTCGTTCGCCGCCTACGCGCTCGCGCGGCTCAACTTCCCGCGCAAGTTCCTGATCCTCGCGATCATCCTGTCGATCTCCACCTTCCCGCCGATCGCGATCGCGGCGCCGCTGTTCAAGCTGTGGACAGACATCGGGCTCTACAACACCTACCTGGGCCTGATCCTGCCGTTCCTCACCTTCATCCTGCCGCTGACGATCTACATCCTCACGTCCTTCTTCAGCGACATACCGAAGGACCTCGAGGAGGCCGCGCTCGTGGACGGGGCCACGCGCTTCCAGGCGTTCCGGAAGATCGTGCTGCCGCTGGCCGCGCCCGGCATGGTCACCGCCGGGCTGCTCGCGTTCATCTTCGCGTGGAACGAGTTCCTGCTCTCGATCACGCTGACCAGCTCCGCGTCGCGGCGCCCGGTGTCCGCGGCGATCGCGTTCTTCACCGGCAGCCAGCAGTTCCAGATCCCGCTCGGGACGATCGCCGCGGCCACCGTGACGATCACGGTCCCGCTCATCGTGCTCGTGGTGATCTTCCAGAAGCGCATCGTGGCGGGCCTCACCGCCGGCGCCGTCAAGGGTTGACCGTCGCCTATCTCGACCGCGTGCTCTCCCCGGAGGGCTGGCCGTACGCGTCGTCCGAGTCCGTCGATGCCGACGATCCGGGACGCTTCCACGCGCTCTTCGGACGCGACTCGCTGATCACGTCGCTGCAGCTCCTGCCGGAGCGGCCCGACGTGGCCGCCGCCACGCTGCGGGCGCTGGCAGCCCTGCAGGGCGAGCGCGAGGACGTGGAGCTCGACGAGGAGCCCGGCAAGGTCGTCCACGAGTACCGGCCGCACGCCGAGCAGCGCTTCGTGGACATGGGCTGGCCGGTGCGCGACGGCGAGCTGCGCTACTACGGCTCGGCCGACGGGACGTCCTGGTTCCTGGTCGTGCTCGACGCGCTCGGGGACTCCTCCCTCGCCGCCGAGCTCGAGCCCAACTGGAGCGCGGCCGCGAGCTGGCTCCGGCGGGCGCTCGAACGCGGCGGCGGGCTCGTGCGCTTCGGCCCGCGCCGGGCGTCCGGCGGGCTCGTGCAGCAGGGCTGGCGCGACACCACCGACCCGCATGCCTCCTACGGCGGCGGGATCCTGAACGCCGACGGCTCGATCCCCGAGTGCCCGCTCGCGGACGCGGACACGCAGGCGGTGGCTGTGGCGGCGCTGCGGGCCGCCGGGCGGCTGTCCGGCGATTCCTCGTGGAGCGACCTGGCCGACCGCAGCTCAGCCCTCATCGCGCAGTCGTTCGACTCGCAGACCATGGCGGTCGACGCGAGCGATCACAGGGTGAGCGGCGCCGGCTCCCAGTTGGGGTGGTTGCTGTGGGCGGATGCGTTGCCCGTCGAGGCGCGCGCGTCGTTCGCGGAGCGCCTGATCGAGCCCGACGTGCTCACCGAGTTCGGCCTGCGCACGCTCTCCTCCTCCCACCCGCAGTACGCACCCGAGGCCTACCACCGCGGCGCGGTCTGGCCCTTCGACTCCTGGCTCGGCTGGGGCGGCCTTCGCGCCGCCGGCTTCGAGGCCGAGGCCGAACGGGTCCGCACCGGCGTGCTCGACGCGCTCGAGCGCCTGGGCGGCGCCCCCGAGCTCTACGCGGTCACCCGCGACGGCCCGCAACGCATCCCGGTCGCCAACCAGATCCAGGCCTGGTCGGTGGGCGCCCGCTTCGCTTTCGAGAGCGAGTGGGACGGCCGCCGCTAGGCGACCGCGGCCACCCGCTCCCGCGCGCGCAGTGAGCGGCCCGTCTCGGGGTCGAAGAACTGGAGCTTGTCGGTCTCGAGCCACAGTTGCGACTCGCGCCCCACGCGTACGTCGGCGTCGACGCTGAGGCGCGCGACCGCGCGGCCCTCCTCGCCGGACGCGTGCGGAAGCTCTGCGGTGCCGGCGTCTTCCGCCAGCTCGCGCAGCTCGTCCGACTCGACTCCGCTACCGATCTTGAAGTGCGCGTACAGCTCCGATCCCATCGACTCGAGCAGGTCGATCGTGGTGTTGAACGTCACGCCCTTGTGGCGCTCGCTCACGAGCGCGGCGTCCTCCATGTGCTCCGGACGGATGCCGACGATCAGCTTGCGTCCATCCGACAGCTCGGAGCGCAGCTCGTCCGGCACCGGCACCTCGACGATCGGCAGCTTCACGTGGCCGTTCGCGACGTGCGCGGGCATGAAATTCATCGACGGTGAGCCGATGAAGCCCGCCACGAACAGGTTCACGGGCTCGTCGTAGAGGTGCTGCGGCGGCCCGACCTGCTGGATCACGCCGGCGCGCATCACCGCCACGCGGTCGCCGAGCGTCATCGCCTCGGTCTGGTCGTGCGTGACGTAGATGGTCGTGGTGCCGAGCCGCTTCTGGATCCGCGACACCTCGGCGCGCATCTGCACGCGCAGCTTCGCGTCGAGGTTGGAGAGCGGCTCGTCCATGAGGAACGCGGCAGGGTTGCGGACGATCGCGCGCCCCATCGCCACGCGCTGGCGCTGGCCGCCCGAGAGGTTGGCCGGCTTGCGCTCGAGGTGTGGGGAAAGATCGAGGATCTCGGCCGCCTCCTCCACGCGCTTCGCGATCTCCTCCTTCTCCACCTTCGCGAGCTTGAGGCCGAAGCCCATGTTCTGGCGCACGGTCATGTGCGGGTAGAGCGCGTAGTTCTGGAACACCATCGCGATGTCGCGATCGCGCGGCTCCAGGTCGTTCACGCGCTCGCCGCCGATCAGGAGGTCGCCCTCCGTGATGTCCTCGAGGCCCGCGATCATCCGCAGCGCCGTCGACTTCCCGCACCCCGACGGGCCGACGAGGATCACGAACTCGCCGTCCCCGACGTCGAGGTTCATGTGGACGACGGCCTCCGTTCCGTCGTTGTACCGCTTCGTTACCTCATTCAGCTCGATTCCAGCCACGCACCACTCCTCTCGCAAGCTCTCGAGATTCCTGTACCCAGCGCGGGCGTTAAGCAAGCCGGGACGAGTTGCTGGTTGCTAGTTGCTGGTTGCTTCGGCGAGCTTCTCGTGGCGACCCTCGACGAATTCTTCGATCATCTTGGCGTTGAAGGCCGGCAGGTCGTCCGGCTTGCGGCTCGTGACGAGGCCCTTGTCGACGTGGACCTCTTCGTCGACCCAGGTGCCGCCCGCATTGCGTATGTCGGTCTGCAGGCTCGGCCATGAGGTGAGCGTGAGACCGTCTACGACACCCGCCTCGACGAGGGTCCACGGCGCGTGGCAGATCGCCGCCACAGGCTTGCCCTTCTCGAAGAAGTCGCGGATGAAGGCGACCACGTCGTCGTTCAGCCGAAGCGCGTCCGGGTTGGCCACGCCGCCGGGCAGCACGACGTTGTCGTAGTCGTCCGGGTTGGCGTCCGCGATCGCCTTGTCGACCTTGAAGGTGTCGCCCTTGTCGAGGTGGTTGAAGCCCTGGATCTCGCCCTGCTCGAGCGAGATCAGCTCGGGCTGCGCGCCCTCGTCCTCGACGGCCTTCCAGGGTGACGTCAGCTCGACCTGCTCGACGCCGTCGGTGGCGATGAAGGCGATGCGCTTGCCATCCAGCTTGCCCATTTCGTTCTCCTAGTTCCGAAATCCGTCCTGTCGGGATACCGCGGACCCGGCCGGCGAAACATGCCCGGCCTCGGGCCACGCCCGGGCGCGGGCAAGCGCGCTTAGCTCGGCCACCCACGGGTAACACCGGCCGCGCAAGCAAGAAGAAGGAGGCGGTATGGCCGAGACCCAGTACTGGTTCAGTGCGGCCCACGAGCAGTTCAAGCCGAGCGAGCTGCTCGAGCAGGCGATCGAGGCCGAGCGCGCGGGCTTCGACGCGGTCGCGTGCAGCGATCACTTTCAGCCCTGGTGGGAGCCGGGAGAGTCCGGCATGGCGTGGGCCTGGCTCGGGGCTGCCGCGCAAGCCACCCAGCGGGTGCCGGTGGGCACCGCTGTGACGGCGCCCGTGTTCCGCTACCACCCCGCCCTCGTGGCGCAGACGTGGGCCACGCTCGAGGAGATGTTCCCGGGGCGTACCTTCCTCGGGATCGGCTCGGGGGAGTCCCTCAACGAGTCGCCGTTCGGGATGGACTGGCCGGACCCGAGTGTGCAGGTTGAGCTGATGGAGGAAGCGCTCGAGATCATCGGCCGTCTGTTCGACGGCGATCGGCTCGACACGCTCGGCCACTTCCCCATGAAGCAGGCCTACCTGCACACCAACTCGGGACGCCGCCCGCCGATCTACGTGTCTGCCTTCGCCGAGCACGCGGCCCAGGTGGCCGGCCGTCTGGGGGACGGTCTCTGGACGCTTGCCGACCCCGAGACCGTTCCCGAGCTCGTGGACACCTACAAGGCGGCGTGCGAGGACGCGGGCCGCGAGCCCGGCAAGGTCATCCTGCAGGGCGGCTTCTCCTGGGCCGAGGACGACGACGACGCCTTCGAGGGGGCCAAGCCGTTCAAGGCGACGATGCCGGACGAGTTCTATACCGACGACTGGCACGACCCGGGTGCGATGTTCGAGCACGCGGACGCGAAGTACTCGGACGACGAGTTCCGCGAGCAGTTCATCATCGGCTCGGACCCCGAGGAGCACGTCGAGCGCATCCGCGAGATCGAGAGGCTGGGCGCCGATGTGGTCGTGCTGATGAACAACTCGGGCGCGGCGCCGCTGGAGGCGGTTCGCGTCTACGGGCAGCGGGTTCTGCCGGCGCTGAAGGGCAGCCGGCTTAGCTCTTAGCTCTTAGCTCTTAGCTCCTAGTTGCTGGTTGCCAGTTCCTGGTGCTCGTGCTCGTTCGGGGCGTGCGCTGGGCACGCCGGCCCGCTGCGCTCGCCGCGGCTGGCCAGCCAGAACAGCACCGCGAAGATCGCGACGCCGACGATGTTCAGCGCCAGCTTGTAGTCGAGCTGGACCTGGCCGAAGATGTCCCCGCGTGAGGGACGCGGGCCGGTGGGGATCAGGCCGAGCGCGCTGAACAGCCCGTCGACCGCGAGCGCGGCGAGGATCATCGTGAGGAACATCAGGGCCGTGATCCGCAGCGCGAAGCTCGTGCCGTAGTACTTGCGGTAGATCGCGACGATCGGCAGCACGATCAGGTCCGCGAACAGGAAGGCGAGCACCCCGCCGAACGAGATGCCGCCCGACCACAGCACCGCCGCCAGCGGCACGTTGCCGACGGAGCACACGAACGACAGCACCGCGATGATCGGCCCGACGATCACATTCTCGATCGCGTTGACCGGCCCGGGCGCGTTCGTCACGAACAGGCCGTTGAAGAAGCTGTCGCCGAGCTGGGCGATGAAGCCCGCCAGCAGGAAGCCGAGGCTGATCTCCTTCCACAGCATCTGCCAGTCGCCGCGGAAGTTGTACGCCACGTCGGACCACGCGGACAGCGACCGGACGCGCTCGCGCCAGCCCACCCGCTCGCCCCCGCCGCTGTGGTGCTGGTGGCCGCTGTCGGCCTCGCGCGCGTGCTCGCGTGCGCGGGCCTCCGCACGCGGCGACACGAACACGCGCAGCAGCAGAGCCATCAGCACGATCATCACGATGCCGCCGAGGTACTCGGCCACCGTGAACTGCCAGCCGATCAGCACCCACAGCACGAGCCCGAGCTCCCACACCAGGTTGGTGGAAGCGAACTGGAAGGCCAGCGCTGTCGTCGCCGAGGCGCCCTTCTGGAACAGCGACTTGGCGATCGCGATCGCGGCGTACGAGCAGGACGAGGACGCGGCTCCGAGGCCGCTGGCGAGCGCCACGGGCTTGGGGCCCGAGCCGGACAGCGCGGACTCGATCCGCTCGCGCGGGACCCACGCCTGCACGATCGCGGAGATGCCGAACCCCAGCACGAGGGCCCACCACACCTCCCACGCCATGAGGAAGCTGTCCTTCAGTCCGTTCCAGATCACATCCACGACCTCGACACTATCAGATACCCCCTGGGGGTATGCTAGAGTGCCGGGCATGACAGCCACGCGTGGGTACACCGCTTCGAAGGACGACCTCCTCCGCCGCCTCGCGCGCGTGGAGGGTCAGGTGCGCGGGATCAGGGGCATGGTCGAGGAGGACCGCTACTGCATCGACGTGATGACGCAGATCACGGCCGTGCAGGCGGCGCTCGACAAGATCGCGCTCGGTCTGCTCGACGGGCATGCCCGGCACTGCCTGCTCGGCGAGGGCGAGGGTCCGTCCGAGCCCGACGCGCAGGTGAGCGAGCTGATGGGCGCCGTCGGCCGGATGCTCTCCCGCTAGCGGCTCAGGGCGCTAGCGTGCAGCGATCGCTCTGGACGTCGTACTCGTGGCGGCGGTGGTCGTCGGCATGGCGGTGCAGGCAAGCGTGGGCTTCGGCTTCGGCTTCTTCGCGGCGCCGGCCGCCCTTGCCGCATACCCACCGGCCGAGGCGGTCACGCTGCTGCTGCTGCTCGCGCTGCTGATCAATGCGCTGATCCTCTACAGCGAAGGCCGCGAACGGGAGATCGACCCGCGCGCCTGCGTGCTGCTGTGCGCCTGGGCGCTGCCCGGCGTGGTGGCCGGTGCGCTCGTGGTCCGGCACGTCGACGCGAACGTGCTCCAGATCCTGATCGGCGTGGGAATCGTGCTCGCCGCGCTCCTCCAGGCGCGGACCGCCGACCACGCCTCCCCCGCCCGTGAGGAGCAGCGGCACGCGGCGGCGAACGCGGGCCCGACGCTCGCCGGCGGCGGTGTGTGCGCCGGCGTGCTCACGAGCGCCACGAGCCTCAACGGCCCCGCGGTGGTGCTCACGCTCACGCGCGCGGGCCTGCGCGAGCACCTGCTGCGCGACACCGGCGCCGCCGCCTTCCTCGTGCTGGCCGTGTTGGGCACCGCGGCGCTTGCGGCGATCGCGCACGCGGGCCACTCGCTCCCATCCTGGCCGCTGCTCGTGGCGCTCGTGCCCGCCGTGGCGGTGGGCCACCGCATCGGCGCGGCGCTGTTCCGGCGCCTCGACGCCGACCGCCACCGCCGGCTCGTGCTCGCTGCCGCGGTGGTGGCGGGGACCGTGAGCATCGTCGCGGGCGCGGTCTAGCGGTACCCCGTTTAGGGCCCGCGCCGGCGGGGGAGAAACTGCTCGGGATGCGGCGACTCTTCTTGGTGGTGATGCTCCTGGCGGTGCCGCTTCTCGTCGCCGCGCCCGCGGGCGCCGCGCCCCCGCCGATCAAGCACGTGTTCGTGATCGTGCTCGAGAACAAGGACTTCGACACGACGTTCGGGGCGAACTCGCAGGCGCCCTACCTCTCGCAGCAGCTCACCTCCCAGGGCGAGCTCCTCACGCAGTACTACGCCACCGGTCACGCGAGCCTCGACAACTACATCTCGATGGTGAGCGGGCAGGCGCCGGCGATCGTGACCCAGGCCGACTGCCCCTTCTACACCGACCTCTTCCCGGGCGTGATCGGCACGGACGGCCAGGCGATCGGGCAGGGCTGCGTGTACCCGTCCTCGGTGCAGACGATCGCGGACCAGCTCGCCGCCAAGGGCCTGACCTGGCGCGGCTACATGGAGGACATGGCGTCCAACTGCGAGCATCCGGCGCCCAACAGCTTCGACCAGACTCAGAACGCCACCGCCGCGAGCCAGTACGCCGCCCGCCACAACCCCTTCGTCTACTTCCACTCGCTGCTCGACTCGGGGCAGTGTGCGGCAAACGATGTGCCGCTCGGGCAGCTCGACAGCGACCTGTCCTCGGTCGCCACCACCCCCAACTTCGCCTTCATCACACCCGACCTCTGCCATGACGGCCACGACGCCTCGTGCGCAGACGGCGGCCCGGGCGGCCTGCCCGCGGCCGACAGCTTCCTCCAGACCGAGGTGCCTAAGATCACCGGCTCGCCCGCCTGGGGCGAGGGCAGCCTGCTGATCGTCACCTTCGACGAAGCCGACTCGGGCGACGCCTCATCGTGCTGCGGCGAGACTCCCGGCCCCAACTCGCCCAACCCCGGCGCCACCAGCCAGGGCAACGGCGGCGGGCGCATCGGCGCGGTGCTGCTGTCGCAGTTCGTCACGCCGGGCTCGACAGACGCGACGCCGTACAACCACTACTCGCTGCTGCGGAGCATCGAGGACATCTTCGGGCTCGACCACCTCGGCTTCGCGGCCAAGTCCGGGCTGCAGGCGTTCGGCCCGGACGTGTACAACGCTCCCTGAGCGCGGCCTAGGGCGGGTGGCCGGGCTCGATGCCCTTCGCCTCCTGAAAGCCGAGCTCGTCCACGTGCTCGCCGTGCTCGGCGTCGACCGGCTCGAGCAGGAAGCCGGCGTGGTCGCCTAGCTCGAGGCGCGCGACCACCCGTCCCTCGAAGCGGTTGGGGATGCCGTCGAGCAGCGGCGCGCCGGCCGGGCCCTCGTGCCAGTCGGCCTGCTCGAACTTGTCGATCTCATCACCGGTCTCGTGGCCGAACAGGTCCGCCAGCTCGCGCTCGCGCGGCTCGTCGC
This sequence comes from Thermoleophilaceae bacterium, assembly GCA_036491015.1. GTDB lineage: Bacteria > Actinomycetota > Thermoleophilia > Solirubrobacterales > Thermoleophilaceae > JAICJR01. The sequence continues at coordinate 5,412 of DASXCV010000201.1, read as the reverse complement.
TCAGCACGTGCACCGCGAGCACGGGCGCCCGCTCGGCCACGCGCAACGTGTGGTTCTTCACCGAGATGCAGACGAGAAAGCGCTCCGGGTGGATGCTCGTCTGCGTGCCGAAGCCGACGAGACAGCCGGCGCGCTCGCCGTTCGCCGCCGCCGTGACCACGTACATGGGGTACTCGAGCTCGGCAACGAGGCGGGTGAACTCCGACATGCAGGCCACGGTACCCGTGATTGCCCTCCCGCGAAATGGGTATATCGGTGAACAGACAGGGGTGTCGATTGATGACTATCGAGCTGCATGGCGGCCCGGCCGCGGTAAGCGCCGCCCGACATGCGATAGACGAGCTCGCCGATCAGGAGCAGCTTCCCCGTGTGGATGACCTGCGCCTCCTCGTAAGCGAACTTGTGACGAACAGCGTCCTGCACGGCGGCGCCGGGCCGGACGACAGCTTGCAGCTGCGCGTCGAGCGCCCGGACCACCGCGTGCGCGTGATGGTCTGCGACGACGGCGCCTGGGCCAGGCAGATCCGCTCCCCCCTACTCGACAGCGACGAGTCCGCAGGCGGCTGGGGCCTGATGCTCGTAGGAGCAATAGCGGACTCATGGGGAGTAGAGGCAGGCGAGCGCACCTGCGTGTGGTTCGAGATAGGGACGAACTAGAACCAGGGAATAGGGAATAGGGAATAGGGACGCAGTCCGAACTGCCCCTCTATCCCCTATCCCCTATGCCCTATGACCGGGCCGAGCTGCGGGGGCGAGTTGCGCCGTCAGGCGCAATTCGGCCACGCAGCCGGTCCCTGTGTTTGCATCAACTTCGCCGCCATCGAGTCCTGCTCGGACTCCGGCGCGCTTGCCGGGTCGCCTGAGCCGCCTAGCTCGCGCCAGGTCTCGCGGGAGAACTGGTACTTGCCGCGATAGATCCCGTCGGGCGACACCGCGCTCGGGTTGCCCGAGGACTCGCACGAGGCGATCTTCTGGAGCTCCGACGACGTGTCGCCGGACGAGTCCGGCGAGCCCGACGAACCTGACGAGCCGTCGCCGGTCGTCTGGTTGCTCGACGACAGGCCGAGCGCAGCGAGCGTCTGTGGACCGACGATGCCGTCGACGATCAGTCCGTGTGCCCGCTGGAAGTCCATGACGGCACGGCGGGTGACCGCGCCGTACACGCCGTCGGCCGGAATGCCGAGCGCGCTCTGAACGGCGCTGATGGTCGTGCCGTGACTGCCACGATGGAGCAGCGTGGTTCCGCTGCCGGTTGCGGCGAGCGCCGCGCCGCCACCTGCGGTCATCACGGCGCTCATGAGAATTGCGACGCTTCGCCCCCGAAGGCGGCGGCGGCGTGTGCGCGCAGCCGCAAGCCGTCGCTCGCGCGAGGCTCGTAGCGAGCGCCGCCATGGCGTAGGCGAAGCGAGATCCGCTTGGGTTGTGGACAACTGACCCCTCCTTCTTTCTCTGCGCCTACGGGGTGAGCTGACGGGCTCGCGCGGAAAGAAGGTGTTCGCGCTACACCGCACACTGGCGGCGATTCGCCCCACGGCCACGGACGGCAAGTGGCCCATTGGGTCCCCCGCTCCCGGATGCATCGTGCAACCGAGACTCGGCTAGGTCGGCTGCACACCTAAGCACATCGGGCGGCGGAAGGTCGGGAAGCCGGGTGACGTCTACAAAAGTGATGGAACTGACCACTCACCCGGAGTAACCTCAACAGGCGAATGGCCGCGCCAGGCGAGAGATCGGGGGAGACCCCCGGGCGCAGCTCCAACCCGCTTGCCGAAGAATGGCGGGCGCTTCGCCGCGCGGCCACGATCGTCGCCCTGCTGACAAGTCCCGCGTTCTTCCTCCTGCTCTGGGAGCGCAACGGCTGGAACCCGTTCTGGGCGCTGCTCGTGAGCCTCGGGGCCGTGATCATGTTCCGTGGCCTCGTGGACGTGATCGTCCGCCGGCTCATCCCCTGGCCGAACCTCTACAACGCCGACCAGCAGCTGCTCGAAGAGGACGTGATCGCGCGCCGGCGCGCGTGGTACTGGCGGAAGAAGTTCAGGCGCCTCACGATCTACGGGACGCTCTTCCTGATCGTGTTCGGCACGATCGCGCTCGTCAACGGCGAGTCCATCGGCGCCGCGGTCTCGAACCTCTTCAGCGGGCTCGGCAAGAACATCGGGACGCTCGCGGTGCTCGCCATCCAGCTGCCGGTCTTCTTCCTCTTCAACTTCCTGATCTTCCTCGGACCGATGCTCGTGATGGGCATCAGGCAGATGAAGGGCTACGAGCCGGGCGACGCGGACTGGGGCGTGAAGCTCGCGGACGTCCGCGGGCAGAAGGAGGCCAAGGAGGAGGTCCGGCGCGTGATCGCGCTCTGGCAGTCCGGCGAGGCGTTCGAGAAGGCGGGCGGCAAGCGCGAACGCGGGCTGCTCTTCCTCGGCGCGCCCGGCACGGGCAAGACGATGCTCTCGAAGGCGATCGCCACGGGCTTCAACTGCCCGTTCGTGACGATGCCGGGGTCCGGCTTCGCGCAGACCTTCATCGGCATCGACGTGGTGATCGTCACCCTGCTCGTGCGCAAGGCGAAGAAGCTGGCCGCCAAGTGGGGCGGCCAGTGCATCGTCTTCATCGACGAGATCGACGCCGTCGGCATGCGGCGCAACGCGCTCGGCAGCGGCGCGGGGATGTCGGCCAGCCCCCATTCCCCCGGCTCGCTGCACGACCACCTCTTCTTCGGCCCCATGGGCGCCCTCAACCCGAGCGGCGACGTGGTGCTCGAGACCCGCGCCTGGCGCGAGCGCCTCTTCGCGTCCCGCCACGAGCCGTCCTCGCGGCCGATACCGCAGCCCTACGCCAAGATCGACGGGATGCTCCGCGCCGTGTTCCCCGGCGGCATGTTCGGCGGGGGCGGCGGCATGGCGCTCAACCAGTTGCTCGTGCAGATGGACGGCATCGACGAGCCGCCGTTCTTCCGCAAGTTCCTCACGAACCGGATCAACACGTTCCTGGACGCGCTCTACATCGTTCCCCAGAAGGTCGGGAGCGTGAAGCTGCGCCTGTCGAAGCCGAAGCCGCGCAAGGAAGAGGTCTATTTCATAGGGGCCACGAACGTGCCGATCGAAGCGCTCGATCCCGCGCTCATCCGCCCGGGGCGCATGGGCCGCCACATCTGGTTCCGCACCCCGACCAAGCGTGATCGCAAAGACATCTTCGACCTCTACCTGAAGAAGGTCGACCACGACCCGGAGCTCGACACGGACAAGCGCCGGGACGAGCTGTCGCGCATGACCAACGGCTACTCGCCGGCGATGATCGAGCAGGTCTGCTCGATGGCGCTCACGTACGCGCACTCCGACGGGCGGCCGGTATTCGAACGTCACGACCTGGTGGAGGCGATGACCACCGTCGAGAGCGGCACGGCCGTGGGCGTCGAGTACATCGCGGAGGAGACGCGCGCCGTCGCCATCCACGAGGCCGGCCACGCGGTGGCAAGCCACGTGTACATGAAGGACTCGGAGTCCACGCGCCTGTCCGTGCGCATGCGCGCCGGCTCGCTCGGCCACCACCAGGCGATCCAGAAGGACGAGCGCTTCTCGGCCTGGCGGCACGAGGAGGTGGCGCAGCTGATCTGGATTCTCGGCGCGATGGCGGCCGAGCGGGTGTTCTACGGCGAGAACTCGGTCGGCGTGGGCGGCGACGTGTCCAGCGTGACCACCGCGGCTGCGTGGATGGTTGGAATGTGCGCCATGGGCCCCGAGCCGGTGCGGCTGGAGGGGCGTGTGCCCGAGGAATTCAGGGAAGAGCAGGAGCAGCAGATCATGAAGCGCTTCGAGAAGATCGGGCTGCAGATCATGAACCGCGGCCAGGCCGGCGGGATGATGGAGGCCAACCCCATCGGAGGCGTGCTCGGCGATCCGGACAAGCGCAGGGCCGCCGCGCAGCTCCTCGGCCAGGCATACGTCACAGCCTTCCACCTGGTCCGGAAGAACAAGGACAAGGTCGAGCAGATCGCCGAGGTGCTGATCGAGCGGCGCGAGCTGCACGGCGACGAGGTCGTGGAGCTGCTCGAGCGGGCGCGGCTACGCGAGCCCGAGATCGACCTACTGGATCAAGAAGCATGGCCGAAGGTGTGACGCCCGAGACAAGCGGCGGCGAGCTGGAGCCCGTGGCCGGGCGCGAGCTCGACACGACTCATTCGAAGGAGCTCGAGCGCTACACCCCGCGCGTCACGCACGGGCACGAGACGAGGTTCCGCTTTTCCTACGCGATCCTCGCTGGCGTGGGCATCGCCGCCGTGGCCGTGGCGGCGATCTTCCTCATCGCCGGCAAGCCGCCCACGCCACCGGCGTGGTCCACGTGGGAGCCGACCGCAAGCGGTGACCAGGCGCTCGGCCAGATCGCGAACCACGTGGCTCCCAACTACCGCTTCCCCACCGGCGAGCAGCTCGTGGCCGTGGATGGCGGGCCACTCGAGCTTGCGGGAGGCATCCCGGTGAAGATCGTCCTGCGCACGCGGACCGCGTCCTCGCTGTCCGACGGCAAGGGAGCGCTCTACAGCCTGTGCGGCCTCGGCAAGAACTGCTCGATCACGCTTGGCAAGCCGTCGCACGAACGCACCCTCCTGATGCAGCGCGAGGCCTACGAGCTCGCTCTCTACACGTTCCACTACGTGGGCGACGTGAAGCAGGTGGTCGTGCTGCTACCGCCCCCGCCGGGCAAGACCGCCTCGCACGCGATGTACTTCAAGAAGGCCGAGCTGGCGCCGCAGCTGGCGCGGCCCCTGCGTTTCACGCTGTCGGGCAAAGCGCCGTCGATCGCCTCGCTGCGCGGCGGGCCGACACGGGACTTCATCAAGAAGACGACGGGGCGGGATGCCTACAACTTCGACGTCGTCCAGGCACAGGATGCGAGCGTGCTGCTCGAGCTCGCGCACTTCAAGCTGCAGGGCACCGCGGCCGGCTCCGGCGGCAGCGGCTCGTCGGGCGCAGGCTCGTCCGGCGGCGGCACGCCGTAACGCGCCGTCAGGCGACCGGACGCGCCGGGCGGGCCGGCACGTCGTCGCCGGCGGGCACGCCCGATATGAGGTCCACGTCCCCCGCTCCCGGCAGGCTCGACACGCTGAGCTGGAAGCGCGCCACCAGATACGGGACGAGATAGCTGTCGGCGATCTTGGTGGGCGGCCACCAGAGCGGCGAGTCGGTGAGCACGGACTCGCCGGCGCTCGACTGCAGATAGCTCGGCTGCGCGCCCGTGAGCAGCATCCCGCGCAGGAGCGGCTCGAACGGCTCGGGGGTGAGCGGGGCTCCGGCACGGGCGGCGAGGCACTCGGCCACGGCCTGCGCCTGGCGCACCGACACGCCGCCCTGCTTCACGGGGTAGGCGGTCACGTCGCCCGCGGCGTACACGTCGTCGAGGCCGGTCACCCGGCCGTGC
>DASXCV010000200.1:0-2365 GCA_036491015.1 Thermoleophilaceae bacterium | reverse complement strand
ACGTGCGGGTGGGGGTTGCAGCGGTCGCCCGAGACGGCGTTGATCGCCTCGACCTGCTCTGAGCCGAGCTCGAACAGCAGCTTCTGGGCGTTCGCCACGATCTCGTGCTCGCGCACGCCGGGCCGGAGCTGCTCGTAGATCTGCTCGTAGACGGCGTCCACGATGCCGGCCGCGTGGTCGAGCAGCGCGATCTCGTCGACGGTCTTGATGCGGCGGGCCGCGAGCATTACCTGCGTGCCGTCGGTGGTGTGCACGCCGGCGCGCTGGAGCGCCTCGAGCGTGACCATGTCCGGAATGTCGAGCCCGAGTGGCTCGTTCTCGAGTCCGCGCTCGCTCAGCTCGTGCGCGATGCGCGCCCCGAGCGCGTCCGGCACGCCGGTTTCGACCGGCATCGCCCCGCGCATCGGCGTGACGCCCGCGCGGAAGCTGTCCTCGGGCAGCCACGGCGCGTACAGCTTGTGGTGCTTGGCGGCAGAGCCGAAGTCCCACAGGATCGGGTCCGCGCCGCCACGGCAGAGGAGCACATAGCGCGCGTTCTTGTCCCGCGCCCACTCGCCGATGTGGGTGCTCGTGACGTAGCGGATGTTGTTGGGGTCGAACAGCAGCAGGGCGCCGAGGTCGGATGCCTCGAGCGCCTCCTTCGCCTTGCGAAGCCGCTCGCCGCGCAGACGGGTGAAGTCGATCCTCTGCTCCCAGTCCACCCCCATCGTCGCGCCGCGGGATGCGATGTTCATGCCGTTCGCTTTCTCGTTCGGGGTCGCGGAACCGACCGTTCAGTAACCATAAACACGTGACATGAAAGGATCAAGACGCCCACCGTTATTGCCAGAGTCGTTGCGGTGAACTTGGACAGGGCCGTTCGCCATAGCTTAACGCGAGGCAAGCGCGGGCGCGACCACCTCGCGCTCGAGCGCCTCGAAGTAGTCGCGCGCGGCGGCGTCCCAGCGCTCGTGCCGCTCACGGAACAGATCGTGCGCGCGGCGGCGCGGCCACTGCCGCTTGAGCAGGTCCGCCGGCAGGTCCGGATCGAGGAACGGGAAGCGCCGCCATTCGTGCACGAGCTCGGTCTGCGCGCGGAAGCAGGCCTCCGGCGAGGACGGGCGCGCGCGGCCGAAGCGGGCGATGAAGCTCTCGTAGAGCTCGGCCACCGCGTCGAGGTCCCACGCTGCCTCGGCCACCTTGCGCGGCTCCCCCATGCTGCCGATCCGCCCGTGGAACGACACCACCTCGGCGGCCGGCTCGGCGCGCACGAGCGCCTCGAGCTCGGCCTCGCGGTCCACGTGCGGGGTGAGCCACACGCCGCCGCCGAGCGAGCCGAGGCCCGCCCACGCGAGCTGCGTGCGGAGCTGGTGGCGCACCTCCCGCCGCGCCTCGGGCACGCGCAGAACCAGCATCAGCCACTGGCCGTCCCAGTCCCACGGCTCGGCGAAGCCGTAGATGCGTTCGGCGCCGCTGCGCAGCAGCTCGGCCGTGGCCGGCGAGAGGCTCACGCGCGCGCGGCGGCCGCGCCGCTCGGAGTCGAGCCAGCCGTCGCGCACGCTGCGGGCGAGCGCCTGGCGGGCCGCCTGCGCGCTCGTGCCGAGCGCCCCGAGCGCGGCCACGAGGGTCTCCTGCCACACCGCGTCCCCGCGCGGCTGCAAGTACTCCCCGAGCAGCGTGAGCAGCACCGAGCGCGCCGCGGGGGCGCCCAGCGAGCGGCGCCTGAGCTGGTCGTTCACGCGCGGGACCCTATAAACGAGGGTCGATGACAATTCTCGAGACGCAGGATCTGGAGGGAAACGCGCCCGCGCTCGTGCTTCTGCACGAAGGGCTCGGGTCGCTCGGTCTGTGGCGCGGCCTGCCCGAGCGGCTGCACGCGCTTACCGGCGCACGCGTGCTCGCGTTCTCCCGTTTCGGCCACGGGCGCTCCGACCCGCCGCCGCGTCCGCGCACGCCCGGCTTCATGCACGAAGAGGCGCTCGAGGTGCTGCCCGAGGTGCTGCGCGACGCGGGGATCGAACGCCCCATCCTCGTGGGCCACAGCGACGGCGCGTCGATCGCGCTGATCCACGCCTCCGCCCACCCCGTGAGCGGGCTCGTGCTGCTGGCGCCGCACGTGTTCGTGGAGGGCATCTGCGTGGAGGCGATTCGTTGCACCCGCGAGACCTTCGCGAGCGGCGGGCTGCGCCAGCGCATGGCCCGCCACCACAACGATCCGGACGTGACCTTCTCCGGCTGGTGCGATGTCTGGCTCGACCCGGAGTTCCGCTCCTGGAACATCGAGGAGCTGCTGCCGCGAATTTCCGCGCCGGCGCTCCTGATCCAGGGCGCCGACGACGAGTACGGGACGCTCGCCCAGATCGACGCCGTCGAGCGCGGCCTGAGC
>DASXCV010000199.1:0-5410 GCA_036491015.1 Thermoleophilaceae bacterium | reverse complement strand
CTTGCGCGAGCTCTTCAGCCGCTTCTTGCCCTTGCCCGTGAGCTTGACCACGAGCTTCGCCTTGCCGGCCGCCTTGAACACGTGCCGCCCGCTCGCCAGGACGGTGGCCCGGCGGGCCGCGGCGCCCGGCGCGGTGAGCTGGGCGGTCAGCGTGCCCGGCCCCGGCGCCTTGAAGCTGAGCGTGAACTTGTGCTTGCGCAGCAGGCCGCCGATCTTCAGCTGCCCGAGCGCGGTCTTGCCCGCCTTGCCGAGGCTCACGAGCGCCTTGTGGATGACCGCGGTGTTGACCGTCGGTCCGGGTCCTGGCCCCGGGCAGGCCGCCGGATTGCCCGGATTGCCGCAGCCCGGGCGCGGTCCGGGGTTGATCGCGGCCGGGCTCAGGTCGGGATTCTTCCCCCCGGGAACGCGTAGCGCCGGGGTGCCGTAGGCGCTGGCCCCCATCGGGCAGTCGTCCACGTCGGCGGGAACGGAGATGGTCCAGACCCCGTCGTCCTCCTGCCAGGCCAGCAGCCGACCGTCGCTCTGCCAGGTGGGATCGACGAACTTGCCGGTCGGGCCCTGAAGACTGCACACCGCGACGCCCGGCTTGGTCGGCGGCGGCCCGGTCATCTTGGCTATGTCGATGTTCTCCTGGCTGTCGCCCTCCACCACCGCGATGCGGTCGCCGGTGGGCGCAACCTCCGCGTCGAGCAGCGAGTTGAAGGAGTTCATGCTGTTCAGCAGCTCCCCGTCCGTGAACCAGTCAGCCGCCGCGGGCATCCCGAGCGTGTAGTACCACTGAGTCGGGCTGCCGCTCCCGAGCGTGATCGTGCTGTTGTTCAGCCACGAGGGCCAGCCGCCGGTGTTCGGCGTGCCCACCTCGCCGGCGTTCGTGAAGCGGTCCGAGTGGCTGAGCAGGACCTGGTTCGCCACGTTCACGCAGAAGGGACAGAGCGGATCGCTCACGGTCGTCACGAACCAGTAGGCGACGAGGCTCCCGTCGGGCGAGACCTTCGCGTCGATCGCGCCGGTGCCCGGCGCCGGCGTGTCGATCGGGGCGTTGAGGAGGCCGCCGCTCTGGGTCATGCGATAGATCTGCCGCCGCTGCCCGGGCGTCTGCCGGACGGCCACGATCGTGCCGTTGTCCGCCTCGGACGGCGTCTCATAGGGCGCGCCCGCCGTGCCGTCCAGGGTGACCTGGAACTGGCCCGAGCCGTCCGGATTCGAGATCCAGACGTTGTTGTCCCGGGCGAAGACCATGCTGTCGGCCGCGGCAGGCGCGGCGGAGGCGCATGCCAGCAAGCCGGCGGCGACCTGCGCCGCGATCGCTGCCGTGAAGACGAGGCGAGCCCTCACGGGCTCACACTAACCGCGGGCGGTGGGTCAGGTCTAGGGTCCGGCGTCGATGGCCGCACGCACCTCGGCCTCGGTGGGCGTCTGGCCGAAGCCGGTGAGACACCAGGTTGCCCCCGCGTCCTCCCATGGCGCCGGATCGGTGCCGGCCGGGTTGGTCACGACGATCTCGAATTCCCCGCTGGCATCTCCGCGCTGCTCGTTCACGTAGGCCACCATCTCGGCAAGCTGGCTCGGCTCCTCCTGGTCGATCGGGAAGAGGCCGTCCCAGCGCGCGGCGCGGCGCATGGGTTTCTTGTTAGGCCAGCGCGCGGCCACCCACACCGGGATGCGCGGCTGCTGCAGCGGCCGCGGCTCGAACTCGCCGCCCCAGTAGCCCACGAGGCGGTCCAGCCCCTCGTCGAGCATGCGGGCCCGCTCGCGCGCGTCAAGCTCCTCGCCGAACGGCGCGAGCTCGTCGTTGTTGTCGCTCCCGATGCCCACGCCGAACACGAGCCGCCCGTCGCAGAGCAGGTCGAGCGTGGCCGTCTCGCGCGCGAGCTTGTGCACCCGCCGGCGCGGCAGCGGCGTGACGAGCGGCCCGATCGCCACGCGCTCTGTCGCCGTGGCGACGGCGCTCAGCGCCACCCACGGATCGGCCACCGCCCGCGTGGGCGCCCGGTAGTTCACGTGGTCCCAGAGGAAGAAGCCGTCGAAGCCACGCTCCTCGGTGTCGGCAGCCAGGCGCGCGACCAGCCGCGGGTCGCTCAGCTCGTCGAACGGCGCTACGAAGATCCCCCGCTTGGCACTCACGAGCCGAAGGGCGCGCCGGGGTCGAGCTCGAACACCATGCCGGCGATCTCCACGTCGTCGCCGCGCTGGAAGCCGGCCGACTCGAGCGCGCGGATCACGCCAAGCGCGCGCAGCCGGTCCTCCACGTAGCGCTGGGCGTCCTCGTTGTCCATGTCGTGGCGGGCGATCAGGCGCTCCACTCGGCCGCCCGACACGCGGAACGTCCCGTCGCCAAGCCGGTCGACCTTGAAGCTCTCATCGCCGCCGGGACGGTATACGCGGTGCTCGGCCTGCGCCTCCGCGAGCTCCTCGACCGGCGGGGGAGCGTCCTCGGGCACGCCGCGGAAGATCGCCTCCACCAGCTCGTCGAGCCCCTGGCCGGTGACCGACGAGGTGACCACGGTCTCGAGCCCCAGCCGCTCCGCCCACTCCGCGCGGGCGGCCTCGGCGGCCTCCGGCGGCACGAGGTCGGCCTTCGAGAGGCAGAGGATGCGCGGCAGCCGCTCGAGCCCGGCGCCGTAGGTGGCCAGCTCGGCCTCGACGGTGGCGTAGTTCTCGAGCGGGTCCGAGCCGTCGAGCGGCGCGGCGTCGAGCACATGCACGAGCAGCCGCGTGCGCTCCACGTGCGCGAGGAACTCGTGCCCGAGCCCGGCGCCCTCGCCCGCTCCCTCGATCAGCCCCGGGATGTCCGCCACCACGAGCTGGCGGTCGTCGCGCTCGACCGTGCCGAGCACGGGCTCGAGCGTGGTGAACGGATAGTCCGCCACCTTGGGCTGGGCGCGCGTGATGCGGGAGAGCAGCGAGGACTTGCCCGCGTTCGGCAGCCCCACGAGGCCGGCGTCCGCCAGCAGCTTGAGGCGCAGCTCGAGCCAGCGCTCCTCTCCCGCCAGCCCGCGCTCGGCGAAGCGGGGCGCCTGCCGGGTGGGAGTGGTGAAGTGGCGGTTGCCGCGCCCGCCGAGGCCGCCCTTCGCCACCACGCCGGACTGGCCGGGCGTGGTGAAGTCGTAGCGCAGCTCGCCGTCCACGTCCTCGATCACCGTGCCCGGCGGCACGCGCACCTCGAGCGGCTCGGGGCTCGCGCCGTGCCGGTTGGCGCCCTCGCCGTGGCCGCCGCGCCTCGCCTTGTAGTGCGCCTTGCGCTTGAAGGTCTGGAGATCGCGCATGGACGCATCGCAGACGAGCAGCACGTCGGCGCCGCGCCCGCCGTCCCCGCCGTCGGGCCCGCCGCGCGGCACATGGGCCTCGCGCCGGAACGACACCACGCCGTTCCCACCCGCGCCGCCCTGCACAAAGATCTTCGCCCGGTCGTACAGCACGCGGGCGATCCTAGTTAGGAGGCCCGCGCGAGCATCGGCCTAGTCCGGCAGGAGGCCCTGGATCAGCGCCGGATCGTCCGGGAGCAGGCCCGCCTCGGGCAGCCGCCGGAGGAGCTCCGCCCAGCCCTCGTCCTCCGCGCACGCGCGGGTCACGTGCTCGCGGCCCTCGTCCACGCGGCCGGCGCCCGCGAGGGCGAGTCCGAACCAGAACGCGATCTCGGTGTTGTCCGGCGCGGCGGCGTGTGCGCGCTCGTAGTGGGGCAGCGCGGCGGCGAGATCGCCGTTCACGGCGATGCCCTCGGCCTCGTCCATCGCGTCGTAGGCGCGGCGCAGGTTCACGAGCCGGCGCAGCTCGCGGAGCGGCTCCGGGTGGTCCTCCACGCGCAGGTCCATGCGCCGCGAGCGCCACGGCGTATCGGTGGGCTTGCCGCCCACGATCACGAGGGCGGCCGACTGGCGGCCGCGGATGTCGCCGCCCTCGGCCTCGGCGGCGTCGAGTGCTGCGAGCAGCTTGTCGGCCAGGTCGCCGGTCATCGACGAGTAGGCCGCCACCATCGCGTCGGGAACCGTGTCGCTGCGCATCATGTTGGCCTGCGCCGACATCTGCGTGCCCACGCTGTGGCCGGCGGCGCGGATGCAGGACTGGCCGGTGTGCACCGCCACGCGGCCACCGGCGTCGATCATCGCCACCTGGCGCTTGGCCTCGCCCTCGTCGCGGTCCACCAGCTCCCCGAGCGCCCCCGCCGCGCTGCGCCCGTTGCGCATCAGGTCGAGCCCGCGCGGCCCGTACGAGACCTCCACGAACGACTGCGTGCACACGGCGCCCACGCTGGGCTCGGCCCACAGCACCACTGACCCGACGGAGAAGAAGTGGGACTGGACGGCCGCGCCGAGGTCGCCGGTCTCCGGATCGCGGGCGACCAGCGAGTAAGTCATGTGGCGGAGCCTATTCGGACGCGGAAACCGAGACGACGCGGCCGCGGCGGCCGGCCTTGAACTCGACCGTGCCTGCGCGCTTGGCGAACAGCGTGTCGTCCTTGCCGAGACCGACGCCGTCGCCCGGCTTGAACTTGGTGCCGCGCTGGCGAACGATGATCTCGCCGCCCGTCACGAGCTGACCGGCGAAGATCTTCACGCCGAGGCGCTGGGCGTTCGAGTCGCGCCCGTTGCGGCTGGAGCCGAGACCCTTCTTATGAGCCATCCTCGGCCTCCTTCTTGGTGGTGCGTGGCTTGGCCGCCGGCTTCTTCGCGGCGGGCTTCTTCGCGGCGGGCTTCTTGGCGGCCGGCTTCTTCTGAGCGGCCTCTGCCTTCGGCGTCTCCTCGGCCTCTTTCGCCTCCTTCACGACGGGAGAGGCGCGCTGGAGCAGCTTGATGTCCTTGATCTCGATGCGGGTGAGGTCCGAGCGGTGGCCCGTGCGGCGCTTGTAGCCGCGCTTGGGCTTGTACTTGAGCACGTGGATCTTCGGCCCGCGCTCGTGCCGGGTGACCACGGCCTCGACCTTGATCTTGCCGAGATCGCCGCCCTCGAACACCGTCTCCTTGCCGTCGGCGAGCAGCAGCGGATCGAGGGTGAGCTTGTCGCCCTCGGCAGTGTCATTCATGCGATCGACAAGCAGCGACTCGCCCTTCTCGACGCGGTACTGCTTACCGCCAACTTTGACTACGGCATACATGGGAAACCTCACAAAGAGACGCCCGTCTGGGCGCCAGCGCTGGAGTGTAGCGAGCGCTGGGTGTCAGGTGCCGGGTGTTGGGTGTCGGAAAACCCTGCACCCGACACCCGAGACCCGAGACCCCTACTCCGACGCTGCCTTCGTCCGCCTTCCACGCCCACCGCGGCGACCGCGGCTGCGCTTCGGCTTCTCCTCTTCCTCGTCGGCCGGCTCGCTGGCGGCGCCGTTGTCGACGATCGTGGCCGAGGCCGCGGATCGCGAGACCCCTTCGATCCTGACCAACCGCTTCTCGCCCAGGTGCTTCACGCCGCGGGCGAC
>DASXCV010000198.1:0-18433 GCA_036491015.1 Thermoleophilaceae bacterium | reverse complement strand
GCCGTGGTGGTGGACAACTCGTCCTTCTGGCGCATGCACGACGACGTGCCGCTCGTGGTGGCCGAGGTCAACCCCGAGGCGCTCGACGGCCACCGCGGGATCATCGCCAACCCCAACTGCTCGACGATGCAGATGGTCGTGGCGCTCAAGCCCATCCTCGACGCCGTGGGCATCGAGCGGCTGATCGTCTCCACCTACCAGTCGGTGTCCGGCACCGGCCAGCGCGCGGTGGAGGAGCTCGAGAACCAGACGCGCACGATCATCGACGCGAAGGAGCTCCCGACGCCGAAGGTCTATCCGCACCGGATCGCCTTCAACGTGCTGCCCCAGGTGGAGACCTTCAAGGACGGCGACGACTACACCACCGAGGAGCGCAAGCTGATGGCCGAGACGCGCAAGATCCTCGGCGCCGAGGACCTCGCCGTGTCCGCCACGTGCGCGCGCGTGCCCGTCTACACGGGGCACTCGGAGTCGATCAACGTCCAGACGCGCGAGCCGTTCTCGCCGGAGGAGTGCCGCGAGCTCTTATCCGCCGCGCCCGGCGTGATCGTGCTCGACAACCCGGCCAACGGCATCTACCCGCTCGCCATCGACGCGGCCGGCCGCGACGAGGTCTTCGTGGGCCGCATCCGCCGCGACCCCTCCCACGACCGCTGCCTGAACATGTGGGTCGTCGGCGACAACCTGCGGAAGGGCGCGGCGACCAACGCCGTGCAAGTGGCGGAGCTGCTTGTCCAGCGCGGGCTGCACGGCGTTGGGGTCATAGGTCATAGGTCATAGGTCATAGGTCATAGGGCGGGAGCCCTGGCCTGAGACACATTCCATAGCTGTTTAGCGGTTCGGCGGCCGGGGAATGAACTCCGTGCGCCCAGGCCTGCGGGAGGCCGGGCGACTTATTGCTCTGGAGGAGCAGGGGGAATGATGCTTCGGAAGATCGCCGTCGCGGCCGCCGTCGCGGCCGCCTTCGCCGGCGCCGCGCTCGTGCCGACCGCCGCCCACGCGGCCAGCCCGGCCAAGTGGACCGCCTACAGCCGGCCGGCGCAGTTCTCCACGGTCACGGACAAGGACGTGCCGATCACGATGTCGGACGGGATCAAGCTCTACGCCGACGTGATCCGGCCGGCCAAGGCGGGCCGCTACCCGGTCATGCTCGAGCAGACCCCGTACAACAAGAACCTCGTCGACTCGAGCACCAGCTTCGGCGACAACAGCTACTTCGCGCAGCGCGGCTACGTGGTGGTGATCGAGGACGTGCGCGGCACCGGCAGCTCCGAGGGCCAGTGGCAGTCCTTCGACGACCGCGAGCAGCGCGACGGCTTCGAGTCCGTCGAGTGGGCCGCTCAGCAGCCCTGGAGCGACGGCAAGGTCGGCCTCTTCGGCCCCTCCTACATGGGCCTGAACCAGCTGCTCACCGCGGCCCAGCACCCGCAGGGTCTGAAGGCGATCTTCCCGGTTGTGCCGATGGCGGACGGCTACCGCGACATCACCTACTCGGGCGGCCAGCTGAACACCGCCTTCATCCCGTTCTGGCTCGGCCTCGTGACGGGCGCGAGCCTCGCCCCGCCCACCTACGCGGTCGACGGCAACCCGAACGACCTCGTCCAGGCGATCACCGAGCTGGCGGGCCACGCCACGGGCGTCGGCGGCTTCCAGCTGAGCGCCGTGACGAACGGCGCCACCGGCGGCGACCTCGCCTACGACGGTCCCTACTGGAAAACCCGCTCGCCGATCGAGGTGCTGGACAAGGTGAACGTGCCCGCGTTCGTGGTCGGCGGCCTGCACGACCTCTTCCAGCGCGGCGAGCCGCTCAACTACGAGCGCCTGAAGGGCCACGTGAACGCGCGCCTCCTGATGGGCCCGTGGACGCACGTCGACGGCTCGGTGGGCAAGGGCCTGCCCGGCAACGGCGTGCCCGAGTCGCTCAGCCAGATCGAGCTGCGCTGGTTCGACCACTACCTGAAGGGCATGAACACGAAGATCGCGTCGATCCCCAAGGTCACGCAGTGGGCGTGGGGCGACAACCGCTTCGAGACCCAGGCCGACTGGCCCGACCCGCGGCTCGCGCCCACGCGCGAGTACTTCCGGGCGGGCAAGAAGCTGAGCCCGAAGGCGCCGACCACGAACGAGGCGTCCGACCAGTTCGTGCAGAACCCGGTGTCCGGCATCTGCACCGAGTCGACCACGCAGTGGACCGCCGGCCTCGGCGGGCAGCTGCCGTGCACGGACGACAACCGCACGAACGAGTCCACGAGCGGCGGCACGAGCTACACCACGCCCGCGCTGGCGAAGCCGCTTCGGATCGACGGCCCGATCCTCGCGAACCTCTGGGTGTCGACGACCGCGCGCGACGCGGTGGCCACCGTCCGGGTGACCGACGTGGCTCCCGACGGCACGTCCACCGACCTCACCGACGGCTGGCTGGCGGCGTCCTTCCGCAAGCTCGACCCGAGCCGCAGCCGCTACGTAGGCGGCCAGCTGCTCCAGCCATGGCACCCGTTCACGCAGGACTCGGTGCTGCCGGTGCCCGCGGGCCAGCCGCTGCAGATGCAGGTCGAGGTGTTCCCCACCAACGCGGTGATCGCGAAGGGCCACAGCCTGCGCATCGACGTGGAGGGCGGCGACTTCCCGCATGCGATGCCGCCGCTGCCGATGGAGGCAAACGAGCTCGGTGGCGTGGTGCAGGTGCTGCACGACAAGCAGCACCGCTCTTACGTCACGCTGCCGACGCTCGGCAAGAAGGCCCACAAGCTGCGCGTGCCGAATCTGACGCGCGGCGCGTAGCGGCTGCCGGTCGAGATGTTCATCTGCCCGGCGACCGCCAGGCGTGCGCCGCTCGACGCGGGGAGACCACAGCGCCGCCGGTGTGTCCAGCCGGAGAGTTGACGGGCGGCTGAGCCGCCCAAGAGAATCGTCCCCAAGGCCACGGTCGGAGCGGGAGCCGTCCACCAACTGGAACAGGAGGACGGGAATGGGTTTGCTCGCGCGCTTTCGGATTACGCCTGCGTTCGTGCTGGCGCTCGTGGCGGTGGTGATCGCCCTGCGCGGAGTCGCGATCGGCTCGGTGCCGAACAGCAATGGATTGATCACCGCTTGCTATGCAAAGCACGGCGGCAAGATGCGGATCGTCAACACGTCGGCCAAAGGCAAGGCAGGCAGTTGCCGCCACAGCGAGCGCAAGCTCAGCTGGAGCCAGAAGGGCTCGCCCGGGACTCCCGGCGCGCCCGGCAGTCCCGGCGTGGCCGGCGCATCCGGCGTGAGGAACGTCGTGGTCCGCTACCTCGCTTTCACCGTCCCCGCGAACTCGGTCAGCAATCACCTCACCACCGAGTGCAATCCGGGCGAGGTGGCTCTCGGCGGTGGCATCGGCTGGACCACCTCGCCGAACCCGAACGACGCGGTTGTCTACTCAGGCCCCGAGACCACCACGTCCGACGCCTTCGCGAGCCAGGGCGGCACGCCGATCGGCTGGGACGGGGAGATCAACAACGACGTGGCGTCGCCGAGGGACGGGCGCCTCTATGTGATCTGCGCGACCCCGTAGGCCGCTAGGCCACTTCGCGGACAGGCGCCTCGCGCGGCGCCGCGAGCACCTGTGCGTAGCCGGCGGCGAGCTGGCCGAGCGCCCGTTCCCAGCCGCGGGCCGCGGCGGACTCCAGTCCCGCCTCGCCGAGCCTGCCCCGGCGGGCCGGATTGCCGGACAGCTCGAGCAGCGCGAGTGCCAGGGCATCCGCGTCGGGCGGGCGCAGCAGGCCGGTGCGGCCGCCCCACACCAGCTCGGCCGGGCCGCCCTCGCCGACCGCCACCACCGGCAGGCCCGAGGCCTGGGCCTCCAGGATCACCTGGCCGAAGGTGTCGGTCGAGCTGGCGAACAGGAACATGTCCGAGCTCGCGTACGCGCGCGCCAGGTCATCGCCGTCGAGCCAGCCGAGGAACGTCGCCGCCTCGCCCACCCGCATCCGCAGGCGCGCCTCGTCAGGACCGCCACCGGCCACCACGAGGTGCAGTCGCGGGTCGCGCGCCCGGGCGGCCAGGAAGGCGTCTGCCAGCAGGTCGACGCCCTTCTCCACGCTGAGCCGGCCCGCGTAGAGCACGTTCAGCTCGCCGGGCAGCGACCCCTCCACGCGCATCGCGGGGGAGAAGCGCGAGAGGTCCACGCCCCGCTCCCAGCGTGAGCGGCGCTCGCGCCCGACACCGAGCTGCTCGAGCGACAGGTCGGCCGCGCGCGAGGGGGAGAGCACCTGCTGGGCGCGGCCGTAGAAGACCGCCAGCAGCAGCCGCATCGCGCCCTCGAGCCGCTGTCCGCCCGCGCGGAGCTTCGCGTAGGCGGCCAGCTCCGTGTGGTAGCTCGCGATGGTCGGCAGACCCATCACCCCGGCCACCAGCGCCGCGCCGATCCCGGCCGGACCGGGCGCGCACAGGTGCACGAGGTCGTAGCGGCCGTCGGCCAGCGTCTCCGAGATCGCGGTGAGGCTCGGCACGCCGAGCTTCAGCCCCTCGTAGAACGGGAGGTCGATGTCGGGGACCGCGGGCAGGCGCCGGTCCACGTTGTGGTCGGTGCCCACCACCTCGACGTCGAAGCCCGGTACGCCGCGCTCGCGGATCTCGTCGAGCGTGTGGGTCACCCCGTGCATGCCGCCCACGCCGTCGGCGATGATCGCCACGCGCGGCTGCCGCTCGTCGCGGGTCGCGAGGCGCGAGCGCTCGCTGGCGAGGAACGCCCTGGCCGGCGCGTACGGGATCGCCGGGGTGCAGGCGTCGAACAGGCCGCGGATCGCCACGCCGTGGTCGCCCTCGTGGATCAGTGCCGCCAGCAGCTCGTCCACCGCGTGCCCGAGCTTGCGCTCGTGCGTGCGCCGGGCGCGGCGCTCGAGCGACTCGTGCCGGAAGCCGTCCGCCTGCATCAGCTCGATCAGTCCGCGCTCGTCGACATCGAGCGCCATCGCGTCGAGCCAGCCGCGCAGGAGCGCGCGCGCATCCTCCGGGCCGAGGCCCTGGCCGTTCTCGCTGCTTCGCACATGGCCTTCGCTGATCACGCGCTGGGCGATCGCGAGCACCGCGCGCGGGTCGGGCGCCGGGCCGTCGCCGCGGCCCACCACCCGGGCCGCGAGGGCGATCGCCGCGTGCGCCCACTTGGCCGCGCTGCCCTGGTCGCCGCAGGCGCGCGTCTCGCCCCTACGGATCCAGGCCAGGTACTCGGCCGGCGACTCCGCGAGCGGGGTCTCCGTGTAGGTGCGGCCGATGTCCACGCCCGCGTGGTCGTCCGAGCCGGCCACGCTCGTGCCGCCGTGGGTGTCCACGTACATCGCGGCGGGCATGTTCAGCTCCGGCGGGCGCGAGCCGTTGCGCGTCTCCCAGACGGGGAACAGCTCCGCCAGCCGCCTGCGGTGGCGCGGTTCGAGCGGCGCCGCCACCGAGTAGAAGGGGTGCGCCAGCGCGCTCGTGACCTCGTGTTCCTGCAGGTAGCTCGCCACGAGCTCGACGTCGCCGCTGAGCGCCTGGAGCCGGTCGTGGTCGTCTGGGGTGATGCCCCAGCAGAGCACGTGGACCGCCTGGGGCTCGCCCGTGAACCAGCTGGTGAGCTCCTCGGACACGAAGCAGTCCGGGCGATCGGCGAGCTCGAGCGCTCCGTCGATCGTGTCATGGTCGGTGATCGTCACGAAGTCCATGCCCCGCCGCTTGGCGAGCTCATAGACCTCCTCCGGCGGCGTCGCACACTCGGGCAGCCCCACGGCGCGCTGTACCCCGAGCTTCGCCTGCTCCGATGCCGTGGAGTGGCAGTGCAGGTCGGCCCTGCTTCCCATCTGCGCCTCCTCAGTTCGTTCTCTCTTGCAGGCACTTTCTCCAAGAGAGGAGCACCCACCGTTACGCGGTGGGGAACATCAAGTGACCAGAATGTGAACGCGCGGGCCTACGCCTTTGCGGCGCGGGAAAGCGAGGCCAGGTCCCGGCGGGAGGCGATACCGAGCTTGCGGTAGATGTTGCGCGCGTGGGTGCGGACGGTCTCGATCCCGATCGAGAGCGTGTGGGCTATCTCGGCATTCGTGCGGCCTTCTTGCAGGAGCTCGAGCACGTCCGCTTCGCGTGGGGTGAGGAGGTCGGGGCCCGGAGTGCCGAGCTGGCGCTCCGCCATGCCGCCCGAGCTGGCCGAGCGGGGGAGAACGTGCATGCCGCGCGAGGCGAGGTGGATCGCGTTGATGATGTCGCGGCCCTCGGTCTCCTTGGAGATGCAGGCGGTCGCGCCGAAGGAGAGCATCTGGTTGCACTCGGCGGCGGTCGGGCGGTTGGCGAGCACGACGATGCGCGTCTCAGGATGGCGCTCGTGGAGCTGGTGGACCATCGCGGGCGTGGGCAGAGAGCCGAAGTTGAGGAGCACCACCGCCGGCGAGTGCTCTTCGATCGCGTCGCCGATCTTGGGCAGCGGAATGTCGCTCGCCACCAGGTCGAGGTTCCCGTCCTCGGAGATGAGTTGGCTGAGTCCGACCTTGACCAGGTCCTCGAACTCGGCCGTCACAACGGTCACTGCCCCCCGCATGGCCGCGAAGTGTAGCGACCAGGGGGGATGAGGGGTGAGAGATCCCTCCCCCCGGCTTCACCCCTCGCCTCACACCGCCGTCACCCCGGGTGTCCCCCGAAATTTCCCCCGCAAATCACACGTGAGGGGGGACTTAGGAGCTGCGCTTCACGGGGACCATTAAGACATCACCAGTCACGGATCGACTGGACGGGGGGCAAGGACCAAGCTTTCCACAGGGCGGAATTGGGGTACGCCTAGCACCGCGAGAGACCGACCAGCTCCTGGTCGGTTTTCTCGTTTTGAAGAGCTTTTCGGTCGAGTCCCACCAATACGATGCGGCGCGTGACGGGAGATCCCAAGGACGCGGCCCGCGCGGCGGCCGCCGCCGCCGCGGTGGAGCGGATCGAGCCGGGCATGGCGATCGGGCTCGGCTCCGGGCGCGCGGTATGGAAGGTGGTCGAGGCGATCGGCGAGCGCGGCCTGGACGTCCGCGTCGCCGCGGCCTCGGTCCGGACGGAGGAGATCGCCACCCAGGCCGGCATCGAGCTGATCGATCTCGACGCCGTCGTGCCGCTCGACCTCGCGATCGACGGCGCCGACGAGGTGGATCCCCACCTTGGCCTGATCAAGGGCGCGGGCGGAGCGCTACTGCGCGAGAAGCTCGTGATCGCCGCCGCCCGCCAGTTCGTGGTGGTCGCAGAGACCGACAAGAAGGTCGGGCGGCTGGGACAGACGCGCGCGGTGCCCGTGGAGGTCGTGCGCTTCGGCTGGCGCTCGACGCTGGCTCGCCTGCTTGACGGCGTGGTGCCGTCGGCCGAGCTGCGGCTGGCCGGCGACTCCCCCTACGTCACCGACGAGGGCCACGTGATCCTCGACTGCGAGGTGCCCGCCGACGGCAGCATCGAGGAGCTGGCCGCCACGCTCAAATCGGAGACCGGCGTGGTCGAGCACGGCTTCTTCCTCGGCATGGCCGACGAGGCGCTGCTCGGGACACTCGACGGCGGGCTCGAGACGCTCGGAGCTGTCAACCGGGGTTGACCCGCGCCGCCTAGCGCGTCAGACCGTTGATGCAGGCGCCTGGCATGTCGTAGCCGCCGCCCGTCTTGTACTGCTCGAGGCGAGTCTCGATGTCCGCGCGCACCTCCGCCGTCTCCCGCGCGTCGAGCTGCTCGAACACGAGCGCGATGCCGCCGGCGGCCTCGGTGATGAAGCTCCAGAAGTGTGCGAAGTCGACGTAGTTCCAGGTCAGCCTGACCTCCTCGAGTTGCGGCCGCTCGAACCCGGCGCCCGTCACGAGCGCGTCGATCCGACCGGCATCGCCGAGCGCGAAGATCCCCGGCGCGCCGTTCTCGGGAGGCTCGAGATGGCCGCGCTCCAAGAGCACACGGCTCGGCACGCTGCCCCACGGGTTGTCCTCCGGCGCGCCCCAGACCGAGAAGCTCAGCCGCCCGCCGGGACGCAGCACGCGCCGCGTCTCCCGCAGCGCCGCCGCCGGGTCCGCCATCAGCATGTAGCCCCAGCGGCAGAGCACGCCGTCCACCGAGTCGTCGTCGATGTCCATCTGCTCGGCGTCCATCACGCGGTATTCGATGTTGTCGAAGCCGAGATCCGCGCCGCGGCGCCGCATCGCCACCACCATCTGCTCGGCGAAGTCGGTCATGATCAGCCGCCCCTCTCCGCCCATCGCGGCGGCGGCCGCGAACCCGCCAACACCTGCGCCGGAGGCGAGCTCGAGGATCGTCTCGCCCGGCCGCGGCGAGAGCGCGGCCACCATCTGCTCCGTCGGCGCACGCGACTGCTCCACGATCACGTCGGTCCACTCGTCCCAGGCGGCGGCCATCTGCTCCCAGGTGTCGTGGCTGAGCTTGCGGTACTCGGCGAGGTCCATGCGCGCAGCCTAAAGCGCGCGTCTACCCCTTCGGCGGAAGCGTGGTGACGAACGCGAGCGCCCGGTCCACCCACGCCCGCAGGTCGCCCTCGTCGGCCGTCCCGCCCGGCGCCACGTACAGGAACCCCTTCGACGGCCGGCCGGAGAAGTCGAAGACCCGCGCGTGCGGCTCCGCCAGCCCGTCGTCGAAGCGCTCCTCGCCCACGCGCGCGATCAGGTCCTCGCCCTGCACGCCGACGCACATGTTGCCGCTGACCATGAAGCCAATGCCGCCGAACATCTTGCGCTCGGTCACGTCCAAGCGAGACGCGAGGAGCTCGCGCAGCCGCTGCGCAAGATCCTCGTCGTAGGCCACTAGGCGGCGGCGAGCGCCGCGATCTTGCGCTGCACGTCGCCCGTCTTGATGACGTGCTTGTTCATCCCGAGCTCCTTCGGCTCGAGCCCCAGGGCGAGGCCCACGAGCTGCGGGAAGTGCAGCACCGGCATACCGAGGTCGCGCTCCACGTACTTGGAGGCGTCCGGCTGCTGGAGGTCGAGGTTCAGGTGGCAGAGCGGGCACGGCGTGACCATGCAGTCCGCGTCGGCGTCGATCGCGTCCGCGATGTGGCGGCCGGCCTGGCGCAACGAGGTGGTCTTGTTCATCGTGATCAGCGGGAAGCCGCAGCACTTGTGCTTGCCCGCGTAGTCCACCGGCGTCGCGCCGATCGCCTCGATCACCTGCTCGAGATAGAGGTCGCGCTCGGGCCGCTCGTCGTAGCCGAGCCGCGACTGCGGACGCACGATGTAGCAGCCGTAGAACGGCGCCACGCGCAGCCCGAGGAGCGGCCGCACCACGCGCTCGCGCAGCGCGTCGATGCCGATGTCCTCGACGAGCAGCCAGAGGAAGTTCTTGTTCCACCAAGCCGAGTTCCGCTCGTAGGCGAGGCCCTCGGGCTCCAGGTGCTCGTTGATGTGCTCCCGGTAGGCGGCGTCCGCGTCGAGCCGTTCCTGGCACTCCGACTGCGCGCCCTGGCAGGTGGAGCAGATGTTCATCATCCCGAGCGCGCCGTCCACGCCCTGCGCCATGGCGAACGTGCGCGCGTTCAGGGAGTCCACGAGCTCCTGGTTGTGCTCGGCGATCACGCCGGCGCCGCAGCAGTTGGCGCGGTCGAGCTCGATCAGCT
The DNA here is from genome assembly GCA_036491015.1 of Thermoleophilaceae bacterium. Taxonomy (GTDB): domain Bacteria; phylum Actinomycetota; class Thermoleophilia; order Solirubrobacterales; family Thermoleophilaceae; genus JAICJR01. The sequence continues at coordinate 8,868 of DASXCV010000198.1, read as the reverse complement.
CGATGTCGAGCCTCGGGGCCACGGCCGCCATCGAGCCGTGCAGCTCCGGGGTGAAGCCGCGCGAGACGCAGCCGGGCCAATAGGCAACTTTCATGCTTCCTGACTCCCTTCGGCCACTGCGCCGTCGTCTTCGTCGCCGCCGGCCTCGCCGACGATGTACAAGTTCAGCTCGATCCGCTCGCCGTGCGAGTGCACCTCGTTGTAGATGCGGCGCACCTGCTTCTGATCCGGCAGCTTGTGGTGCACGAGCGCCTTCACCGGCGAGACCTTGCCCGACTTCAGCCCGTTCACCACGGTGGGGAGGGAGCCGGCGAGCTTCTTCAGCGAGCTCGGTTCGAGCTGCGAGCGGATCAGCGAGCCCTGGCCGAACGAGCGCGGCAGGAGCTGCGACTCGGCGAGCGTGCCGTACTTCTCTATCAGCCCGACGAACGCGGCCTCGTGGCCGTAGCCGGCATTCGAGTCCTTGATCCCGTAGTCACCGGTGGCGCGGCGGCGCAGGCGCATGATCTGGTTCATTGGCGCCACGTCCTTCGGGCACACCTCCACGCAGGCGAAGCAGTGGGTGCAGTCGTAGATGCCGTGCTCGTCCTCGGCGAGATCGCGCAGGCGCTCCTCCTCGTGGGCGTCGCGCGGGTCGCCGACGAAGCGGTAGGCCTTGGCCAGCGCGGCCGGCCCGATGAACTCCGGGTCTACCTCGAGCGACAGGCAGGCGGACACGCACACGCCGCAGTGGATGCAGGCCATTGCCTGCGTCACGTCGATCATCGCCTCCGCCGGCACGATGTACTCGCGCTCGGGCGGCTCGCCCTCGGGCAGGAGCCACGGCACCACGCGGTGGACCTTCTTCCAGTGCACCGCGTCCATGTCCACGATCAGGTCCTTGAGCACGGGCATGTTGCCCATCGGCTCGACCACGATCTCCTCACGGCCCATCTGCTGCGCCCGCTCGGCGGCCTCGCCGATCTTGGTGTTGCAGGCGAGGCGGGACTTGCCGTTGATGCGCACGCCGCAGGAACCGCAGATCGCGGCCTGGCACGAGCAGCGGATAGCGATCGAGCCGTCCTGGTCGTTGCGCGCCTGCAGGATGCCGTCGAGCACCGAGCGTGCCGGGTCGAGGTCTACGTTGAAGTTCTCCCAGTAGGCGGCCTGGGCGGACTCGGGGTTGTAGCGGCGGATCTTCAGCGTGTAATCGGGCATGGCTTCTCTAGTAGGTCCTCGCCTCGGGCTGCCACTGCGTGATCGTCACCTCGGAGTACGAGATCTCGGGCCCGTCCTCCGAGTAGGTGAGGTTGATGTGCTTGAGCCACTCGTCGTCGTTGCGCTCGGGGTAGTCCGTGCGGAACTGCGCTCCGCGGCTCTCCCTGCGCTCGATCGCCCCCACGATGACGCACTCGGCGTTGTCGAGCATGTACCCGAGCTCGAGCGCGCCGAACAGGTCCTGGTTGAAGACCTTGCCCTTGTCGTCGATCGCGACGGTCTTCGCCTCCTCCTGGAGGCGGCGGATGATCTCGAGCCCCTGCCCCAGGCCCTCCTCGTCGCGGAACACGGCCGCGTACTTGTCCATGGTCGAGCCCATCTCGGCCTTGATCTCGGACACGCGGCGGCCGGAGCGGTCGCGGTTCACGATCTCCTTGACCGCGCGCTCCTCGCTCTCGAGCGCCTCGCGTGAGGCCTGCGGCTGAGCCATCCCGGCGGCGCGGTGCGCGGCGTGACGGCCCGAGCGGCCGCCGAAGATGAGTGTGTCGAGCAGGGAGTTGGCCCCGAGCCGGTTGCCCCCGTGCACGGACACGCAGGCCACCTCGCCGGCGGCGTAGAGACCGGGGATGTCGGTCTGGCCGTCCACGTCGGTCTTCACCCCACCCATCACGTAGTGGTTGCCCGGCTTGATGTGGATCGGCTCCTTGGTGATGTCGACGCCCGCAAAGTCGCGGCCCACGTTCACGATCTCGCGCAGCGCCTCGTGGATGCGCTTGCGCGGCACCACCGTGATGTCGAGCGCGACCGTGCCGTCGGGGAAGCCGCGGCCCTCGTTGATCTCGGTCTGCTCCGCGCGAGACACGACATCACGCGAGGCCAGCTCCATCTTGTTGGGCGCGTACTTCTCCATGAAGCGCTCGCCCTGCGCGTTGTAGAGGTGCGCTCCCTCGCCGCGCGCGCCCTCGGTGATGAGAAGACCGTTGCCCGCGAGCGTGGTGGGGTGGTACTGCACCATCTCCATGTCCATCAGCGGGGCGCCGGCGCGGTAGGCCAGCGCGATGCCGTCGCCCGTGCAGATCAGGGCGTTGGTGGTGGGGTTGTAGATCTGCCCGTTGCCGCCCGCCGCGAGGATCACGGCCTTGGCGCCGAACAGCTCCATCGCGCCGTCGCGCATGTTGCGCGCCACCACGCCGGCGATCTGGCCGTCGTCGTCCTGCACGATGGCGGTGTTGAACCACTCCTCGTAGCGGACCACCTCGTCGTGCTTCATCAGCTGCTCGTAGAGCACGTGCAGGATGGCCTGGCCGGTGATGTCAGCCACGTAGTAGGTGCGAGCCGCGGAGGCGCCGCCGAAGGCGCGGGTGCCGAGCTTGCCCTCCTCGTTGCGGTGGAAGGTCACGCCCAGGTGCTCGAGGTCGAGGATCTCCTGCGGCGCCGCCCGGCACATGATCTCGATCGCGTCCTGGTCGCCCAGGTAGTCCGAGCCCTTCACGGTGTCGAAGGCGTGCGACTCCCACGTGTCCTCCGCTCCGAGCGCGGCGTTGATGCCGCCCTGGGCAGCGTTCGAGTGCGAGCGCACGGGATGGACCTTCGAGAGGATTCCAACCGATGCTCCCTGCTCTGCGGCCGCCAGGGCCGCGCGCTGGCCGGCCAGGCCGGCGCCGATTACGAGGACGTCATGGGTGGGCATGCGGGCGGCGATTCTATGCAAACGCGTCCGTCGTCCGTGATCCCCGCCCGCGAGCGCAGACCGCCGACCGCAGATCGCAGGCTCACGTTGTGAACGTCAGGTCGTTTCCGTTTGCGTTGCCATAGGCGTCCTGTGCCGCTCCGGGCTTCAGCTCGATCCGGGCGCCCGGCGGGGCCGGCACCTGGAAGACGCCGCTCGGGCCGGCGCTCGCGTGCGTCGGCGTTCCGTTCACGAGGAAGGTCGCCGTGCCGGAGTCGGCGTGGCTCGGGCGCGCCGTGAGGTCGGCCGTCGAGTCGCCCGGTGGATCGCCCACCGCCTCGTGGGAGACGGCGGCGGGGTAGTCGAGCGTGACCGCCGCGAAGCCGGGCTGCGTGGTGGTGCGCGCGACCTTGAGCGTCTGCGCGGACACCACGGCGAACGGCTTCGAGCTGAGGCTGTAGTGGTTGGCCTGGATCACGAAGCGGTAGGACCCGGCGGGCGCGCCGAGCGGCACCTCCCACTTGGTCCGGTAGAGGCCGTTCTTGTCCACGGTCCAGAGGATGTTCAGGCCGAGGTCGGTGTCGACGGTGTCCCAGCCCCCGTCGGCCCGCTGGCGCTGTACGAGCACGAACGCGCGCTCGAGCGGCCTGTCGTAGCCGCGCTGGCCGCCCTGCCACGAGAACCACGCGTGACCCAGCCGCGGCGCCTCGGCCAGCGGCTGGTTCTTCACGACGGCGCTGCTCGGCCCCGTGGGGAACGGCGCCGCGCTCGCGTCGGCGGCGATGCCGTTCACCGGGTCGTACGCGTAGGGCGCGGGCGCCGGGCTGTCCGACACCACGTCGCCCGCGAGCGACACGAGCACCTGCTCGAGGGCGTCGGAGCTCGCCCGGCCGTAGATCGTCGCGGCGCCCTCGTAGTGCTGGGCGTCGTACTCCTGCGGAGTGGTGAAGTAGTCGGCGTACTCGTTGGCCAGGCCCGAGATCACGACGTCGACGATCCCGGCGTTCGAGCTCGCCTCCATCACGGCGGCACGCACGCGGCGGCCCATGTCCTCGGTCATCTCGCCGGGCACCGAGACGATCATGCGGTCGCCGATCCGCAGCGCCATCATCGGCACGGCCTTGGGCACGTTCAGCGGGATCGGCGCCTGCTCCTTGTCGCCCTGGGGGCCGACGCCGACGTCGAGGTGGTCCCCCTCGAACGGGATGCGCGTGACGTCGAAGAGCGGGCCGCGGCCCTCTTCCGAGCCGGTGAGCTCCGCCAGGCCGAACGCCCCGCGGTCCGCCACAGGGCCGTCCGGCGTGTCCTGCCCGCACCAGCACATGCGCGTCCAGCGCCAGTCGAGCGCCGGGTCGGATGACATGTGCTGGCCCGCCTCGTCCCAGGCCCGCATGAAGGCGCCGGCCTCGACGGTGCCCACGTAGTCCGCGGCCGCCGGCCCCGAGCGCACGAGCCCCGATGAGATGTCGCCCTCGTCCGAGTTGCCGTACGCGTTCACCACGTCCTGGCCCGCCGGCACGTCGCCGAGCTGGCGGATGCGCTGCTCCACCAGGTGCGTGGCGGCCCCGTGGTGGTCCTCGTTGTAGAAGTTGAACTGGTACTTGTTCACCGTCCCGTGGTTGGCGAACGTCGACCACATTCCGACGGGCACGTCGCGCCCGCCGATCAGCTTGTCCACGCGCAGGACGTTCACGTTCGGGTCGATCGTGTGGAGCACGCCCATCGGGTCCATCGACGCGCTGCCCGCGCCGTACGGCAGGTGGATGCCGTGGTCGTACAGGTGCGCCTCGATCGAGCGGTTCTCCGTCAGGTCGTCGATCTGTGTGTTGCCCCAGCCGACCTCACCCGGCCCGAGGTCGGCGTTCGCGCGCCGGATGGCGAGAGCGAGCTGGCGGACCATGAAGCCGTAGAGCTGCGGGTCCACCGTGCCGGCCAGGTCGAAGTCCGTCGGCGAGCGCACGGTCATGAACACCGAGTCGTAGGTGGAGAAGTTGTAGAAGGACGTCGGCGCCGCGTGCGTGTGGGACGCGGAGTCGAGCACGTTCGTCTGGTCGAAGCCGATGTCCTTGTCGAGCGCGGCGGCCTGGGCGAGCATCCCGCCCGGGATGCCGTTCAGGTCCTCGGCCACGAGCGCGATCTTGCGGCCGCCCTCCTGGAGCACCACCGCACGCGCCCAGAGGCGCGTCTGCTGGCCCTGGATCACGCCGTCCGAGCGGACCCAGCCCATCATGTAGTAGCCGGTCGGCGGCGTGATGTCGGCGCGGCCCACGCCCACCTGCAGCTCCCCGGTGGCCGCGTGCGCAGCGCTAGGCACCATCGCCACGGCGACGGCGATCCCCGCCAGCAGCTTCAGTCGGACCCCCACCCGGCTTGGAAGTTTGGCGAGCTCCGTCGGCGGGCGCGCCAGTAGTTGCTAGTTGCTAGTTGCTAGTTGCTAGTTGCTGGTTGCCGGCGCCGTCGGTTGCAGTGCTCGCCTTACCTGGTCGAGCGTCACTACGCCCTTCAGGATGCCCTCGCCGTCCACGGCCATCAGGGCGCCGAGGGTTCGGAGGCCTTCTCTCCCCAGCAGGGACTCGAGCGGGGCGTCGGTGAGGACCCTGAGGGAACCCTCGGCGTCCTTCGCCATCACCTCGTTCACGGTGCGGCCGGCGCGGAGCTCCTCGGGCACGCCGTCCACGCTTTCGCGGATCACGAGGCCGAGGAAGCGGCCCGCGCGGTCGGTCACAGGGAACCACGGCCAGCGGTAGCGGAGGAAGAACTCGTCGAGCACCGTGTCGAGCTTGGCCTCGGACGGCACGGCCACTGGCTCCGCGTCCATCACGTCGGCCACGCTCAGGCCCTCGAGCTGCGAGGTGATGCGCGTCTGCATCTCGGTGCCGCGCGCGGCCTGTGCGAAGAAGTTGCCGATCAGGATGAACCAGATGCCCGTGAAGAACGCGCCCGACCTCACGATGACGTAAAGGCCGAAGGCCATGATCATGTAGGCCACCACCCGCCCGGTGCGCGCGGCCACGCGCGTGGCCCGCACGCGGTCGCCGGTGCGCCACCAGGCGATGGCGCGCAGGATGTTGCCGCCGTCGAGCGGGTAGCCCGGGATCAGGTTGAACACGAGCAGCAGGGCGTTGATCGAGGCCACGTAGCCGAGCAGCACCTCGGCCGAGGTGTAGCCCGTGCGGTCGCTCAGGAAGGCGGCGTCGGCGAACGCGTGCCAGCCCCAGACGAGCGCGCCGACTGCCCAGCTGCCGAAGGCGATCGCGAACGTCACGAGCGGGCCGGCCGCGGAGATGCGGAAGGCGGCGCCGGGCGTGTCGGGCTCGCGCGTCATCGTCGCGATCCCGCCGAAGAGCCACAGCTCGATCCCGGCGATCGGCACCCTGTTGCGCCGCGCGACGATCGCGTGGCCGAGCTCGTGGAGCAGGATGCAGAGGAAGAGCAGGAGCGCGCTCGCGACAGCCAGCAGGAAGGCCTTCGTGTCCTGCCCCGGGAACGCGTCCTTGTACTGCCCGGTGAGCAGGTAGATGAGCAGGAACAGAACGACGAACCAGCTCGGGTTCGCGCCGATGCGAATACCGAGAATCCGGCCCAGCTGGATCGAGCGTCCAAACATGCACTGACCATCGTCGCACAGCGTTTAGGGCCATTTCAGCGCGGGCAAGCGATAATGCGCGGCCCTTCATCAGCTTCCGAAATTACGAAAGGAACGCCTCAGTGGCTCATCGCGTGACCTTTATCCCCGGCGACGGCACCGGGCCGGAGATATCTGAGGCAGTCCAGCGAGTGCTCGAGGCCACCGGCGTCGAATTCGACTGGGACTTCCAGGACGCCGGCGCCGACGTGTACGAAGAGGAGGGCACCCCGCTGCCCGACCGCGTGCTCGAATCGATCAAGGAGCGCGGCGTCGCGATCAAGGGGCCGATCACCACGCCCGTGGGGTCCGGCTTCCGCTCGATCAACGTTGCCCTGCGCAAGGAGCTCGACCTGCACGCCTGCCTGCGCCCGTGCAAGGCCTACGAGGGCGTGCGCACGCGCTTCCCCGAGACCGACATCGTGATCGTCCGCGAGAACCACGAGGACCTTTACGCGGGCATCGAGTACCAGCTGAACGATCCGAAGACCGAGCAGCTCCGCCAGTTCATCATCGAGACCGAGGGCACCGTGCTGCGCAAGGACATCGGCATCTCGATCAAGCCGATCTCCGTTTACGGCACGCAGAAGATCGTGCGCGCCGCGTTCAACTACGCGAAGCTCAACGGGCGCAAGAAGGTGACTCTCGCGCACAAGGCCAACATCATGAAACACACGGATGGCCTGTTCCTCGACGTCGGGCGCCAGGTTGCACAGTCCGAGTTCCCCGATGTGGAATTCGAGGACCGGATCATCGACAACCTCTGTAACCAGCTCGTGTCACGGCCGGAGGAGTACGACGTGATCGTGCTGCCGAACCTCTACGGCGACATCGTGTCCGACCTCGGCGCCGGCATGATCGGCGGGCTCGGCCTCGCGCCGGGCGCGAACATCGGCGACGACTATGCGGTGTTCGAGGCCGTGCACGGCTCGGCCCCCAAGTACAAGGGCCAGAACAAGGTGAACCCCACCGCGCTGCTCCTCTCGGGCGTGATGATGCTTCGTCACCTCGAGGAGTTCGACGCGGCGGATGCGATGGAGAAAGCGATCGCCGACGTGATCCGCGAGGGCGAATCGGTGACCTACGACATGAAGCCCACGCGCGACGATCCGTCGGCTGTGGGCACGTCCGAGTTCGCCGACGCGATCATCGCGAAGATGGAGAAGGTTGCGGCTTAGGTCGCGGCGTAGCCCTTGCCCTGCTTCGTCACCGCACCGTCGGCTTGCAGATTGGCCATCACCCGGTACAGGTAATTGGGAGGGCTGATGTTCATCATGCGCGCCAGCTCGCTCACGGTCACGCCGGGGTTCTGGCGGATCAGGGCCAGTGCCTCGTCGCCGCGGGTGGAGCCGCGCCGGCGACGGCGGCGCCTCGTGCCTCCGCTTGACGCGGAGCCGCGCGGACGGCCGGGCCGTGGGCCGTCGACGCCGTCCAGAGCCGCCTTTGCGCGCTCGAGCTTGAGGTACTCCTCGTGAAGTGGCCGGAGCTCCTTGAGCCTGTTGTCTATCTCGGCACGCTTCTCGGCTAGGAAGTCGGCCATTTCACTCCTTATGAGTTGTAATTAATAGATAAAGGTAAAGGTAATGCGGAACAAGATAACTGTAGTAGGTGCAGGCAATGTGGGTGCAACCACTGCACAGCGTCTTGCGGAGCGTGACTACGCGGACGTGGTGCTTGTGGACATCGTCGAGGGAATGCCGCAGGGCAAGGTGCTCGACTTGAACCAGGCGGGACCCGTGGTGGGCTACGAGGCCAACCTCGTGGGCACGAACGGTTACGAGGAGACGGCCGGCTCCGACATCGTGGTGATCACCTCCGGCTTCCCGCGCCAGCCCGGCATGAGCCGCGATGACCTGCTCGCGAAGAACAAGGAGATCGTCGGCGGCGTGGCCCAGCAGGTGGCCGACCGCTCACCGGACGCGATCGTCATCGTGGTCACCAACCCGCTCGACGCGATGTGTCACGTGGCGTCAGACGTGACCCAGTTCCCGCGCCAGCGGGTGATCGGCATGGCGGGCGTGCTCGACTCGGCCCGCTTCCGCACCTTCCTCGCCTGGGAGCTCGGCGTGTCCGTGCGTGACGTCACCGGCTTCGTGCTCGGCGGCCATGGCGACACGATGGTGCCGGTGGTGAGCTACTCGAACGTGGCCGGTGTGCCGATTCGCCAGAAGATCTCGGACAGCCGCATCGAGGAGATCGTGCAGCGCACCCGCGACGGCGGCGCCGAGGTCGTGAAGCTGCTCCAGAAGGGCTCGGCGTTCTACGCGCCCGCCGCGGCCGTGGCCGAGATGTGCGACTCGATCGTCTTCGATCAGAAGCGCGTGCTTCCGTGCGCGGCGCTCTGCCAGGGCGAGTTCGGCATCGACGGCCTCTTCGT